>CAZJTM010000309.1:0-5054 GCA_964548925.1 uncultured Verrucomicrobiota bacterium | reverse complement strand
GTGCACGCGCTGCACAGACTGATCCACGCCGCCGCCCGAAATCTGCGCCAGGCCCGGCATCCAGATCATGCCCAGGCCGACGACCACCGTTGTCGCGATGCGGCCGATGAATAGGAGATGCTTTTCCGACTGGCCGGGGCGCAACTTCTCGTAGATATCCACCGTGAACAGCGACGCGCTCGAATTGAACAGCGAGGCGAGCGAACTCATCAGCGCCGCCAGCAGGCAGGCCACAATCAAGCCGCGAATGCCCGCAGGGAGCAACGACGTCACCAACGTCGGGAAGACCTGGTCACCTTTGATGGTCAGCGCCAGCACCCGTTTGGTTTCGCCGGAATCCAGCTTGATCTCCCGCTCCTTCAACTCGCGCGGAATAAAGAAACCCGCAGTCTTGCCGTCACTCGCCGCGTTCAGGGAACGGAGCTTGGCGTTCGCTGCGCTGATAATTGCCCCCTTTTCCGCGGTGGAGAGGTTCAAGTCGTAGGTCTGCATCAGGGCCGGGTCGTCCTTGCCGGCGTTGAATTTCTTGTCCAATGCCCAGCCGATCATACCGGGGATCAAAAAGATCAACACGGGCCAGACCTTCAGCAAACCGCCGAACAAAGCGCCGCGCCGCGCCGTGGCCAGGTTCTTGGCCGAAAGCGCGCGTTGCACGATGTATTGGTCGGTACACCAATACCATAGGCCAATAATCGGCGAGGCGATGAGGATGCCCAGCCAGGGGAAGGCGTTCGGGTCAAACGGGCTCCCGAGGGGTCGCCAGAGGGCGAAGTCCGTGGCGTTCCCCTTGCATTCGGCCACCAGTTCGCCCCAGCCGGCGACGGGGCCGGAGCCGCCGCTCAAACGGTTCAGCCCGATGTACGTGATGACGAAGGAACCGAGGAGGATGATTACCGCCTGCGGCGTGGCGGTGTTCATGATCGCCCGCATGCCGCCAAACACCGTGTAAACGCCCGTGATGATTACGGTGGCGAAGGCACCCACCCAGAAGGCGTTCTGTGGTGAGCCAAACGTGTCCGGCAGCAGGGCCTGAAACACGATGGCGCCCGCAAACACCGTGACGCTGACCTTGGTGAAGACATACGCCACCAGCGAAACACACGAGAGCACCAGCCGCGTGCGCGCGCTGAAGCGTTTCTCCAAAAACTCCGGGATCGTCTCGACGCCGGATTTGTAATAGAAGGGCACGAACAAGCCGGCGAGAACGATCAAACACCAGGCGTGGAGTTCCCAGTGCGCCATCGCCATGCCCGTGGCCGCCCCCTGACCCGCCAACCCGACGATATGTTCCGAGCCGATGTTCGAGGTAAAGATGGACGCCCCGATCACCACCCAGCCGGCGTTGCGGCCGGCGAGAAAGTAATCGGTGGTGTCTTTCTGGTGCCGCCCATACCACCAGGCAACCCAGCCGATGAGCCCGAAGTAAAGAGCGATGACAATCCAATCTAGCCAATGCATAGGGTGGTTCTTTCTAGGATATGAGGTTGGGGGTCGGTACGGGAACGAAAGGGTGAAACCGGTGCCGGTGGTTTGGGCGATGGTCGCATTTCTTAAGTTTCCGTATTAAGTCTGCGTTAGTTAAACCCGGTTGGGGGGCGGTCTGTCAACAAAACATCTTTCGTCAGCCTGGTTTTCACCGTTCCGCCGGGCCGCGCGAAGGCTGGCATGAACGGAAAGACTCGCCGGATCCGAAGCGGACCCTGAGGCACGGTGCAGGTGCGTCGCCGCGATTCAGAGCAACTCCTCAATGCTCAGGAGGAGGCGATCCACCACCGCGTCGTCCGTTTTGGGATTGAAAAACACGGCCTTCCACGCGGGCAAGGCCAGCCCATTCGGGCAATAGCCAACGCTGTTGGTGAAACTCAACCGGGCGTCAAGCATCGGCTCGATTGCTTTCTCGCGTTTCTCGAACAGCCGGCGAACCTCCGCCGCGTAGTGGGCGAACTTCTCCGCCGGGAGCTGTCCCGCCACCGCCCGTTGAAAGATTTCCTTCGCGTTGCGGCCTTTGGGCAACACCCACCACACCACGCTGGGCCCGCAGGTCTCAAGATTCAACACCTTGCAGTTGTCGAGCGCCTCGATCCGGCGTTTGAGCGTTGCGGCCAGCTCCAACGCCCGACCCACCAGCATCCGCCAACCGGTCAGTCCCAGCCCGTTGAGCGACGCCATGACGGCATACGGACCGATCGCCGGGCGGGAACATTCCAGCGTGAACAGCGCCGGGTCGCGGCGGCCATCCGCCTCGGAGAAATACGGCGTGTCCGAAACCGTGCGGGCGAGGTATTGCAGGTCACGCCGGCGATTCACCAGAAAGGCGCTGCTCGGATAGTGGCCCCAGCCCATCTTGTGGAAATCAATCGTGATGCTGTCCGCCTGCTGCAAACCTCGCGCGAGGGTCTGCGCCCGCTGGATCAACGGAAGCAGGTCCGTACTGAAGCCCAGCGGGTTTTCCGCCGGGTCGTATTCCGTGAGAAAACTCAGCACCCAGCCGACGGCGGCATCCACATGCAGTTGGGGCGCGGGCACGCCGTGTCGTTGCGCAAACCCGTCAATCACCCGGCGAATCCCGCCCACGTCATCCACGCCAAACGCGTCCGTGGTGCCGAACGTTGCGGTCACAAAAGCCACTCGGAACCCCTCGCGATGCAGCGTCTCCAGGCGCTCCTCCAGCGCCTCCAGCCGCATGGCCATCGCCGCATCTGTCGGAATGCGATGCAGGTTCGCGGTGCCGATCCCGAGCCAGCCCGCCAGCGTGAGGTTGCTATAGTGGGCCGCCTCCGAGACGATTCCCGCGATCTTCGCCCCTTGCAGCCCGTCTTGCATGGCGCGCGGCAGGACCTTCTCGATGCCGATCTTCGCGCCATAGAGATTGGAAACCGTTCCCCCCATGGTGAAGACGCCCCAAGGGTCCTTGGTGTGGTAAAAGAGCAGATTGGCGAGTGCGGTAACCGCTTTGACCTCCAGTTCGTTCGAGCGCTGGCTGTAAGTGTCCGTGCAGAGATTGGGATTCTTGAGGAGGCAGGCCAGCGCGCCGACGAGGGACGCGTAATTCGCCGGGCCTTTCACGTTCTCCAAGTGCAGCGGCGAGGACCAACTATCCGTGCCCCAGAAATAGGGAAACACCGCGTCGCGCGCGTCCTTGAGATTGCCGGGCAGGACGTGAATTTCCGGATTCTCCCGTGCCGTTTCGTAGTTCTGGGACATGTGCGCGGTGGGCGGGAGCGTTTCCTCCGCCTGCAGGGCGAGGAGGAACTCGCGGAAGATGCCGGTGATGGCGCCGGGATCGCAATGGAAAAACGTCCTGACCACTTCATTGTAGTGCTCGCGATTCATGGATGGCCTTTCGCCGCGTCGGTGTTCGGCGTACATGTAGGCCAGGCGCTCGGGCATTGACAACGCCAATCTGCCTCACTACCTGCCGCTTTGGAGCAGACTTGCCACGCGGGCGGTGACCGGCAAACCTGATGGCCACGACGATCTCGCGATATGAAACAGATGTTTGCCGTCGCATTCAGCCTGTTCGGGTTGGCCGTCGCCGCAGCCACAGCGGCAATCCCCTCGCCCACGCCCAACGTCGTGTTCATCATCTCCGACGACCACGCCTGGAATGATTACAGCTTCATGGGCCATCCGCATATTGCGACGCCGAACCTGGATCGGTTGGCGGCGCAATCGCTCACCTTCGAGCGCGGCTACACGCCCGTGCCGCTGTGCCGGCCAGCCTTGTCGAGCATTGTCACCGGGCTTTACCCGCATCAGCACGGCGTCACCGGCAATGACCCGGATCTGCCGGACAAGGGCGTCAATGCGATGGCGGCGCGTGGCAATCCGAAGTATGCCCGTTACTACGAAACGATCATCGCCAATTTCGCCAGACGGCCCAACTTGGTCCGCGATCTCGTTTCGCGTGGCTACGCGGCGTTGCAGACGGGCAAGTGGTGGGAAGGCGACCCCATCAAGACCGCCGGCTTCACCCACGCGATGACGGCTGGCGAAGGCAAGGGCGACCGTCACGGTGGCGCCGGCTTGTCCATCGGGCGCGACAGCCTCGAACCGATTTACGCGTTCATCGAACAGGCGGGGAACAAGCCGTTCTTCGTCTGGTACGCGCCCATGCTGCCGCACGCGCCACACACGCCGCCGGACGATTTGTTGCGGAAGTATCTCAACGTGGCGACCAGCGAACCGGTCGCGCGCTATTGGGCCTCCGTGGAATGGTTCGACCGCACCTGCGGCGAGTTGCTGAGCCACCTCGAAGCAAAGAGGCTGCGCTCAAACATGATCGTCATTTACACCACCGACAACGGCTGGATTCAGAATCCCGAGAAAGCGAACCAGTTCGCGCCGCGTTCCAAGCTGACGCCCTACGAGGGCGGCGTGCGCACACCCATCATGATCTCCTGGCCGGGGCGAGTGAAGCCGCATCGCGATGCGGAACACCTCGCCAGCAATGTGGACTTGTGGCCCACGTTGGCCGGGCTGCTCCGGACACCGACACCGAGGGGCCTGCCCGGCATCAACCTCACCGACGCCCGCGCCGTCGCGCGACGTTCGCAAGTCTTCGGCGAGCAATACGCCCACAACATCGCCGACGTGGACCATCTCACGCGCAGCCTGCAGACGCGCTGGATCATTGACGGTTGGTGGAAACTCCTCGCGCCCGACCCGCGCAATTGCCCAGACGCGAAACCAGAGCTCTACGATCTGCGCAAGGATCTGTGGGAGAAGAACGACCTGGCAAGCCAGGAACCCCGCCGGGTCCAGCGTTTGACGCGAAAACTGGACCAGTGGTGGCAGCCGTCGAACGAACCGTAAACCTGCCTTTCACTCCTCCCTCATTTCATCGCGTGGGATGCAGCCCCCGGTGGTCGCAATGCCCGCGGGAGTGCCTGCGGGAGAACATGGAGGTGCTTGAGAAAGCGCCGCTGATTCGATGAGGGACGAAGAGCTTGCGGCGGTCTGCCGACCGCCGCTACGGGTGCGGTGAGTGCGTTCATTGGCGACCTCCGTTTCCACGGGCTGCCAAGGCACGGACCACTTCCTCCAATTGAGCC
>CAZJTM010000308.1:0-5221 GCA_964548925.1 uncultured Verrucomicrobiota bacterium | reverse complement strand
GTTGTTGTGGTGTTGGAGATGTCACTCCAACCACCAGCATTGACCCGCCGCTGCCATCTGAGAACCGTTCCGGTGTGTCCGCCAAGGGTCATATTTCCGGTCGGTGAACCGAGGCAGATCGGGGTGGTTCCTCCACCGACAGCACCTCCTACTGATGCGGGATTGACTGTAATTGTTGTCAGTGTTGAATAAACGGAAGGACAGGAACCGCTTCCGACCTCAGCCCTGAAGTCATAGGTGCCGGAATTGGTGGGCGTATAATTGAGCGTTGTGGTAGTGTTTGCGATATTGTTCCAGCCACCTGCGTTGCGCCTCCATTGCCAGCGTACAACATTGCCGGTGTGGCCTGACAGGGTGATGTTGCCCGTCGGAGTGTTGATACATATCGGGCTGTTGCCGCCGGAGGTTGTTCCGCCTACAGAGGTCGGGTCAACCACTACCTGGTATACCGAGGAATACTGCTGGCTGCAGGATCCGCTCCGGACAAGCGCCCTGAACTCCCAGGTGCCAACAGATGGAGGTGTATAGGTATAGGTAGTGGTCGTATTTGCCACATTGGTCCATGCTCCTGCAGGAAGAAGCCTTCTCTCCCAGCGCTGGACTGTTCCCGTTTGGCCTGAGAGTGTGAGAGTGACTGAAGAATTAAGACAGATGGGCGATGTGCCTGATACTGTTCCTCCTACCGACAATGGGCTGACGGTAAGGTCAAAAGTTCTTGAGGGTGAAGGGCATCGCGGATCGCTGGTATACCTGTTGACGACACTGACAGTGCGGGTTCCGGCAGAACCTCCGATGTCAACCGTGATTTGCCGGGTTCCCTGTCCGGCAGTTATTGTCCAACCGGCAGGCACTGTCCAGACATATTCCGTGGTACCTCCTGTCAGCATTGTGGGAGGATTATTGACAACCGAAAAGACCTGTCCGGTGGCGTTGATACATACCTCAGACGGACCTGTAATCGAACCAGGCCTGTTGAGTTCTTCCCTTATTATCAGGTCTATACGTGATGCGGGGCCTTCGCAGCCATTAACACCGCTTGTTTCTGTGACATAAAAGTCATAAGTACCAGCAGCTGTCTGACCGTGAGTGAATGGATTCCCGGTATAAAGCAGGGTGGTCAGCGCTGCATCAGCATACCAGTTGAGTGTATTACCCGGCATGCTGATTGTTGCAGTCAGGGTTGGTGCAATGCCGTCAAAGCAATAAACCTGCGGTGTTACCACTGCAGGCGCCGGCGGTGCATCTATGACTTCGATGATGAATTGCTCGTAAACATAGTTCAGATTCTCGTCTATGTACGGATTACATTTGTTCCAGTCCTTGAGGTATACGTAAAACCGTTCCCCGGCCTTGCATGAAGAGGGAATGGTTATGACGTCGGTAAGAGTATTCGGATTGGGAGGATTGAGAGGTCCTGTCACCGGGCCCACATAACCGTTTGCTCCGTTTGCTACATGGGTTCCTCCAATCAGGACATTACCGGTGATTGTATTCATCGGCGCACCGGCCGGTGTCTCACCGTAGACAAACTGAATCGTTCGTGGTGATTCGTTGTCATAATCAGACGGATTAAGCGGAGCCGGGACATTGGGGTTCTGACAGTTCCAGGTACTGATATCCCGGAGGACAAGATTATGCTCATTTCCTTCGCAGACGTAAACGATATCTGCATCGCCGGAGATTGTCTCCTGCATCCGTAACCGGCCATCGCCATCAGAAGGTATATCACGACCATGAACAACAAAAATCCCTCTTGCAGCATAAAATTCGTTGCAAGGATTCTTGACAGTCCATGTTCCTATGTAAGCACAGTCAGTGGTAGTTGCGAAAGTGTGTAGCTGGACTGGAGGAAGGTCGTTATCTGCGGCCGAAGTGTAAGTCCATATGGGTGACCCGTCACCCCAGTCAACAGTCCACTGGCTGCCTGCCAGGATCCCGGTAGGCAGCACCCCCAGGGGAGACACCTGGAACATCCCCTGTGCCCCAAGGTTAACACATTCACCAAGGTTCCCGAAGAAGTTGAATAGCTGGATTTTGGGGCAGGGCAAAGTTGTGGCAATCATCTTGACTGGAGATGGCTGAAGTGTCCCTGAGGAGTTTGCGGCAACGATATAAACAGAATGGAGCGTATTAGGGGCAAGCCCCGAAATGATATGCTGCAATACTGTATTGATTGTCGCAACAGGTATTACTGCGGTGGCAACAAGTGACCCCGAGGGGCCTGCTATCGCTGAGTTCCTGACACCGGTCGAGGTAAGCGTTCCGCCATAATTGTAGTTGAACACAATTATGTAAACCGTACCGGTCATGTTGATCCCGTAGTTTACGGGGATCGTAATCGGTCCTGGCGTTCCGACCGACGGAGTTCCCGCCACCCACGTAGGTGTCTGGGCAACTGCTATCCCGGAACAACAGGCGAGGATGATCACGGAAACAACCAGTTTCCGGATCCTGCTCCAGAGATTTTTTGACACCGCTGTAACCTGAACTATATTCATGACTGGTCTTATTTGTTCAACCTGGTATTAAATCAATCCATCAGCAAGACCTTAAAATCCTGCCGATGGTTGCATTCCGATCTGTTCTGATTAATAAAACTCAATAACATAAGAACTTATTTTATGATTTTCGTTTAAACTAAAAATCAATTTATTGTCTTCAACCCCCTGAATCTTATAACTAATTTTTTCAGCTGGTTTTTGGCCGACTGGGCGCAAAGCTCCGATAACCATGGGGCAAAGGCATTATTCCATCTCTGGGGATGGGTGTTGATTACAATCCTGTCTGGCATTTTTCCTGAGGCTGCAAGGTTCAGGATTTCTTTAGTTGAATGAATTTTACAGCGCTCGCGGAACGCAATCCCTTTTTCAGTCATTCTGAGAAGACTGCCACTGACAGGCCTTACCTTCCATCCGGCAAAGCCTTCGCCAGGCAGATTGCTGCCTGCCGGAAGCGCCCTGTCCCTTATACTGACCCTGTCACCGTCCCATTTCCTGCCGGTGTCTGTCAGGTAAAGCATCTCAGAGAAGTCGATGTCGAAATATGGTTCACAGATAACATCACAGTCGCGGTAATCATAATACTTCCAGACAAGCCGGTTGTCAATCCGTCCTGTCGGGCTGCCGTGCATCGAGATGACACGTACCGGGTAAAAAGTTCTGAAATAACCGAGACCGGAACGGAACCTTGCAAAGGCTTCTGCAGCCAGCGCTTCCATCAGGCCGGTGCCATTACGGTCATCGTGTTTGGCCGCCAGGGACAGATCCTCGTAATGATAGCCTATCTCATGCCCAAGCCCGGCCACCTCCCTGATAATATCCGGATTGTTTGAAGAGCCCACGATCCTGAAATGATAGCTGGCACGTATCCCCATTCCGGCTTCGATTGCAGCAAGCTGAAGTGAGTTTTCCGGCCTCCTGTCGACGTCATGGCGAAGTACCACATACCTGCCATCCCTTGACGGAAATAAATCACTGAAGGTAAGAAACGCATATCCGGCTCCCTGAAGAGCTTCCAGTAATCTCCGGTACATCGCCGGGGTAAAATCAAAATTCCGGTTTAAAATCATCTGAAACGGCTAAAATCAATTTCACTCAAATCGCGGCGTTCTCCCCTATTTATGTATGTTTCTGTCAGCCAGACCATAAATGCCGTCACATCAATCATATCGCCGAGCATCCTGGTCCTTCTCCGCTGCCATTCCTCATGCAGGCCAGGGTTCCCGAGCATGCTTTCCATCCTCTCACGCAAAAGGCCGAATTCTGTAGGTTTGTACGCATATGTAAGCCCGTATGTTTCCTCCTGCTCAGTCAGATATGAAATTGAGTGTGCAAGAGTGTTGCACCTGAGGGCAGGCACACCCAGCACAGCCGCCTCTGATGTCATTGTCTGGCTGTCACCTATGAACATCGTGGCGTAGCTTAGAAGCGAATGCGCCCTGTCGGGCGAAATGCGAAGCCTGTACCTGGCCAGCTCCGGCTCCGCCTCTGTCTCGGTGGTGATGAACACCCTGCCACGCGATTCAAGAAGTTTCACCAGCCCGATCTTCTGATCGGGAGAGAGCCCCGTCACACCCTTGTCATGATGCGCCCTGAAGGCATTGAACCTCATAATGAAGAATGTTTCTCCCGGACTCACGCCGGCATCCTTCAGCACCTCCGGATCAGGAGTGAACCTGGAGGGATGGAGGTAAGCCAGCTCATGGTAACCGGGATAAAAAAGGGCCTTCCTGGAGGCCCGTGCATTTTTTAGTGATGATGGGGAGACAATCAGGTCGGCAAACGGATGACCGTACCTGGTCATCAAAGGCTGAACCTGGTCGTCATCATCGTCGAAAATCACGGACTTCATAGGGCATAATCCGGAGGCATGGGCCAGGGAGATCGATGATCCTATACCAAGGTCAATGCCCAGCCGGCCGGCTATGCCCGCCAGCTTCATGCTGAAGAAAACCTGCTTGAGCCCCTTCGATGCAAGAGTGTCACCCCTGGCGCCGATCTCCGTGTACGGGATGCCGTACAGGTCGAGCAGCCTGGTAGCTGAAGGGAGGTTCTTGACTGTCACATAAAGCGAATGACCGCGTTCTTTCATCTCCCTGTAGAAATTTCTGTAGAGATGAACGTGCGCGGGATGACCTATGTCAATAAGGATTTTCATTGTTTTTTTCTTCTGAGTTTCAGTAGTGAGACACCTGTTTTACCTAAAAGCATCAGCAGAGGCTTGTGCACCGCCTGAAATCGTCCCGGACTGACGAGCTCCCCGCCGTACTGCTGCTTGAAATACCTGACTCCGTACTCCCTGTCAGGCATGCCGGCGCCCATCCAGTCGAGAACGGTGACCCCGTTCGCCATTCCCCACCGCATCACCTCCCAGTAAAAGAGGTCAACCGGCCTGAGCTGCAGAAACGACTGTGACTGATCGATACCGGGGTAAAAGATCCAGAGCGTGCTTTTCGATAAAAATGCTGCCAGAATGATGCCGGGCCTGGAGTCCTTTTCAAGGATGAACCACCTCAGCTCACCGTTCAACTTTTCAGAGAGCGCCCTGAAAAAGCTTATATCCGGATAAGGCAGCCCTGTCTTGCTGTAGGTTGAACCCAGCAGCCTGTGAAACGGTTCGATGACAGCATCGTCGGTGGTGACCCTGAAGACGAATCCCTGTTTCTTTGCCTTGTTGATCCCTGCCTTCCTGTTCTGCTTTATCCCTTTCCAGAACTCAGCCT
>CAZJTM010000307.1:0-5241 GCA_964548925.1 uncultured Verrucomicrobiota bacterium | reverse complement strand
TCACCAACAACGCCAGCGCCCACACCGACACCGACGGCGACGGCTGGACCGACGGGCAGGAATGGAAAGCCGGCACCAACCCGCGCGACCCGGCCAGCGCACCCAACCTGCTCGGCAATCCCGGAACGCAAATTGCCTCCATCCAACACGCCTTCACTCCGTCCAACTTCGTGGTGGGCGTGGGGCAATTGGACGGCGTGGGCGCGGAGGAGATCGTCCTGGACGCGGACGGCGCTCCGGGCACGAACATCAACCACTTGCTCGTGCTCACGCAATCGCCTACTGGCTGGCAGACGCAGCGGGTGGACGTGGGCGCGTTCGGCATCACGTCCATCGCCGTGGGCCAGGTGACGAACCGGCCCGGTGCGGCCGTAAGGGCGAGGATTTCCGTCACCGGGGTTGAGCGTCACGGCCCTCCGTCGCTTTCGGTCGCCCTTCGGCCTTGACCGTTTGGACCGCGCCATTCACGCGCACTTTCACTTCGCGCGGCTCCGTGGAGGTGACTTGAAAGGCCGTTACCCGGCGCTCCGACCACTCAAGGTCCACGGTGAAATTGCCGCGCGCCCGCAAGCCTTTGAGCGAACCGGCCGGCCACTCTTTCGGCAGCGCGGGCAGCAACTCGATCTCGCCGGCGTGCGATTGCAACAGCATCTCGGCGATGCCAGCGCAACCGCCGAAGTTGCCGTCAATCTGGAAGGGCGGATGGAAACAGAAGAGATTCGCCGACGATCCGCCGCCCCCTAGGTAGTTCATCCCGCTCCCGATGGCCGGTCGCAGCAACATCTTCAAAAGGCGGTGCGCCCGGTCGCCATCATGCAGCCGCGCCCAGAAGTTGATCTTCCACGCCAGCGACCAACCCGTGCCCTCATCGCCGCGGCCTTCCAGCAGTTTCCGCGCGGCCAGCGCGAGTTCGGGCGTGCCGCGGGGCGTGATCTCATAATAGGGATGCAACCCATACAGCGGTGAAACATGGCGATGTTTGGGTTCGGGCTCCGGATACGGCTCCAGCCACTCCTGCAAGCGACCGTCGGGACCCATTTGATTGGGCGCGAGGCGGGCGCGCTTCTCCGTGAGTTCCCGGCGCAACTCCGCGTCCAAGCCCAGGATTTCGGCCGCGCGGGCCGTGTTGCCAAACAACTCCCGCAGCAGTTGCATGTCAATCGTCGGCCCCAGACAGACATGCGCGACTTTGCCATCCGGCAGCCGAAAGGCGTTTTCAGGTGAATTGGACGGGGCGGTGACGAGCCACTTCCGCTTCGGTTCTTCCACCAGATTGTCGAGGTAGAACAGCGCCGACTCCTTGAGAATAGGGTAGGCCCAGCGCAGAAACTCGCGGTCCTGCGTGAAGGCGTAATGCTCCCAGAGATGCTGGCAAAGCCACGCCGAGCCGCTCACGGTCGCGCCCCACGACGCGTGTTCCCCGGGCGAAGTGAAGCCCCAGGGATTGGTGATCACGTGCGCCACCCAGCCGCGCGCGTCGTAATAAGCCTTCGCGGTCTTGCGACCGGGCTCGACCAATGACGCGATGAGCTTGTGCATCGGTTCGTGCAGCTCAGACAAGTTGCAGACCTCGGCGGGCCAGTAGTTCATTTGCACGTTGACGTCGAGATGCCAGTCGCCGTTCCATGGCGTCTGGATTTCCTCGGCCCAGATTCCCTGCAAATTGGCCGGCAGGCCGCCCGGACGCGAAGAGCTGATCAACAAATAGCGGCCAAAGTTGAAATACAGCGCCGCCAAGGCCGGGTCCTCCGCGCCCTTCGCAAACTCGGCCAGGCGTTTGTCGGTCGGCAGCGCGCTGTTGGCCGTCGCCGGCAAATCCACCTCAACCCGGTTGAACCACTTGCCGTGGTCGGTCTGCTGGGCGGCGAGCAACTCCTCGAAGGACTTCCTGGCCGCCTTGTCGAGATCGGTTTGGGTCGCCGCCAAGGGATCGTCCAATTGGCGGCCGGCAAATCCCCGGTAGTCGGTCGCCGCCGCCAGAAGCAACAGCACTTCGCTCGCGTCCGTCACGACGAGGGTATCGCCCTCGGCCTTCACGGCCCCGCCCTTGACCTGCGCCCGCAGCCGCGCCGCATAGGTCACGCCCTTGCCGCCGCGGCCATCGTTCAGGGAGCCGGTCATCAAAAGTTCGTTCCGCGCCACGGCCTTGGTTTCAAAGCGTTCCTTGCGATTCAGGGAAACCGTGAAGGACAGCGCCCCCGGCTGGCTCGCCGTGAGGCGGGAAACGAAGACTTCGTCGGGCGCGCTGATGAAGTGGTCGCGGGTGAAGCGCACGCCGCCTTGTTCGTAAACCACGTTCGCCAGCGCGGCGCGTAAGTCCAGCGTGCGCGTGTAGGCCGCCGGCGGGACTGGCGCGAGCGGATTCGGCGTGACACCATCCAGGGCGATTTCAGCCACCTGGAAATGCGTCACGCCGGGGTTGGGCAGGAAGGTGAAACGGAAGAAACGCGCCGCCGCCGGCTGCGCGATCTTGTAGGAGCGGGTCTCGTGGCGCCGGGCGAAGAGCGGCTCGTCCTTGCGCGCGTCCAGCAACATCCACGTCTGGCCGTCCGCCGAACCTTCGAGCGTCCACGTGCGCGGATCGCGTTCCGGAACGTCGGCGGCGGAGGTGAGCCGATACTCCGCCGGCGTGGCGGGTGTCTTTCCAAGATCGAGTTGCCAAACCACCGGACGGCCTTCATGGAGGACGCACCATTTGGTGTTGGACTCCCCATCCGACGCGAACTCAACCTCTTCATTGGCCGACCAGGCGCGATGGCCGCTGCCGCACCGGGGCGTTGGCCCGCCCGGCGCGCGGCCGAACCTCAAGCGCAAATCGCCGAGTGTCTGGTAGCAGCCGAACGGCAAATTCGCCCCGTTGCCATGGCCGGAGCCCTTGCCCTGACAGGTGAAGTTCGCGTTGACCAACTGCTCCGCCTCGGCGTTCTTGCCCTCCAGCAGAAGGCGGCGGATTTCCGGCAGGGCCTTGTGCGCGTCGGGCCGGTCGCCGTCATCGCGCGAGCCGGACCAGACGGAACTCTCGTTGAGGACAATGCGCTCCTCTCCCACCCCGCCAAACACCATCGCGCCGAGACGCCCGTTGCCGAGCGGGAGCGATTGGTGAAAGCGGGTGGCGGGGGCATCGAACCACAGGGTGGTGGTCGGATCCGCCGCCGGCGCCGCCAACCCCCAGGCGATCAACGACGGCAGCGAAATGCGAAGGGCGATGTTCAAGAATGTGGCTTTCATGTGCGTTTCAAAACCGGGGCTCGCGCGGCCTCCATCCGTCACCGGATTCCCAGAGGCGCCGGCGCAGACGATGACAGAAGCCGCTCCGTGCATCCAGTGAATCCGCGCGAGTCGGGCCACGTTGCGACTGACGCCGCTCGAAACCGTCACGACCCGCATTCCCCGCCCAGCCGGAATGGCCATTCAGAGTGGGGTATATCCACCGTGACGGTAACGCTCGTGGATCCAGCGGAAATCCTTGTTGAGAAGCGGATTTCCCGCGGACCAGTAGAAGCTGCTGATTCCATTGGCCGAATCGCGTGCCGCCTTGATCGTGCTCGCTTCCCGCCACTTGTGGTTCTCCGCGTGTCCGTCCATGAAGGACAGCGAACTATTGTCGCCATGAAACACGGCAAACGGATCCACCCACCCCGGCGGCTGGGTGTTGAAGGCCCACGTGCCGTTGTTGTAACTGCGCGGGTCGGCTTCCTCAATGAACACCATGCTCATCACCGGGGTCACGACCTGCACGTCCTTCCAAAAAGGCCGCTGCGTCGGTTGCTGGCCGCTCCAGATGCCGCCCGCGATGACATCCGCCTTCGAGTAGCTGTCAAAGGCCCAACCGTTGCCGGGTTTCCGGGTTCGTGTGCGCAGGTCCGCCGGACAATGGTGCGCGTCCAAGTTGTTGCAGTACCGGTAGAGGGGCGAGTCTTTCATCCCCTTTTCCACCCGCTCTTTGGCCTGCGTCTCCGTGATCCCGGCCGTGATGTCCGGAATCGGGCCGCGCCAGTACCCCCGCCGTAGAGCTCGGTTTGCCCGTTCTCGCCCCGGTAGCTCGTCGGCAGCAGCACCCCGCGATTGTCCAGCGCATAAAGCAGGTAGGCCGCAATCAACTGCTTGTTGTTCGACAGGCAGGAAATCATGTGCGCCTTCTGCTTCGCCCGCGACAAGGCCGGCAACAGCAGGCCAGCCAGGATGGCGATGATGGCAATGACGACGAGCAGTTCAATCAGAGTGAATCCACGCTCCCGGGCAGGCGGGAGGGGGTGAGGCAGGGCGTTGGTTTTCACAGGCAAGGTTCTGCTCCTGCAGGGTGCGACAATGTGCGCTGGTGCATGCACAGGAATGTCGGGGTTTGTTCAGGGCGACTATGAGCCGCGCCGTTTCATGTCTCAAGCAAATAAACTCGCAGCGCGTTGGCTGCGGGGGCGGGCGGTGCTTCGTCGTTCCAACGTACGCCCGCTGCAAGCGGGTGGCGGTGGCCTCACCATGCCCTCGCACTCCTAGACCAGCCTGCTCACCGATCCAGCAGTTCACGCAGCGTCGCCCCGAGCCGGGCGAGCCCCGTCCGCAGATTCGCCTCGGTCTCGCTGCCGAAGCTGAGGCGCATCTCGTGGTCTGGTTTCCGGCGGGTCGGATCGCTGGCGTAACACAGCGCGCCCGGAACGTAGAGCACGCCGCGCCGCAACGCGGATCGGAACAACCTGGCCCTCTGGCCGGTTGGCACGCTTCGCGGCAAGCGCGCCCAGAAGTAAAGTCCACCTTGCGGCATCCACCACTCGGCGCGTCTGGGGAAGTGCGTTTCCAACGCCTCGCGCATCACAGTGGCCTTGTGCGCGTATCGCCGGCGCAGCAGCTCCAGATGCTTCTCGTAACAACCCGAAGCCAACGCCCGGGCGAGCAGTTGCTGTAACAGGTTGGAAGCGCCGAAATCGTGGTTGCCCTTGATCCGCAGGACCACGCGATGCACCGCCGCCGGCAGCAGCCCGAAGCCCACACGGACACCGGTCGCGAAAGGTTTGCTGTAGGTCCCGGCATAGATCACGCGCTCGGCGGCGCCCGGGCACATCAACGCCGACGGCACTTCGTCGCCGGCGAAACGCAACTCGCGATACGCCGCGTCCTCGACCAGGTAAATCGGATGGCCGGCGTGGCGTTCGTATTGGCGCAGCAGCTTCAAGGTGGCGCATTTCTTCGCGAAGCTCGTCGTCATTCCGGTGGGGTTTTGGAAATAGCTCACGAGGTAGATCAGCT
>CAZJTM010000306.1:0-5329 GCA_964548925.1 uncultured Verrucomicrobiota bacterium | reverse complement strand
ACCACAACCTTCCTGAAACAGGGCCTTTGGCTCCTTGACAAGTGGGGTTTTGAATACAAGGGCATGTTCGTGTGGTGCAAATCATCGCTTGGATTAGGGTACTATTGGAGGGTCTCACATGAAATGCTTCTTTTGGGTGTCAGAGGCAAGATGTCCTTCCATCATAAAGGGATGAAGTCATGGAGGTGTCTCACAAGGGGACGGCACAGCGAAAAGCCCGATGTCATCCGAGAAATGATTGAAAAGGTTAGCCCTCCGCCCAGAATCGAACTCTTTGCCAGAAAAGCTACTGAGGGATGGACTGTTTTCGGCGATGAAATTGACTTTTGATAGAACTCGATTTGGATAAAGAGGAAACATGAAAAAAGAAAATATGACCTGCAGGAATTGCATGAATGGTGAACCACGTGAAGTGGCTGGGAGAATAATGATCAGTTGTTTTCTGACTCCGGAAAGATCACTCAAAAACACAGAAGACAAATGCGTCCTCGGAAGCTGGAAAGCCTACACACGAAGTCTTTCCTTGAACATGCCCGTAACCCTCCAGTGGGGAGAATGGGATCAGTGATCTGTTCGGGAGGAGCAGAAATGAACACAAGGCCACCATTGTTCGACATTCAACCAGATATTAAGGAAGCCCGACGCTTTCTGAAGGCAGTTATCGGCAGTTCAGACCAAACCTGCTTCCAGACCTTTAAAAGTCGTCCTGATTTTATCATTGAGCCAAAATGGCGTTTTGGATCACTGACCGAATGCGAAGATTGGCTAACGAAGGACAACAGAAGGGGGGCTGGAGTCTATTTTGTGGTCAATTACTGCGATGGAGCAGGCCGAAGCGCCAGCAATGTTACCAGGGTTAGAGCCCTCTTTGTAGATCTGGATGGCTCTCCAGTGGATCCAGTTCTAAATTGCGCCCTAAAACCAAACGTTATCCTGGAATCAAGCCCCGGAAGATATCAGGCCTTCTGGAGAACCAAGAACGTTTCTCTTGGTGAATTCACTCCTCTGCAGAAGGCGCTCATAAAAAAGTTTGATGCTGATCCTTCATGCAAGGACCTTGGAAGGGTGATGAGGTTGGCAGGATTCTGGCATCTGAAGAGAGAGCCATTTATGAGCAGGATACACTATTACAATCTGGGGTTCCCATGTGAGCGTGACATGCTCATAGATCGGCTTGGTCTGGAGGTTATCTGGACTGACGAACGACCGGGTTTTGTTGAGGAATCGAACCAGAAAGATACCCCTATTGTACCGCAAGGAAAACGGCACGAGCAAATGAAAAACCTCTCCGTGTCGCTCCGCAAGATGGGACTTACGGGGCAACGTCTCCACGACGCAGTGATGAAAGAAAACGTGGTCAGATGCTCTCCACCACTCCCCGAAAGTGAAATAGCAAAGATGACCTCGTGGGCTAACCAGCGAGTCAAAACAGCAACTCAGCGTGCAGATCCTCTTTTGTTCAACGAGGCAATAACTGAAGAGATCGAAAGGCGCAATGAAATGATCACCTGGGATGAGCTTCGGAACATGAAACTGCCTCCCGTCAAATGGGTGATTAAGGATCTGCTGCCCGAAGGTTTGACGGTTTTGGCTGGAGCGCCCAAAACAGGTAAGAGTTGGTTCGCTCAGGGATTAAGTCTTGCCGTAGCATGCGGAGGCAAAGCTCTCGGTTGTTTCCCTGCGAATCAGGGACAGGTGCTTCATTTAGCACTTGAAGACACACCCCAGCGATTTCAGGAAAGGCTGATTAAACTGGGGAAGGATGTTTCAGCTATCGGCTTGCGTAATGCCATATTCGCAAGAAGCTGGAAACCACTTCCCGATGCCTTGCAGTCAATGCAGGACTGGATAAAGGCCAACGAAAATCCACGGCTGATTGTAATTGATACGTTCCAGAAAATCCGGCCCAAGAGCAACGCGAAATTTGAGGATAACGCTTATTCAAGGGATTATGTAGAAGTTGGCATGTTGCATCAGCTCGCAATTCGAAACAGCGTCGCTATTCTGTTGATACATCACAAACGCAAGGCAGTATCCGAAGACCCTTTTAACGGCATATCAGGTTCCTCTGGAATCACTGGAGCCGCCGATGCCATCATGATCTTTGACAAACCCGATCGAGAGAAGATGGCTGCCAGTATTCTAATATCCGGCAGGGACGTGTCTGATCGCAAATACCATCTGAGATGGGCGGACTCACCTGGGGAAACCGGCTGGCTCTATGATCCCGAAGACGTAGATCAGGATTCACGGGGCTCCGAGACGTTGGTAAAACAGGCCATTATACACATCGGCAGACCATGCTCAGTCTCGGACATCTGTGGGACTACCGGGCTATCGCAAAGTCACGTCTACCGCCTTATCGAGAACCTGAAAAACTCCGGCGCTATACAAAGAGCTGTCGGAATGACCGGCAGATACATTCTTTCCGATGGACAGTGCCAATTGCTGGACGGAATGGAAACCAGCCTCAGCAGGTTTTCGGAGTCTTGGGATGGAATGTGATCGAGGTTTTTAGCTCAAGAAAGACCGTGGCACATGAGAGAATGCGGGAATAATTGACATAATATCAATAAAAGCAACAGGGTATGCTTAAGGAATGGCGGTAAATTTCATGGGAAACACTGAACAAGGGAGGAGAAAAGAGAAAAACTGGATAGGAGCCAAAGATGTCTGTCTCTCAGAATTCCCATCTCTAGTCTGTGTATGGGTATTGGTGAGAATAAGTCTAACCCGTCGTTAATATATAATAATTTTATTTATTATTAATTTTCTCTCCAGACACGGACCCTATATCTGAAGATTATCGGAGTGTGAAAATGAAGAATGCTATAAGGAATAATCGTAGGCCCGGTTTCACATCCCGCCTGGAGCCACATGATCCAGTCGATGACTGGCCATTCCCGCGGTATGTTTTGGAGATATACAAAAGCAAGCGGAATATAAGAGCTGTAATAGCCGAGGCCCAAAGAAGAAACGAATATCTCAACAAGCGGGAGATAGCCCGTAAAACCCAACTTTCACTACACACGGTTAATAGATTGATCAAGGAAATGAATGACGTTGCGCCATACCTCAAAGGCAGCCGAAAATACCGGCTCACACCCAAAGGATTGGCAACACACAAGTCTCAAGACTGGCAACTTGGATTATAAGATGCAACAGCGCAAAGCCACCAGTTTTTGTTCAGCCCAAGTTAGCTTATCAAGAGAGTCTGCTCGATGAAATCCAGAGATTATATTTGATCCTGTCATTCATCCTGTAAAGCTCTAGAGCGACTAAATAGTTTGTGAATGGGCTTTTAAGCGAAAATTTGAATGTCCGGTAAAAAAAAATAGATCGATCCAGCTATCTCACTTCTATTGATTAAGCGTATCAAGAAACACTGAATATTCGGGGGAGAGAAAAGGAAAATGATCCAATTGGAAACATACTTCAGAAAGTCGAAGTTACCTATGCTGTCATGTGTAACTTACAATAGAAAAGGTCATAATATGAAATCCACACCTTACATTTATGCTGGGAAAGCTTCTTGCCATAAGAATTGCCAAAATCCTTGTCCGCACTCTGCGGTTTTTGTCAAACGGTAGTTTCGATCCGGTGAGGGGGTGATTTTGAGCAAGACCATGAGAATATGTCTGAGATGCGGAAAAGAATTTGTCGCTCATGACGGGCGAAAAAAGATTTGCAAAACCTGCGGGGACCCTACGCCTGTCAAGCGATGCGTTGTTTGTGGCAAGGAGCTCAAGAGCAGACGCTCACGCTTTTGCAGTTCGGCATGCTACCGCAAATACTACAGGAAGGATAGAAATAATCCCGTAGAAGCAAGATGTGTAATCTGTAACAGTGTCTTTCTAAAGAAACAGTCATCCCACATTTACTGCTCTGCAGCCTGTTACTATAGGGCTCGGTCTAAATCTAGACGCAGGTCCAGGAATGAAATCTCTTCCAGATTGTGGCCAAAGAATAAAATCGCAACACTGATCCCATGCAACATGTGCGGGAATATTTTCCGGTCCTGGGACCCAGCCAAAAACAGACGCTGTCCCTCATGCCAGCTAAAGGTTGAGCGACTCTTTTCAGGAGCTGACGTCAGATTCTTGGAGGAAGCAATTGACTGACTTTCAGATCCTTGGACTGCTTTGATCAGAAAGTTTCTTGAATCAAATTAAAACAACAAAATAAAGGGAGCCAATTCATGAAGATATCAGCTTCTACAATCAGAGAAATTCTGGTCCTTGACCCTACATTCATCAGCCCTATGCCTGAAGATCGACTAAATCAGCCTTTTGAGGGATCCAAGGTCGATCTCACTTTAAACGCTGTATTCACTCTAAACCGATCCACTGATAGCTTCTGTTCATTCATGGGGATCAATCTCAGAAGAACACCCCCCACAATCGAATTACAGCCTGAACTTCTTCCCATAAGTCCTTCAATGCCTAGGGTAGGGCAGGGCTGGATGCTGGGACCGGGCTACTACCTGCTGCAAACTGTTGAAAAGCTCAATATGCCACCTTGGCTAGTCGGAGTAATAAAGGAACGTACCACGGTGTTCAGAAACGGCTCCATAATAAGGGTGACCGACGCTGACCCCGGTTACTGCGGCCACATAACCGCCGGACTCTTTGTCCCACCGGGCTCCGCGCTCACTCTGGAAAAGGAAGTCCGGTTCTTGAGCATTAAATTCGAACCAATCATCGAAATATCTTTTGTTGGCGACGAACCTGATGATTTCTACATATCCTTGAATCCTGAAAATAATGATCCATACAAAGGCATTTGGGGTGGTAACAAAAATTCCACCGAAGGGGTTATAGAACGGGGGTACTGAAGCACAATTTCAATAGCCATTGGTTTTCATAAAAAAGAAATTGGTCTGGATGTCTGAAAATTATCGTGAAGAACTTTGTATGTTGAGATTCATGGTCGGTCATCCGGACTGTGACTCCTTTGATCAATCAAAAGTCTATAAAAACTTTAGCTATATCAATGAGAAAAAATTACCCAGCGTTGAGTCTAGAAAAAAGACTGGCAAAATATTCTCATTCGGACTAGAGGTCATCCCACAGTTAGAGTTACGGGAGACAATTGATCAATGCAGGAAATATCAGACAACAAAAAAACAATTGCATTCGCCCCTTGGCAGGCGCTTCAGGCAGAAATCGTGAAGCTGGGCTGCAAGGAATGCGAGCACCTTCACGGAAACGCTTGTTCCGGGGGGGAATACCCTCGTTTGATTCTATTGATGGGACGATGTCCGAGGAGATGAAACGAAAGCCTGTCAGGGAAGTTTGGGGGGAAAACTCCATAGCCTGACAGGCTTCAA
>CAZJTM010000305.1:0-5369 GCA_964548925.1 uncultured Verrucomicrobiota bacterium | reverse complement strand
TCACACGCCACATGGGTCGGTCAACGCCAAAATGCTCATCGAGCGGGACAACAACCTGTGCCTCAAGTGCCACGCCCAAACGCCCGGCGCCGGGGTGGCGCCGGGCCGCGTCTTCATCGGCCAGGTGGATCACACGGACCGCCTGCGCCTGGGCGGCTGTTGGGCCGCGGGCTGCCACACAGCAGTTCACGGCTCGAACGTGAGCCCACGCCATTTGTACTGAGGCGAACCGATGCAAGCCCGGATAATCCCGCCCGTGAACCGCCCAGAGAAGCGCCAGCCAGGCTGGCCCCTGACAGCTCAGGCGTTCAAGGCGCGAACCAAGGCGCAGGGCAACCTCGCGCCCGCTCTCCGCACCCTTCGCAGTGCTAGCTCCCAACTTCGTCGCGTCCTGCGAAGATTGTGGTGGGCGCGCCTCAACCGCAGAGGCGCGACAGACGCGGAGAAAGAACCCGGAGCAAGGACCTCCGCGTCTGTCGCGTCTCTGCGGTTTCCCCGGGCTTGGGTTGCGGCTTTGCCGCGTTGCGCCTCCGCGGTTTCTGACGTGGCCTCCGCCGTAGCGACGCGACCGACGCGGAAGGTCATGGAATGGGGCGCGCCGGGATTCGCCCTGCTCAGGCTATCCCTAGCCACTCTGAGTGCGGCGCTGACGGCGACGGGCGCGACGGTGGATGTGTCGCAATTGCCGCCGGCGTCGAGCGCGCTCGTGGACTTCACCCGCGACATTCAGCCCTTGTTGGAACACTCGTGCCTGCGTTGCCACGGCCCGGAGAAGCCCAAGGGCGGCTTCCGCCTGGACAGCCGCGAAGCCGCGTTGAAAGGCGGTTCAAGCGGCGTGAGCATCGTGCTGAGCAACAGCGCGGCGAGCACGTTGATTCACGCGGTGGCCCGGCTCAACGGCATGGACGAAGACCTCTGGATGCCGCCCGAAGGCAAAGCGCCGCCGTTGACTCAGGATCAAGTCGCCCTCTTCCGCGCGTGGGTGGACCAAGGGCTGCCCTGGAGCACCAGCCCGCCACCCGCCTCGCTCGTCGTCGAGATTGCGCCCACGGTGGGAGGAACAAGCGTCAGCGGCAACGAATCGGTCTTCCGCGAGCATCAGTGGACGCCGGAGGGATGGAACGGAGGCGCGGAACAGTTTGACCTGCACGCGCGCCTGGACGATCGCACGAAACTGACGGCGGAGGGCCATGCGTTCCGCGACGATTACCGGCTCACCCTGCAACTGGAACGACGCGACCTCGGCTTCGCGCGCGGCGGCTTCGAGCAGTATCGCAAGTATTACTCCGATCGCGGCGGGTATTTCGCCACGTTTGCGCCTCCAATCTTCACGCTGGACCGCGACCTGCATCTGGACCTGGGGAGGACGTGGATTGACTTGGGACTGACGTTGCCCCACTGGCCGCGCCTCACGCTGGGGTATGAGCACCAGTACAAAGACGGCGAGAAATCGCTCACGTCCTGGGCGCCGGTCACGCAAGGCGGGGTGACGCGGAACCTGTTCCCCACGTCGAAGCAGGTGGACGAGGAAACGCACATCCTCAAGTTCAACCTCGACCATGAATTCCGGGGATTGCGCATCGAGGATGATTTCCGGGCCGAGTGGAGTCAGTTGCGCGCCTCGCGGGCGAGTCCCGTGCAGAGTCCGCCCGGCTCGGACATGGTCTTCCTGGATCGTGCTCAGGAATCCCACGAGAGCTTCCACGCGGCGAATGCGGTGCGCCTGGAGCGGCAGGTCACGTCCTGGTTGTTCGCGTCGGGGGGGCATCTCTACAGTTACTACGACGCCGACGCGAGCTTTGGGCTCGACGAAACTTACGTCAGCGGCCCAGCCGGCTATCCCCGGCGCTGGCGCAGTCCGAGCATCGTGCTCGAACGCAAGACCCACGTGGGCAATCTCAACGGACAATTCGGTCCCTGGGATGGTTTCACCGCGGCGCTGGGCGTGCAGAGCGAATGGAATCGGCAACGCGGTTTCGGCGACGCCTCGTTCGATTTCGAGCTGCCGGGCGGGGATTACTTCCTCCAGCCCGCCTCGCAGGAATCGGCGGTGGATCGGGTGACCGTCACCGAGCACCTCGGCCTGCGTTACGCGAAGATCCCCAGAACCGTGCTCTTTGCGGAAGACCGGCTGCAGCAGGAAAGCGTGGACCTCGCCGAGGAGCAACTGGGCGGCGACAACCCGCATCGCCGCGACACCGATACGACAACCGACGGACGCGACTTTCGCGCCGGTTTCAACACCTCGCCTTGGAGGAAAGTATCGTTTTCCGCCAGCTATCGCTGGCTCGACAAAGAAACCCACCACGACCACCTCATGGACGTCGTGCCCACGCCGTTCGGGGATTTCCCCAGCGAGGGTTACTCCGCTTTCATCCGCGACCGCGACACGCAGACCGACGAGGTCGAGGCGCGGCTGGCGTATCACTGGTCCGCCCGGCTCAAGACGATTCTCACCTACCGCTTCGTGTCGAGCGACACGTGGACCTCAACCGATCCCGTGGTCGGCTACGACCCGATCACCTTTGCGCCCATCCCCGGCCACACCACCCCGGGCACGCGCCTGCTCAGCGGGAATTCCGACGCGCATATCTACAGCGTCAACCTGGTCAGCCGCCCCATCAGCCGCCTGAGCCTCAACACGACGTTCTCGTTTCGCGACACCCGATCCGCGAGCGCGGCAAACGATTCCCCCTCCGTGGCCGCATACGAGGGGCGCATCTACAGCGTGATCGCGAGCGGGAATTATGCGTGGAACGCCAGGACCGATCTCCTCCTCAACTACGCCTTTTCCCACGCGGATCACGATCGCGACCGGTCGGTGGACGGCCTGCCGCTGGGCATCGTCTGTGATCAGCACGGCTTGATGACCGGTTTGCGGCATCGTTTCTCCGCGCGGCTGAGTGCCACCCTGCGCTACGGCTTCTTCCTCTACGACGAACCCACCAGTGGCGGCTTCAACGACTACACCGCCCACACATTATTCGCGACCTTGAGTTACCGGTTCCCTTGACTCCGGCCGACCGAGGCTCCTGACACTACGAGCGAGCGGCCATCGCGGAAGCGTGTCTTGTCCGAGCCACGGGAGTATTGGCGCCGGCGAACCGGCCATGTCAGGCTCACCACAACACTGCGTTCGGCGGCGTCACCGTCAATGTGCCGTTGACGAAGGTAATGGCGTAGTTTGGGCTGGACGCTCCACTCGGCACGATGGGATACGTGCGCGCCGGGCTACTGGTCTTGGCCCGGGTGGTAAATGCAACCGGGGTGGTCAGACTCGCGGCCGTGTCCCCGTTGACGAAGCCTTGATACGACGCGGTGAAAGCTGGATTGGGTTGGCCGGCGAACTTCGCCTTGTCGTCTGCGCGAATAGTGAGTGGCGCAGGATTGACCGTCAGCGTGCCGTCCGCCCAAGTGACGGTGTAATTTGCCAATCGTCCATTCGGATCGTTCAACAATGGCTTGATCGCGTAACTGCCCGCCGGGCTCGCACGGTTGGCGATGCACTCATAGGACGCGGTGATGGCGTCGCGGTTCACCAGGCCCGAGACTGTGCCGGTGAAAACAGGAGGAGCGGCGCCGTAAAGACATTCGGCAGAGTCCGCCGTCACCGTGAGCGTCTTCTTGAGAACCGTGAGCGGCACCGTGGCGCTGGCGCTCGTGTAAGCCCCGGGGTCGTCCGGCGTGAATGTCACCGAGAGCGTGTGGCCGCCCGCGGTGAGCACGGTGCCGGCGGCGGGCGTGTATGCAAAAGTCCCGGGCACATTGGCGGACGCGTTGAGTTGAGCGCCACTCAGGGCCGTGCCGTAAACAAGGTTAGCCGGCGAAGGCCAGGCAATCACCGGCGTCTGCGGTGGCAAGCCAACCGTGTCAATGCTCACGATCACGCCCGCGGGATCGCTCACGGCGCCGCTGGCCGCAAGCCTCGTCCCGAAGATGTCGGCGGTCACGCCGTTGCGCAGGTCTTGCCAAGCGACCCAGAAACCATTGTCGGCGGTCGCCACGGCCGGATGGTATTGGTCCCGGGCGGTGTTGCGGAGTCGGTCCCCGGTGGCGGGGCGCACGGTGCCGGCGCCGGTGATGCGGGCGGCGTAAATCGCGTACTTCGAGCCCGTGCGGCCATCTGCCCACACCGCGAGGTGGCTCGCGCCGTTGCCGGTCAAGCGCGGGTTCGTCTGATCGTTCACTGCCGCGCTGATCACCGTCCCGGAAGGGCTGCCCACGGCGCCGGCGCTCGATACACGCGTGCCGTAGATGTCGAAGTGTGATCCGCTGCGAAAATCCTGCCATGCGACCAAGAAACCAGCGGCATCGGCACTGACGGTAGGATTGAGTTGGTCTTCCGCCACGGTGCTGAGGGCGAGGCCAGCAGGATCGAGCGCGCTGCCCGCCGTGTTGACGCGCGTGCCGTAAATGTCGGCCGACGTGCCGCTTCGGTAATCTTGCCACACGACTAGGTAGCCAGCCGGACCGCCCGCGATGGCCGCATTCACTTCGTTGTTAGACGACTGCGAAACAACTACTCCCTCTGGATCCAGAACAACGCCGTCCGCCGACACCCGCGCGCCAAAGATGTCCAGGCTGGCCGCACGGCCTTCCTGCCAGACGACGAAGTAGTTCTGTCCGTCGCTGGCCACGGCAGGTTGAAGTTGGTTGCCTGCGCCCGCGCTGATGGGAAAACCGGCAGGGTCCAGCACGACGCCGGCGGCACTCACCCGTGCGCCGTAAACGTCCGCCGTCGGCCCGTTGCGGTAGTCCGCCCACACGACGAGGAAGTCCGTGCCGTTGCAGGCGACGACGGGTTGCACCTGACTGCCCAGCGCCGTGGCAATGGCGAAACTGCTCAGCACCTGCCCCGCGCTGTTGAGGCACGCACCGTAGATGTCGGAGTGTGCGCCGTCGCGGGAGTCCTGCCACACGGCGAGCGTCACGCCGGCGCCGCTGGCCATGGCCGGCGCGGCTTGGTCCAGAGGGGCGGGAATCGGGGCGGCCGTCGTAACGGCAGCCGCGGCCAGCAGGAGCGCGGGCAGTCCAAGCAGACGGCTCGCAAGTCGGGTCGCGCGCCAGGCGAAGAATCGAGAGGTGAGAATTGGATTATTCATGGTTCAGAATTGCGGTGAAGGAGAATTAAATGGGAGGAGGCTCTTTCAAGACCAAGTGGCCGCGGACGTGAGTCCGCGCCGTCTCGTGACGTTTGCGCGGATTCACGTCCGCGGCTACGGCGTTGTGAACTCGGCTCGGGGGTTAACATGCGGTCGCCGGACACAGTTGTGCTAGAGGTTGAACACGACCGCACCGCCGCGGCGGAACCCAGTCCGCAGCGATGGCCCGGGCGGCGTCCACCACCGCGGGGAGCACGTCTCGCAGCA
>CAZJTM010000304.1:0-5393 GCA_964548925.1 uncultured Verrucomicrobiota bacterium | reverse complement strand
TCGCCATGCTCATGTTGAAATTGGTATTCGCCAAAAGTGCATGACAGGCTCTAGTGCTGATCGTCTCCCACACTTCGCTCTTCTTCATGAACCCATCATAACTATATTCGTATAACAGCGCGACACATTGTCTATTGTCGCAATGAGATACTAGGTTTCCTAAACCGCGAATTCCCGTTCAATTCGGGATGGGGGTACCACTTCATTTTCACCCGATACAGCGCAGAAACAGCTTATTCTATTGGCTATATCGCGCTTTTGAGCCTTCACACCTCCACTGCAACCCAATGAAGGTTGATGCAATGATTTGCCGCTATATGGCGCCTTCTGGCAAATCGTCTGGCAAATCCCTAGAGTGGCCATTCCTCGCCAACGTCATCTCTGCCATTTGCCCGGCGATCTTCACCGGCGACATTTCAGTCCTGACAGGCTCTCACGCTTCGGCTATTTCGTTGCCCGACATAGCTGGGACAGTCGCAGCCATGACCGAAAGCGAACGGGGTGTTGAGAGTGAAAGAACCTCCCACGACGCCCTTGGTTGACCGGGACAGCGCCACGTGGCGGGCAAGGCGTTTGGCTGTTCAGTGTGACGTAGGTGAGCTTTCCTTCGCGTGAGAAGGGTTCATAGCCGAGAAGCTGTCCCGGCGACAAGCCAGTCTTTCGCTGGCACCGCGCGTGCGTTGGTTGGCGTGGGAGGTTCATTTCTCGCCTAGCATCTTCTCCAACCGCCGTCCGTATTCGACGAAGTTGGCCTTCATCGCCGCCTCGTTGCTGACCTTGGATTGCGCGTCGTGGAAGACCACGACCATGTGCGGCTCGAGACTCACGCCCGCGTCGTAGCCGCGTGTGATCGCGTCCTTCAAAATGTCACGCACCCGGCCGGCGCCTTCGCCGGGCCAATGGTAGTCGGCATCGTTCTTGCCCGGATTCCACGTGGCGTCTTTGATGTGGATGTGGACGACGTGATCGCGGAGATGTTCCCAGAATTCCCACGGGTCTTGCTTGGGCCAGGGTTTCGGCTTGCTGCGGTCGGGATTGAAAATCGGATTGGCGGTGTCGAAGACCCACTTGAGGCCGGGGCATTTGTCGAGCAACTCCAGCGCGTGCTGCCAGCTCATGCCGCCGTGGTTCATGCAGTTCTCGTGAACCGGTTGCAGCCCGGCATCGAGAAACATCTGCGTCACTTCGCGAACACGCTCGAAAACCTTCGTCGGGATCGTGTAGGCGTCGTCCGCCGGCTTGAAGCTCATAATGCGAACGAACTTTGCGCCGACGCGCTGCATGCGCGGGATGGCGCGGCGAACCTCGGCCAGCGTTACGTCATAGGGCGTCTCCACCGTCTTCGCCCAGTTCATAATCGTCGAGCCGAAGCAATACGGCTGGATGCCGGCCGCCTCGAACTTCTGCACCGCGATGTCGAACGCCGCGTCGGGGATGTCATGGAAGTTGGCTTTTGCAAAACCCGGCACTTCCACACCGCGCGGCTCAATGAACTTCCAGCCGAGTTCTTGCGTTGCCTGAATCTGGCCGTCAATCGAGTTGGCGGCCTCGTCTCCAATACCCATCAGTTTCATAGTCTCGATTCTCCGTAGTTGCGTTCGTCAAAGCGCGGCTGTTTTTGTTACCCGCTCCGAACCGCGATTTCACAACCGCGGCCGCAAAATCAGCGACGGAACGACTTGGTGAAGTCCACTTCCTCCACCTTCATCACTTTCTTCTGGACCTTCGACTCCGCGATGAGCTGATTCAACTTCGCCTCCCAAGCGGCGCCATCCATCGGCAACTCGACGGTCTGGCCGATCAATGAGGAATAGACCATGACGTTGGCCAGTTCGACGGAGTGGATGCCCTCCGCGCCCGGGGCGATGAGCGGCTCGCCGTCCAAGATCGCGTTCACGAAGTTCTGCAACATGATCGAGTGGGGGATGACGGCGTTCTCGAATGGGATTTCGATGTTCCAGACGTCGGGCTTGGCGAACCCCTGCTTGGCCGTCTGGCTGAATGCGATCATGTCCGCCTCGTTCTTTGTAAACAGCAGCTTGTTGTTCTCCATGACCAGCTTGCCGAGCGTGCCCACGATCTCAAAGCGGTTCGTGCCGGGCGTTTCGCCGCTGGAACTGACGAACACACCCGTCGCGCCGTTCGCCCATTCCAGGTAGGCCGTGACGTTGTCCTCGACCTCGATCTGGTGAAAGCGCCCAAGCTGGCAGAAACCGCGCACACGCTTGGGCATGCCACAAAGCCACTGGAGCGTGTCGAGGTTGTGCAAGCATTGGTTGAGCAGCACGCCGCCGCCTTCGCCCTTCCACGTCGCCCGCCAACCACCGCTCGCAAAGTAGGCTTCCGTGCGATACCAGTCCGTGTTGATCCAGTTGATACGGACGATCTGCCCCAACTGGCCGTCGGCAATCAGCTTTTGCACCTTCTGGTAGCGCGGCTCGGTGCGCATCTGGAACATGCCGCCGAAAACCGTCTTCGGGTTCTTCTGGCTCGCCGCGATGAGCCGCTCGGCGTCGGCCTTGTGCGATGAAATCGGCTTCTCAACCATGGCGTGAATGCCGGCATTGAGCGCCGCGATACCCAGCGTGGTGTGCTGAAAATGCGGCGTGGCGATGATGACGGCGTCCACCTCACCCGATTTAATAAGCGCCTCGCCATCGGTGAAAGTTTTCAACGGCTTGTAGCCTTCGAGCGGCGCGACTGCGTCGCAGACCGCCACCAGTTCACACCGTTTGACCTTCTTGTCCTGGAGATAGCCGGCGTGGTACTTGCCAATGTTCCCCATGCCAATGATGCCGAGTCTGACCTTTTCCATGCCGCGGAGTGTATAGACCGATCGCGCAGACTGTGAAGTGCGAATTCCACAGGTAGTGCGGTCCGCGACACGCCCGACGGAAGCGCAGGCTCCGTGGCCCACAGGCCAGGAGCATCGGTCGGGCGGTGGCGACGCTTGGTGGGAAGCTTCCGCCGGAAGCTGGATATTCGGAGCCGTCATGCAAGCGTCGGCGCCGGCAACGTGCCATTCGCTCCCGGCATGCCGACGCGCGGATCTGGTGATGCTCCCCCGGGGACCTGTAGCCGCATTGCCATCTCGTCCCCAAGCCCAGACGAATCCACCGCGCCGGAGCAGGAACTGGCCAGGTGTTTTGTCTTGCCATGCACCGACTAGTGTCCTAATCAGATGTGAACGGCATAAGCGCGCGGATTCGCTTGAGTTGAGCCATGAGACCGGGCATCCAGATGGTTCGTGACCGCGATCCGGGAGATCACGGAGGGGCGGGGTTGTGGCTGGAAGGCGGTCGCTTCCAGAAGACCATCGCATGTCTGGCTTTGGCGTTCATGCTCCCGGCGTTGAAGCTTCAGGCGCTGCCTTCCGTGACCACCAACGACGCGGGCTCGCTCGTCCTGACAAATCACTTCGGTGACCTGAACAATGACGGCGAGGTGGATGTCCGCGATGTGGTGTTGCTGACCCACCACCTCAACGGCATCATTCCGCTTTCGCCGGCGCTCACCAACCGCGCCGATCTGAACCAGGATGCCGCAGTGAACGCCACTGACCGGAGCGTGCTGGCCAACATGATTGCGTGCCGAAACACCAAGGCCGATGAGGATTTCGACGCCGACGAGTTGTCCAACGTTCAGGAATTGCAGCGGGGGACAAACCCGTTTGATCCCGACACTGATCGTGACGGATCGTTGGACGGCTGGGAAGTGGTAGAAGGCACGAATCCACACGACGCGCAGTCGGGCTTGAGACTGTTCGTCATCGCTATGCCGCCGGTGCAAGTCATCCACCCGCTGATCCAGAATACCGACACCAGCACATTTGGCACGGTGCTGGCGCGGCCACCGGTCACGGTTACAAATCCGCCTCCACAATGAGAAGAAGGCAATGCTATGAACCCACAAGCCAACGAGGTTCCTTCAAGACCCTGTAGCCGCGGACGTGAGTCCGCGCCATTGTCTTCAGTCTGCGTCGACTCACGTCAGCGGCTACGACGTCTTGGAACTGGCTACAACTTCAGCGGAAAGGAATTGACGCCGCAGGAATCCCCTCTCGATCGGAGCGCCGGCTTGGAGTTGGCTTTTCGCTCCGCGCTGATGCGCCAGCCTCCTCTCGGTCATAACTTTCTGAAGCCGTGCGCTTCCGCTGTGCATCGCGGCATGCTCTTCTTGGTGCCTGCACTTATCGGATTCAGTTCGCTTGAGGACGCCAAAGCATTCGATTGCGGGAGCACTGGCGCGTACGGGCCGATGAACATCACCACTGACACCACCCTGCAACTGCCGACAAACGGCATCTTCAATTGCACGACCATAGCGGTGGCGACGGGAATGACGCTGACGTTCACAAAGAACGCACTGAATACGCCGGTGTATTTGTTGGCGACAGGAGATGTGGTAATCAACGGTACCATTGACGTCTCAGGTTCACCACTCGACACTTACGGTGGTCAGAAGCCGGGCTTGGGGGGGCCAGGCGGATTCAGTGGGGGACACGCAGGCTCTCAATACGCAGGACACCAAGAGGGAAGCAGGGGTTTGGGACCCGGTGGGGGAAATGTCACAAGTGCCCCTGCGGATGTCCGGTCCGCGTGTTTTGCAGGCTGCTACGGTAATCTCCTGCTTGATCCGTTAATCGGAGGTTCCGGAGGAGGAGGAGCGGACAATCCGACTGGAGCCGCCGGGGCAGGTGGTGGTGGAGCAATCCTTGTTGCCTCAAATGCGAGGATTACGGTGAACGGCACAGTTCGGGCCTGTGGTGGAGATGGATCAGGCGGGGCTCCGGGAAGTGGAGGCGCCATTCGCTTGGTTGCTCCGCTGGTGGAAGGTTCTGGCAGCCTGAGCGCGGATGGTGGTCCGTCCGGTGTCGGGCCGGGAGGTCTTGGCCGCATCCGCATTGACTGTGAAGACAACCAAGCTTACCGAAGCCTGCATTTGGCGGGCCTCGCTTCACGCGGGTCCCGCATGATCGTCTTCCCAACCAACGCTCCCCAGTTGGACATAGTTGAGATTGGTAGTTACCCTATCGCTGCGGGTACGAACAACGCCGTAGTGATTGAGCTAGCCACAGGTGCGAGTACAAACCAAACCGTGCGTGTTCAAGCCCGCAACTTCACCAACGACGTGCCCATCCGAGTGGTCGTCACCCCGGAGAACGGCCCGCGTGTGGAGTTCGACGCGGTCATCCCGCAACCATCCGGTGGCCCTTCGAGCACCAACGTGCCGGTCATCATTCCTGCCGGCAGCGTTTGTCAGATTCACGCTTGGACGCGGTGAGTCGGATGAGGTGAACAATGCAAGCCGTACCAATCATGGCCCGTAGCAGCCGTCGTAAGGAGTGTCTGGCGCGAAACGCGGATGAGCGCGTCAGCATTGGGTTTGGTGCG
>CAZJTM010000303.1:0-5425 GCA_964548925.1 uncultured Verrucomicrobiota bacterium | reverse complement strand
CCCGCTGCGGGTTGTCGAACGTCCGGGCGTCGCTCAACGACGCCTCGACCTCGGCCAGTCGCCGGCGGAACTTTTCGATGTGCGGACGGAGGTCCATCGGGATGGGCAATTGACGATTCAGGAGTGACGATGGGCCGGCAAGCCCGCCCGCCGGCGCGTCAATCGGAACCCGGGAATCGTGAATGGAAGCATGGGGGAAAACAAACCGCCCGCCGGCGTCGGAAACGCGAGCGGGCGGCGAAGAAACCGGGCGCTACTTCTTCTTTTTCTTCTTGAGTTCGGCGAGCGCGGCCTGGGCGGCCTGCGTCTTGGCGGCGCGCTGCTGGAACTTGTCCACGCGCCCCGCGGTGTCCACGAACTTCTGCTGGCCGGTGTAAAACGGGTGGCACACGTTGCAAATACCGACGATGATCGTCGGCTTGGTGGAGCGGGTCTTGATCACGTTGCCGCAGGCGCACCGGATTTCCGCATCCACGTATTTCGGATGAATGTCTGCTTTCATATCAAAGGGCGCAAAAGGTAGCAGGGGCGGTCTCGATGACAAGACGGAAGTTTGACCCGCGACGCGCGAAACTCAGCCACCAGTGTCCGGCATCACCGATACAGCGAAATGCCCGCGCGAAACATGGAACTCCGTTCCCGATAGCCCAGCAGGCTTTCGCCGTAACCAGTGAAATACTGCGCGTGCAAATACAGACTGAAGCTCCCGCGAAACACCCGCATCATGGGATAGGTAATGTCGAACTGCAGGCTGCCGTGATCGCCCTCATCGCCCATTCGCCCCAGGGCGGAGACTTGGAGGCCGCGCTTCCAGCCCAGCACCACGCGCAAGTCCGCGTAACCGCGATAGTCCTCCAGGTCGGGGTTGTCCGCTAGGTCGTCCGCGTACACCCAGACCCGGGGAATGAGCGTCAGTTGCAGGTAGTCATCGCGGCCAAAGACAAACGTGGGGCGCAGGTAGGCGATGTTCAGGCTGCGGGAATCGGCCCCGCTCTTGCCATTGGACTCGTGCTGCACCCCGCCTTGCAGATCGAGGCGAAACCACTGGGTTGGCTCGCCGCCGGCCAGACGTTCCCAAGAATAGAGGATCTCCGGTTTGTAGCTGCTGTCATAAAACGGCCGGGATTCGGAGTTCCAATCCCAGAGTGAAGTCTGCGTGTATGCCAGATGCAATCCGGTCAAAGCCGGGGCCTTCCTCGCCAGCGCGCCCGATTCGTTCAACAGCCGGTACTTGAAGCTGACCTGGAATTTCGCGTTGGGCGATTCGGTGCCGGCGATGAAGTAGAACGGTTCGTAACCGAAGATGTGTTCCTTGAAGAACCGGCCCGGCTCGCGCAAATCCCCGGCGTCCTGCGGTTCGGCGTCGCGGAGCAGTTTCTTCCAAAGCGGCAGCTCGGGCGCGGCCTCGGCGGTTTCCGGAAGCGGCTTCACCACGACCAGCAGGATCCGATTGAGCGGCAGGTCGCCGAATTCGAGCGTGACTTCGCCGGCCAGAGTTTCGGGCAAGGGCAAGATGTAGTCCGCGCGCCGGAAGCCGCCGGGCTCAATGGTCAAGGGCGACGCCAGCGTTGCGCTCGACAATCGAACCACGACGTTGGTTGAGTTCTGCGACGCCACCAGCCGGCAGGGAATCTCGTTGGGGAAACTCCACGAGATCGGCGTGCCGGACGGATTCAGCGCGATCAGCCAGAAGCTCGCTGGCCGGCCGGAAGCAAGGGGCGACGACAAACCTGAAATGGCGAGCGTCGGCTCTGCCGCGTTGCCCTGAGCGATCGCTGCCAGCAGGGTCAGCACGCCGCCCAAGAGGGCGGGAAGGTGTTTGGGAATGGCGACGGTTTGCACGCGCCCACCGTAGTCAGTCGCCCAACGGCCCGCAAGCGGCGAGCGCGGCTCGGTTTTTGGCTCGCCAAACGCCCTCGGCCGCCTATGCTCGCGCGCAATTGAATGACCGTTCCACTTAATCGTATGAAAAAACTGCTGCCCGCCGCGCTGCTCGCTTTGACCCTCTCGGGTTTCACCGGCCTTGCCCAGATGGGTGGCCCGCCCAAAACCGGCATCAACGCCGCCCTCACCAAGTTGTTTGGCAGCACCACCGCCTTCACTGCCCGGTGCGACGTGCGCCTGTTGGACTCCAACCAGAAGGAGAAGATGTCCATGCCGATGGAGTTTTCGCTGCTCGACAGCAAGATCCGGGCGGAGATTGACATGACACAGATCAAGGGACAGGGGATGTCCGCGGAGCAAGCGGCCCAGCTCAAGGTAATGGGCATGGAGCGCGTCGTCAGCATCTTCCTGCCGGACAAGAAGACCCAGGAGTTGCTGTTTCCCGCGATGCAGGCGTGCGTGAGCATGCCGTTGCCAAAAGAGGAACTGAATGCGATTGAAAAGGAGCCCGCGATGGAGAAGTCCGTGCTTGGCAAGGAAACGCTGGACGGCCATCCATGCGAGAAACGGAAGGTCATCCTCACCGATGCGAACGGAAAGAAGTCGGAAGCCCTGGTCTGGGCCGCCACCGACCTCAAGGAGTTCCCGCTGCAAATCCAGACGACGGAAAAGGGGGATACGGTGATCCTGCGGTACTCGAACGTCCAGTTTGCGAAGCCCGACGCGAAGCTCTTCGAGCCGCCAACCGGTTACAAGTCCTACGACAGCATGGAGGCCTTCACCTTCGCGATGATGCAGAAGATGATGGGCGGTGCCGGCAGGAACTGACGCGGTGAGGCCCCCGGGGACGGTTGGAGATCAAAGAGCCTGGCCGGCGGGGTGATTGACGCTAAGCGCCCTCCCCACCTCTTCTCTGGCTACTCCACGAACTCCAGCACGCCAAAGCGCTCGGGCACATGGAACGTGCCCTTCAACACCGGGTTCCAAGCCAGGTAGGCCTGGTTGGCCACGTCCGAGCGGAAGAAGTTCGCGCGCCATTGCGTGCCGGGCGTGGGCGGCGTCTCGCCCAGCGCCTTCAACGGAATCCGCATTTCGCACGTCCAGCGTCGTGCCTTCTTGTCCACGCGGACGGCACTTTCAAAGCCGCTGCTCCAAGCGAAATCCCGCTGCGGGAATTCCAGCCTCAGGTCGAGCTTCTCGTTCGTCGGCGCCACCTCGAACTCCGCGTAACGCCTGGGCTGCCGCGGGTCGCTGCCGATGAACGCCTCGATCGTGTCGCGATCCCACAGGCTCACGCCGCGTTGCTCCATGTTGAAGCGCTCCCCATCGCGCTGCGGCGGATTGAACACGGTCAGCTTCGTGTAGGGACACTCGAAGGCGAGATAGAGATAATCCCGCGACCAGAAGGCGCGCAAACGGGTTGCGAATTCAGGCCGCACGGTCGCATTGCCGGCGCTGTATTCAAGCCACGCGGGATTCGCGGTCTGCCACACGGGTTCATCCAGTTCGCCGTCCGGCGCGAAATCCTGGCTGATGCGGCGGGCCGAGAGCTTTGGCAACGGCAGGGAGCGCGCGAGCAGCTTGCGGGCGTTGTCGAAGTAAATCTTCCGCAGCGCGCCGGCGGGCAGGCCGATTGAACTGATGGTCCAATCACCTTGGATGGGCGTCATGTGCGCCCAATGCTTGTCGCGGGTTTCGAGCCAGCGCCATTCCTTGGCGAAGAACACCTCGGCCTCCGCGTCCGTGGGCGGCGGTTCATTGCCGCTGCTGCCCAAGATCACGCGGTCATACACCATGAAATCCGTGCCAAAGAGGATGCGGTCTTGGTGCTTCAGAAAGAGCCGGCGCACCCGGTCGGGATCGTGCCGGCCGATCTCGGGGATGCGCGCGGCCAGGTCCGCCATCATGTTCGGATAACGGCTCAGCGAGGCGTCCACCCAGTCCAGTTCCTCCGCGTTGTTGGCGAAGTGGACGCAGACAAACGTGGTTTTGGGATGCCGCGCGATGACGCGGTTCAGCGCTTCCAGTAGCGATTTCCATGACGGGAACTTGTTCGTGTCGCCAAACCACCAGCTTGGATGGTCGCACAGTTCCTTCCAGCGCTCGTTCTTCGCGTTGTAGGGTTCCCAGAACGCCTTGGGATCGGCGACATGGATGGACACCGGCATACCCAACTCCCCGCACCGCTCCCACATCGGGTCCAGCTTCGGATCGTCCACGCGGATCAGCTTGCCCTGACCATCGCGTAGACCGACGCCCAGACGTTTGTATTCCTTGAAACCCACCGCGCCGAGGCGATGGCCTTCTTCGATCTGCTTCACCGCGCGTTCGGAGAAATCCGGCTGGTCCCAATCCGTGTAGTCCAGGATCATGTATTGAACGAACCGCCCGGGAAACAGTGCGTCCATCAGCGCCTTGTTCCGCTCGAATTCGGACGGCTCGTCCGGGTTGCGGCGCGTCACCGTGCCCCCGCTGAGGTTGACGCCGAGGCCCACGCCCGCGGCATCCATGATCTTCACCGCCCGGGCGACGTGCTGGGTTGTGCCGTTGATGTGCTGGTGCAGGTCAATGATGCGACGCTCCGCGCGCCAGACGTCGGCCTGCCGTTGGGAGGCGGCCAGTTTGCCATTCCCGGCGGCGAGACAGGTGGAAGCTGCGGAGAGCAGGAGAAGCGGCAGAACATTACGCATACGCCAAGTTCGTTTGTGTCGGCAGGATAGGTTCCGGGGCGCGGTTGAAAAGCGGATATTTCGGACGGCGGTTGGCACGGGCGCATGACAGTTGTCTGCAAGGAGCGCGGACATTCTTATCCGCCTGTGTGTGGCAGAGCCGCCCACGGGCCAACAAGAATGTCGGCGCTCCCAGACCCGGACTGGCCCGCAAGAAACTGAAACGCGCCCGGGTGGCGCACAGGAGGCAACACCCCGCCTGGCGGTGTGCGAGCTTGCGCTTCGCCCCTCAAGGCGAGCGATTCGTCACGACAATCCGGCACCTGGTCACATCCCCGTTTCAACGCCCCGAAATCCCGCGTAGAAAGGGCAGCGACGATTGAGTGAAAGGCCACGCGACAAACGAATCACAACGCAACCATGAACCCGAGGGCGAATACCATGCGCGTCACCGATGGGCACGACGGTCGCCACCCGGGCGCTGGCGCGAACCCATCATGGAAAGAAACCATGCAAGCAGAAGCTATTGAGTCAGGTCCTCGCCGCAGTTTGAACACGCGCTCATTGAGGGGACTTCTCCTCGCCTTGTGGGGAGTTCACTTGGGGCTGTTCTTGGCGCTGAGCTTGGCCGCCTTGAGCCTCCTCACGGCCAGTCTGCCAGATCGCACGCCGCGTTTCACGGATCGCATGAGCCGGTATCTCCACAGTGGCCAGTTGCGGGCGGACGTACACACGCTCGCCGCCATCTGTCAGTTCGTGGCCACCGTGGATTTCGACGCCCCTCCGCTCGCCACTTTTCGTAGCTCGTCGCTCTTGACCAACATTGCGAACCCGCGCCCGGCGGAAAATGCGGTCGCTGGCTCGCCCGAACC
>CAZJTM010000302.1:0-5473 GCA_964548925.1 uncultured Verrucomicrobiota bacterium | reverse complement strand
TCATGCCGACAGAGTAACGCTATCAGAGACTAGAGGGAAGGGGATATGCAGAACCGCCGCAAACCAGCCGCGCCGCAAGATCATCCTTGGCGGAATCCAGTTTCGCCTTCGCCATCGTGCCATCAAACAAGCGCTTCAAGAATCCCTCGCGCTTGCCGGCCCGTTCGCCCGCTGAGAACGGAAACAGTGGAATGACCTCGATCCTCCCCGCCAGCGATTCTGACAACCGCGGCAACGTCATCACATTGGCCGAACCCGTCAGCAGGAATCGCCCGGGTTGACGGTTCTTGTCCACCGCGAGCTTGATGGCGGGAAACAAGTCCGGCGCTTTCTGAATTTCGTCGAGCACCACCGGTCCCCCCAAGTTGCGGACGAATCCGGTTGGATCGCCGGCGGCGAGCGCGAGCGTGGCGGCATCGTCCAGTGTGAAGTACTGCGCGCCGGTCTTTTCGGCCAGGGCCTGCGCCAGTGTGGTCTTGCCGGTTTGTCGCGCGCCGTTGAGCAGCACCACCGGCGTGTCGGCCAGGGCCTGCCGGACCGAGTCTTCGATATTCCGCCGAATCATGGCGATAAATTCACCAGTGCGTGGGGAATTTGCAAGCGCCCAGAAGCAGCAGCCGCACCTGCTGCTTCGTTGGCCCGTCGTCAATCGCGACGACGCGGATGTTGTCAATGCCGCGCGTCTTGGGCGCGGTGCGCGCCGCGGCGGCCATCAGGGCGGCGACCTGCAACGCGGCTTGTTTTTCCAGTTCGGCTGAGGTCTTCATCATTTGTTCGCGGGCGTGACTCTGGCCAACCGCTGGCGGCGGAACCAAACCAAAAGGCTTCTTCGCGAGCACGCGCTTACCGAGAATCAAACCCAGCCACACCGGGCAAGTGAAGCGACCTGTGAAAGCGGAGTCTATGGGGCAACCAAGCGTTGGGCTGTGGTGACCCGGTTCGGCGAACGGATTATGCAGTCACTCCTCATATCGGGTTTCGATTCTGAGAAAGGGTTTAATTGAGTCCGAGGCAATAAGTCCACCTCTCCAAGTGAGCCAGTATCGCTGCCCACATTGCCGGCAGCGCATCACTGGGCCGGAGAACAAATCCCTTAGCCAAGGCCATTTGAAGCGTTGATACCAACGCCCGACCACGGCCTCTGGTCCAAACTCAACTCGGCACTCAGGACACAGCCATAGGTGACACCGCTTCGGTCCTCGTCGTAACGCGAGCGTCCGTCGCACAACAATGATCAGTACGCTCAACAACCAAATCGTGAGTAGTGCTATGAGCGTTCGCTTCATCAACCATGCTACCGCGCAATATCAATACCCGAAAGTCAGACGGCGTTGAATCGGGTTGGGAATGTCTCTAATCACGGGGCAACTCTAGGAGCCACCTCTGGACCGCGTCAACCGCGAACTCGACCGCTCGGCTCGGGCATCTTGGTAACAGCTCACTTCCCGTTCCGGGAGCGCAACGCGACTTCGTCAGCACGTAAACCACCGCTCGTCGCGGTCACTTGAATCGAGCCGCCTTTGCCTTCATTTGCGCGCACGATCAGCATCGCCTTGCCGTAGAAAAGCGCGACGTGGTCGGCAGCGAACTCGGCGGGGAAATGGTGATCGCCGTTGCCGACGCCGGCAATCGTAGCCGGGCCGGCCAGCGTGAACTTCACATCGTTCATCGCCAGCGGACAGAGGTTACCGTCTTTGTCCACGGCTTCCACGAGCACGAAGCTGAGATCGTCGCCGTCGGACTTGAGTGACTTGCGATCCGGCGTGAGGCGCAGTTTCGCCGGTTCGCCGGCGGTGCGCATGATTGCAGTGCCGAGCTTGCGTCCGTTCTGGTAGGCGACAGCTTTCAGTTCGCCCGGCTGATACGGCACGTCGAGCCAGCGCAGCGCGTAACGGTCGCGGACGACTTCGGCGGTCGGATTCTTCGTGCGCATGCCGAGTGATTTGCCGTTGAGGAACAGCTCGGCGGAGTCGCCGCCGGTATAGACATAGACGGGCGTGTTCTTGCCCATGCGGTCGGGCCAATTCCAGTGCGGCAGGATGTGGATGGTCTTCTTCTCCGGCGCCCAATGGCTGCGGTAGAGGTAGAAACGGTCCTTGGGAATACCCACGAGGTCCACGATGCCGAACGAGCTGATGCGCGATTCCTCGGGCTTCGTCAGCTTGCGCGGCTTGAAGCTGCCCCAACCCTCGGCCACGAACGGCACGGGCTCGCCGATGTAGTCGAAACCGGTCCAGACGAACTCGCCGGCCACGAAGCGGTCTTTCTCCATGAGCGCGAACTCCACGTCCGCCGGGTCGGAATAGTAAGCGCAGTTGTGGTCGTAAGAGCTGATGCGGGCGGTGGCCGGATACTCGTCTTTCTTCGCCGGCATGGGGAAGTCGTCGTAATAGCCACGCGTGCTGTAGGCGGAGGCGGATTCGCTGTAGATGATCGGGAGATTCGGCCATTTCTTCCGCGACTCGGCGTAGCGCGCGGCGTAATTCCAACCGGTCACGTCGAGCGGGGCGTCGAGGTCGGTCTTGGAAGATGAGGGCACGCAATGCGCAAGGCTGACCGGGCGGGTCGTGTCAATCGCCTTGACGAAACCCACCATGGTTTTCAACAGACCAATTGAGTCGGGAATCTTCAGGCCCTCCAGATCGAAGATTTCGTTGCCCACGCTCCAGACGACGACGCAAGGATGGTTGCGGTCGCGGCGGATGAAATTGTTGAACTGCTTCTTGCCGTGGTCCGCGATGGAGACGCCTTTGGGCAACGTGGCCGTGCCGTCCCATTTGTCGAAGCACTCGTCCCAGACCACCATGCCCATGCGGTCGCAGAGGTCGAGCAACTCTGGCGCGGGCGGGTTGTGGCTGGTGCGGACGGCGTTCACGCCCATGTCCTGCATGATCTGCAACTCGCGCTCCATCGCGCGCGTGTTGAAGGCCATGCCGAGCGGACCAAGGTCCGAGTGCAGGCAAACGCCGTGAAGCTGCACCCGACGACCATTGAGGTGGAAACCGTCGTTGGCGGTGAACTGGAACGTGCGGATGCCGAAAGGCGTTTCCATCGAGTCCACGAGTTGGCCGGCGACAAAGACGCGCGTGACGGCGGTGTACAGACGCGGTGTCTTGATGTCCCAAAGCAGCGGCTTGGCGATGGTGATCGTGGCCACGCCGGGCTGCGAGCCGTTGGCGGGCACGCCGAAGCCCATCCGCAGCTTGGCGACTTCCTTGCCCTTTGGATCGCGGAGGACAGTTTCCACATCGGGCGACTCAGCGGTGGCGGTGTGGTTTTCCAGCGTCGTCTCCACCCGGATCGTGGCGGACGCGGGTGTGACCTCCGGCGTGGTCACGAACACGCCCCACTGCGCGATATGCACCGGCTCGTTCACGACGAGCTGCACCTTCCGGTAGATGCCCGCGCCCGGATACCAGCGCGAGCTGTGCGGGCGCGTGTCCACATGGACTGCCACGACGTTCGGCTGGCCGGGCTTCACGAAGTCCGTCGCATCCACGCGAAACGACATGTAGCCGTAATCCCAGCCACCGGCTTTCTGGCCGTTCACGTACACCGTCGGCATCGCCATGACGCCGTCGAAATCGAGATACACGCGCTTGCCGGCGTCGGTGGCGGGCAGGGTGAACTTCTTGCGATACCAGCCCTCGCCGCGCCACGGGAGCTTGCCCGTGTGCGCGTCGCCTTCGGGTTCGTAGGGCCCGGCGATGGCCCAATCGTGCGGGAGGCGGACGGGTTGCCAACCCGAGTCGTTGAAGGCGACCGCCTCCGCGCCGGTCTGCGCGCCTTTGGCGAATTTCCAGTCGCGGTTGAAGTTTTCCACGCGGCGTCCGGTGGCGTGCGCCGGCACGGCGGCGAAACCAAGACTGACAAGGAAGAATAGGACGAACAACGAGGCTCCGGATCGGGAACGAGCAAGGTAGTGTGTCGCAGTCATGGCGGGAGATTCCAATGCCCCTGACTCGCCGTGCAACAAAAAATATTCACGACACCCTGCACTGCCCGATACCGCTGGTCTCAAGAGCCCGTAGATGTGAGTCCGCGTCATTGTGCCCATCCTCAGTTTGCGCGGACTCACGTCAGCGGCCACGGGGATTGGAAAGTGCCTCCACCGATTACCGAGGGCGCATCACTCGTTCTCTTCCAACCGCATTGTCAACCGCATGGCCTCAATGCGCCAGGGGTTCAACCGATGCTCCAGACCGAGAGACGCGAGATAGTCCGTATCCATGCCCGCTCCCGGTGTGGCTTGATCGGGCCGGGCGAGTTCGTGCTCCAACGCGTTCGCGGCGTGGACAGCGGTGAGCGGGCTGAAGGAGCGGAGGCTGTTGGCCTTCGGGTCGTGATGAAACGCCACAGCCTCAACGATGGGTGCGGGCAATCCCCACAACCCGAACAAATAGGCGCCCACACCAGCGTGCGTGGCGCCGAACACTTCCTGCTCCGCCTCGTGCGCGGGCAGCTTGCGTTCCGCCGCGAGTGCGCAAGCTTGTTGGAAGCGGTCGGGCAGGCTGTCGGCCAGAATTAACTTGCCAATGTCGTGCAGCATGCCTGCCACGGCGGCGTCTTCAACGTCCGTCATGGCCCCGTGTTCGAGGCGCATGATGGCGCGGGCGAACATGCCGGTGACAGTCGCGTGGCGCCATAGCGCGTTGATGGAAAACCCGCTGAGACCCGGCCGCACCGAGAACGAGGAGAAGATGTGGGCTGCCAGCACCAGCGAGCGCACGGTGCCGAACCCGAGGTATTGCACGGCCTCGAAGGGATTGCTGATCCGGCGTGCCAGGCCGATGGCGGCGGAGTTCACGATCTGCAGAATGCGCGCGGTCATGCTCGGGTCCTGCCCGATGATTGCGGCGACATGTTCCACTGAGGGGTCCTCCGAGCCCAGTTCCTCCATGATCCGCACGTAGAGCGAAGGGAGGCTGGGCAAGGTGCCGAACTGGCTGACGAGGGACTTCAGCGCCGGCGACTGAAGATACCCATCCAGGACGCCGACCCGCGACAGCGCGCACTTGAGCGCGCCGACCTCGAAGGGCTTGGGCAGGAACTGGTGGGCGACTTCCTCCTGGTTGCAGATTTCAGAGACGATGATCCGCGAGGCATTCGGGCAGCGCAGGCGGACTTCGTTCAACCACGCCGCGCCGCTCATGCCGGGGAGGGCCACGTCCGTCACGACCACGTCCAGCTCGACCCGCCGCATCACCTCCAACGCCTGTGAGGCGGTGTTGGCCGTGAACACCGCCCAGCCGGCGCGGTCGGCATCCAGCAGTTTGACGTAAACGCCAAGCAACGCCGCGTCTGGTTCGACAAAGAGTATGCGCCGTTTCATGTCCCCGCAAAGACGTGGCAGCATAGAACCCCGCCCGCGAGGCGTCCAGTCCGGCCCGGGACTTTATCTGTGTCGGGGCGCATCCGGCCAACTGTGTGTTGCAGACGCAACATGAAGTGGGTCAATGGGGCACGATGATTA
>CAZJTM010000301.1:0-5484 GCA_964548925.1 uncultured Verrucomicrobiota bacterium | reverse complement strand
GCTTTCTTTGTAGCGCTCCGCCCCCAGGGTGTCCATCAAACCGGGTCAACCCCAGGACGGGGCAGGTTACCGGTCGCCAGCCACTGGAGGCCACAACGCCCGCAGAAACATCGGCGCTCCATACCGTGAATGGGTTCGTTTGGCAAAACGCCGCCCCGCGTTTCACCGGCGAACCCGTGCACCCGCTCGGGTGGGTACGAATTGGGGGCCACGTGTTGTCACGCGCGACATCGTCCGGAGAATGCTTCCGGTCTCGGCGAACCGTCCTCGACAGATGACAACACTCCTCCTGCACCGAAAGGCCATCGTCTGAGAACAATGCCAACTTGGCCGACACAACGACCCTCGTCCGGTCTGTTCTCGCTTTCATTCGCGCAGTCTTATCACACGCCTTATCGCAGAGCGCCGTTGCAGGGACAAGTGGATTTGTCGGAATTCTCGGGAGAGTACTTTCCACGCAGCCGGAAACGGGTTCCGCGTCACTTTTGCGCTCCGGCCAGGTTCTCTGAGGGCACACCGAAAGCAGGACAGCGAGGGGCTCGCGTTCCATGTGCCACCCGGTCGCAAGATGACCGGAGCAGTGCGCCGTTCGGTTCAGGGCTTTGCCATTGCCAAAACCGATTTCCCCGTCAATATCGTCTTCGGCGAATTGGAAACCGATCCTCATCCACCAAGATGTTGAGTTCTGGATCATTCGGGCAACGGTCATCGAGTTGCCGGCTTTCTCACCCGGCCAACCTCGCCGACCGAGTTGGTTGGAAAGCTGGCTTTTCTCGGCACGTTGGGTGGGTGAAAAGAGGCGAAGACATGCCCGCTCATTCCAGCGCGCGAAGGTACTGCAGAGGGGCTTTTCACGGAAGCGCTGCGGGACCGGCCACCGGAGACATCTGTCAGGGCGTCCGACGGGCCTTCACCCTCATCGAGCTGCTTGTTGTCATCGCCATCATCGCCATCTTGGCCGGCATGCTGTTGCCTGCGCTGTCGAAGGCCAAGATCAAGGCCCTGCAGGCGAATTGTCTCAGTAATCTGAAGCAGATGGGTTTCGGGATCGCCATGTATGGCTCCGATTTCCGCGAGCGTTATCCGTACTGCAAGAGCTGGGGAAAGGCGTGGGGAACGGATCATGCGCTTGGCACAGAGTACCTCGACACGTTGTTGAATCCTTACGTGGGTCGGAATGCGGTCACGAACGGCCCGGTTCAGAGCAAACCCACGAATAGTCTCCGCGCTTGTCCCTCGGGTCTGAAATCCAATCCTAACGACACGGGCTATCAGCAGCTACTCCGGGACAACGATTACGTTACTTACGTGTGGAATCACATTTACCTGCAAAAGGACAATGCCACTTACGAAGTGAGGAATCCTGTCAGCGGACGCCGCATGTCAGCGGTGGTCAACTCCTCATCCGCCGTTTTGGTTTGGGAAATGCCCTACTGGACCGCCCGTGGCAATCCGCATGGCAACGGCCTGAATCTCGTGTTCGCCGATACTCACGCTGCGTACGAGAAACGCAACATGAAGGAATACGATTGGTGGGCCTACCACAGCCGGCGGGGTTGGGAGGACAATGATTACAGGATTGCGCTGACCTGGGAGTATTGTACACGGGCTCGTGCGTTCCTCCTGCCTTTGCGGAAGTGCGGGCCAGCATGCATGCACTGTAGACGTAGCGTTAGAGTTGAAAGGTGGCTCCAGAATCCGGAGCAAAAATGGTCGTGTAGCTCGGGAGGTCGGCGCAGGAGCGCGTCCAACCCTCAGCTCTTCTCGGCCTGCACCCGCACACCCCGGGTCAGCCAACCCCGCAGCCAGACGGCGATCAAGCATCCGGCAAAGGCGTAGAGCCCGAGGACCAGCCACATCGCCGCCGGCGTTTGCCAATAGGGCAACTGGTTGTTGATCATCGCCTGCTGAAGCGGCACGCTCGCTCCGTTGATCGTCACTTTTTCCGGCGACCAGTATTCCAGCATGTGCCCTGAGAAGGCGCTGACCAGCGTCTTGGCTACGAACCACGGCACAAGGGAAAGTCCCAGATACGTGCCCTCCTGCCCCTTGGGGGCAATCGCCGCAGTGTACTCGTAAAGCTTGGGCGACCACACGACTTCGCCAATAGTCACAATCACCATCCCGATCAGCGCCATGACGTAATGCGCCGTCGCAATATCCGCGCTAAACAGCCGCCACGGCAGCGCGAGCGGGAACAGGGAGAAGGCCGACACCATCGCGCCGTAAACGAGCATGCTGAAGACGTTGAATTTGTTCGCAATCGGGATGAACAGGATGAGGCCGATGACGATCCCGATGGGGTTGATGGCGTTGAGCGTGCCAATGGCCGCGTCCGGGCCGATGGTCCGCAGCCAGTATTTCGGCATCAGCAAGTAGAGGTAGGCATACACCGCGCGCACCCCGAGGATGAGCGCGACCAGCACCAGCAACCGCCACATGGCGGGCTCCTTGAAGATCACGCGGAGATTCTGCAGCGGGCTCTTGCGTTCCACTTTGGCTTCGTCTCGTCTTGCCTCGGGCGGGTCGTCGGGGCTGACGAGTTGCTCCTCGGTGCGCACCATCGTCATGCCCACGATCAGGCACAGAGCCGCGAGAATCACGCCCATCGTGAAGATGTGGACGTTGGGCAGGCCGAGGAGTTTTCGAACGATGTCAATGCTGAAGCCCGCCGCCGCCGCGCCGATGTTCATGAAGAGATACCAGAGGTTGAACCCCGCGCTCCGCGAGCGCCGCGTGGTGAATCGCTGGCACGAGGATTGAAAGACCGTTTGGATTGCCGCCATGAACGGCGCCATCAGGGCGAGCAAGACGCTGGCAATGATGCCCCGGTGGGGCAGGTCCGGCATCAACCCGACCGCCATCACGCCTGCGCGCAACAACAGCATGGCGATCATCGAGAGGTGCAGCGATTTGCGGATGCCCAGCCAATCGGTGTAGAGGCCGGAGAAGAACAACATCAAACTGGTGGCAGACGTGAACAGCGCCGTCGAGTAGCCCGCCCGTTTGTCGTCCAACCCCAGGTCCTCCGAAAGGAACAGCGTCGCGATGGTCAGCAGCGCGAAGTAAAAGGTGCAGTCGAGGAAATTGACGATCTGGATGCCCCAGTATTCCTTGCGGGTTTCGCGGAGAATGCCGAAGTCTTTGAAGTAGGCCACCATCATGGCCCCGGCGGATTTGTTGGCGGGTGTCTGGGTCATCTGGTGCGGTTGGCTCAGGTTGTTGTGTCAGGTTCGATTCAACGCCCGAAGGCGCGCTGATTCTGAGAGTCTCCCGGCTGCATGTCAACGATTGCCATTGCCAAACCCGATGGCCCGGCCACAATCCCCACCAGCGGTTTGAGAACCCGTACGCGTGCAACCAAACAGCAAGTCCGCCATGAAATCAGAAAGACCGGCTGCGACCCACCGGCTCGCGGCCCTTCTCGTTTGCGCAATGTCGCTCCTCCCTCTCCATGCGGCGACGAACCAGATGCGGGGGCTCTTGGTCACCGGGCAGGATTACCCCGGCCACGTTTGGCGCGAAACCGCGCCCGCCCTGCGCCAGTTGCTCGAACAGGACCAGCGATTCGCGGTCCGCATCATTGAAGACCCGCATGCGCTGGATTCGGCGACACTGACGAACTACGCCGTGGTGCTGCTGCACTTCCAAAACTGGGAGACGCCGGGGCCGGGGGCGGCGGCGCGGGAAAATCTGCGGCGCTACGTGGAACGGGGCGGTGGTTTGGTGAGCGTTCACTTTGCCTGCGGTGCGTGGTACGGCGAGTGGCCGGAGTTTCAGAATATCGTTGGTCGTGTCTGGCACGGACCAAACGGTCCACAGCACGATCCGCGCGGGCCTTTCACGGTGCATATCGTGGACAAGGATCACCCGATCACACGCGGGCTGGCGGACTTCGAGACGGACGATGAGCTTTACACCTGCCTCACCGGTGACGCGCCGATTCACATCGTGGCGGACGCCAACTCGAAGGTGGACAAGAAGGATCATCCGATGGCTTTCGTGCGTGAATACGGCAAAGGCCGGGTCTTCCTGACCACGCTGGGCCACGACGTGAAGGCGTTCACCAACTCTAGTGTCCCGCAACTGATCCGGCAGGGTTGCACCTGGGCCGCCGGCCTGCCAGATAAACCCTGACGATATGCTTACACGCGCCTCTTCCCGCGAGGCCAGTGAGAAAGCCTTGGCCAGTTTTGTGTTGCATTTGCAACGCGAAATTGGCCAGAGGGTTTTCGGAGATGTGCGGGTTCCGCTTTGCGATCCCGGCCACTTGAGACGGCAGAAGATCGCGTTTGCATTTGACCGGCCACGCGCCTACAACCTGACCTGCAAAGCATGAAAATCGGATTTCACACCGACGCCTTCAACTCCGCGTATTGGTCCTTCGACAAATGCCTCGCCTGGGCGCAGAAGAACGACGTGCATTACATCGAGTGTGGCCTGATTGATGGCGTGAGCTGGATTCACGGGCTGGGCTACCAACCGCACGTCGCGCTCTACGAAGACCCGGCCCTGCTCCGCCGCAAGATGGATCGGTTCGGCGTGCGCTTCTCGCAAGTGGACGCCGCCTATCCGCTCTCGCAAGCCGATGGCCCGTTGCGCGGCGTGCCCTACGTGATGAAATCCATTGCGTGGGCGGCGCAGATTGGTTGTCCGTGCGTGGACACCACCGACGGCTTGCACGCCCCCGAGGGCCTGAAAGACCCGGAGGCGATGTCGCTGATGAAGCGCAGCTATGAGCAGATCATCACGGTGGCGGAGGCGCACAAGATCATCGTGAACATCGAGCCGCACGGCTACTTCACCACGAACCCGGACCGCATGGCGGAAATGCTGGCGTTCGTGAAGAGTCCGTGGCTGCGGATGAACATGGACACGGGCAACACGTTCATTGCCGGCAATGACCCGGTGAAATTCTTGAAGCGCTTCCTCAAGAAGGTCAGCCACGTCCACGTGAAGGATGTCTCCGAATCGCTGGCTGCAGCATTGCGCGGCAAGGACACGGGCATCGCCGTGAGCGCGTGCTCGCTCGGCGGCGGCGTGAACGCGGGCAACATCAAGAAGTGCCTCACGCTGCTCCGCGATGCCGGTTACGACGGCGTGTTGAGCATCGAGTGCGAAGGCCAAGGCGGGCCGATGATTGAACAATCGCTTCGCTGGCTGCGCGGCAACTTGAAAGAACTTGGCGTCAAGGAAACGAAATGAAGACACGAAGCATGCTTGGCAACGGCCCGGCAGAGTGCCGCCGGCCTGCTCCCCTCAGAATGGCGGCGCTCTACCGAGTCGCTGCTACGGGGCCACGCGGATTTCGGATTTAACCACACCTAACTTATGAACCACACCACACAGTTCAGTCCCTCCGCCTCTGTCACCCGCCGTGACTTCCTGCGAACCTCCACCGCTGGCATCGCTGGCGGGGCAACCGCTTTGCTCGCCGGTTGCGCGAGCAAACCCAAGACCACCGCCGCCACCGCGTTGAGCGTC
>CAZJTM010000300.1:0-5504 GCA_964548925.1 uncultured Verrucomicrobiota bacterium | reverse complement strand
GCGTGACGGCAACCGGAACTCAACCGCCCCTTTCGTACCAATGGTTCAAGGACGGGTCGCCCATTGTGGGCGGAACAAGCTCGGCGCTCAACCTCAGCAACCCCCAATATGTGAATGCCGGCAAGTACCAGGTCCGCGTCACGGATGCAACGGGAACTACCCTCGACAGCGCCGAGGCCAGGTTGCACGTGGTTTCAACACCCGCCGACAGACCCTATGTCACCTACATTTCCAGCACCAGGCCCGTCGCGGGACAACTCGATCCCGTTGACTTTAGAGCCGAGATGGACATCTGGCCGTCCGTGGGACCAACTGTTCATTACCAATGGCGAAAGGACGGTGTTCCCATCGCCAGCGCCACTGGCACATGTACCACCAGCGATGGTCAGAGCTTTACCGCCACGTACTCCATCCCCGGCCGCTCCGCTGGCTGCCAACACTCCGGTGAGTATTCAGTGGTTTTCACCAACTTGTACTGGAAGGCCTCCAGTTGGCCGTCTGAACTCAACCCCGTGGTTGTGACCGACCAGTTCGGCAACGACCTGCCGGTGGTTGCTGTGACGCCAGCATCCCCGGTTCACATCGCAGATAGGAGCAATCCACCGACGCTGACGGCGTCAACCACTTGCTTCACGGCCGTCTGCGCCAAGTGGTATCGCGTAAACCAAAGCGCGCGGAAGAGGGAACTCGTGGGAGATGGATTCCAGTACACACTACCGAACCCAGTGCCCTGCAGCTTGCTGGCAGATTACCTAATCGCCGAAGTCTATGACGAAGGGCGGATTCCGCACGAATCAGCGCCCGTGTACCTGCAAGGAGATTGCGAACCATGAAAGCGAGCCAAACCATGCGTCCATTCATCTCCACTATCACGGCGTCCGTCGCGTTGCTGCTGGGCATTCAGCACAACGTCCATGGCCAAGGGACCTTACACGCGGCCTTCGATGGTCCACCAACATTGCCACCCGGCTCCGCAGCCGGTTCGGCTAATTATGTTGAACCAGGCCAGGGCGTGGACGTCAATGCCCGCGGCGGCGGCTTTACAAGGAGATGGTCGGGTGATCCTATGTTTCCCGACAACTGGACTGCGTACATCCAGCCAGGACAAAGTCAGCTATTGTTCTTCACTTACATGGGTGCGGGCCACCCTTTCGCTGCGGTTTCAGTGGACTTGGCACTCCACAGCGCGTCAAGCTTGGAGCCCGTGACCGTTCAGTTTACCGCCTCTGGCTATTCGGGGGGCATCATTGCGACGACAGCATTCACCGTTGCCGGGACCGTGGACAGCCAAGGCCAGCCCGCGTTCCAGACGTTCTACTTCCCGCCTCAGTTCCACGACATGTATTACCTGAGGCTCACGCCCGCCACGTCGCTTTGGTCGCTGGACAACTTGGTGATCTACGTTCCCGAGCCCTCAGCATTGGCTCTCTTGGTCGTGGGTAGCAGTTTGCTCTGGGCCGCCCGGCGCCGGTGTATCCACACCGGCCTTGAACCACGTGAAAAGCACGATACTATTCACTGACCCCGTTACGTTATCAACTTTTGGATGGGCGACATTATCCCGCCAAGGCCCGCCTCGCCGGCCAACCCTCCGCTACGCTGCAGATGAATGAATCCTGGTCCAACCGTGTCTCGAGCCCCGTAGTGCTTGACGCTATGGCCGGAAGGTCTATAACCGAACCCGAGAACCAATCCAACCCAAGCACAGCGACTCACGGTATGAAAACGACCCGTGCCTTTTTCCTCTTCGCACTCGCCTTCGGGCTGGCAACTGACAATGCCGCTGCCACGGATACGAACTACTTCCTGCATCCGCCGGGCGTACTCTGGGCGGTGCTCGGGAATACGAACTTCGCGCCCACGAGTCTTGCCGGCACGCCCGAGGGCGCGGTGGTGGCCGGGGCTTACACCGCGCCTCCGGGGCCGGACCTGGACTATTGGGCGGTGGTTGCGCGCATCGCCGGCAGTCCGCCCGCGATTGTCGCCGCGACCAACTTCCACTTCGAGGGCCAGCACAATTGGGCCTCGGACATCAAGCCCGTCCTCGGCGCGGGAGGAGCGCTGAGTGGTTTTGTCTTTGCCGGTGCAAGGCATCGCACCGATGTGGACCCGGTGGACCCGCGCATCACGTGGAGTCTGCCGTGGCTCTGGGTCGTGCGGACGGACACGTCATTCGTCAAGCAGTGGGAATCCGAGCAGGGCACCATCTCGCACTACACCGATGGCAACGTGATCCGACAAATCGGTTCGGGCTACTTGGTCGGCGGCACGGATTACATCGCGCCCGGCGCGTCTTCTGGCGCGGAGGAATGGCTGCTCCGGTTGGACAGTGGCGGGAATCTGGTCACGGAAACGAACTTTGGTTACGCAAAGTTCGGCGGCGTATTCGCCATCGAACCCGCGGGTGACGGCGGCTACGTGCTGGCGACCGGCAACGGGGTCATCAAAGTTAACGCAGCGTTGACCGAGCAATGGCGCACAAACACTGCGGACGGGATGACGCAAGATTACTACAAACAGATCCGGCGCACGGCGGATGGCGATTTCGTCGGTCTGGCCAACCGGATTCAGTGGGTGAACGTGCCGAATCCTCCGGGCTCGCAATTGCCGGTGTCTCAAGGGTCGGTGCTCACGCGCTTCTCCGCGGGCGGCAGCGTTGAGTGGTCGCACCTTCTCACCGACGCCGGTCAAGGTTGGGCCGGATACGATCCGACGAACGGTCTGCCGACCTTCACCCCCACCGTGCGCGGCGCGGATTTCGAACTCGCGCCTGATGGCGGGGTGATCTTGATCAGCACCAAGAGCGAGGGTTTGAACGGCGGCAGCGATCTCTGGCTCGTCAAGCTGACCCCCGAGGGCGCGTATGATTGGGAGAAATGTGTGGGTGGCGACGGCGATGACAAAGGGGCCAGCATCGCACTGGCGTCGGATGGGAACTACCTCCTCGCCGGCACGGCAGACGTGAACGGCCTCGACCAACTGTGGGTGATGGAGGTTTCGACCAATCTACACGCCGCCACGCCTTCGTTCACAATCACACCAGCAAGCCCGGTGTTCCGCGACCAAGTCGTGGTCTTTGACGCCCGAGCCTCGACAGCACCGCTTGGCGACGCGATCGCTGATTACCGCTGGGACCTGGGTGATGGCACTATCACCAACGGCCCGGTCGTGGCGCACGCGTATCGGAGTTCGGGCACAAACATCGTCACGCTTACAGTCACGACCACGAACGGCGTGTCCAAGCCGCTCAGCCAAACGGTGGAGGTCATGGGGTTGGCCCTGCAATGGGAGCGCTTCCTCGGCGACGATGATCGAGACACCGCCGTTTCCATGGTGGAAGCGCGGGACGGCGGCTTCATTCTCACCGGCAACAAGAGTGACGACTTGTGGCTGCTCAAGACTGATCGCCGTGGACGCTTAACGTGGGAGAAACTGATCAACAACGGATTTGGCGGCACGCAAGAGGGGTTTTCGATCATCCGCGCACAGGATAGTGGCTACGTGGTGGCGGGACATGATTATCACTTCACGAACTCCTACTATTACGACGACGCCTGGCTGTTGAAAGTGGATGAGGCCGGCGAACTGGTTTGGCCCATCAGGTCTTTTGGCGAACTCTTCCTAAATGAGCAAGCCCAGTGTGTGGTGGCCACGGCCGATGGCGGCTACATTCTGGGCGGCGTCTCCCCAACGAATGGCCTTCGCTGTCCTTGGCTGGTCAAAACCGATGCCGACGGGAACAAGCTCTGGGAGCGGCACTGTGAGTCTGGGACTTCGCGCTGGACCCGATGGCTCGCGAGCACCTCCGACGGCGGCTATCTCCTCATCGCCGAAGCCAATGCCCATGCGCACTTGGTGTTCAAGACCGACGCGCTGGGCGTACCGGTCTGGACCAACACCTTCGAATCGCACGATTCCTGGCAGTGGATCGCCGAACGCGGCGCGCCCTACGACGGCTTCGCGCAGCTCGGGGAGTCGGGCGAGAACATCGCTTTGAGATTCTTCAATGCCAGCGGCGCAGAGGTCAGCCGCAAGAGTTGGACCGGGATGACGACGCTCCAGGAGAATGACCGGGGCAAATACGCCGCGCGCACCCCCGACGGCGGCTATCTCATTGTCGGATACGTGGGGCTGCGTCCCGGTAGCATCTACACGACGCTTCGAAATGACGTTGCCCTGGTCAAAACCGACGCGGAAGGTAACACGCACTGGGTCGAATTCATGCCGGGCACCTTTGATATCCACGAAAGCGGCTTGGCGGCGGTGGCCTTAACCAACGGGAGCTATGTGGTCCTTGGCCGCCGCGAATCGGGAGACTCCCGCGTCTGGCTCTTCAAGCTCGCCTACAACCACCCGCCCATCCCGCAAATGCAGGTCGCCACCAACGTGCTGCCGGTCGGCCAGCCCTTCAGTTTCGACGCGAGCGCCTCCAGCGACCGCGACGGCACCGTGGCGCTTTACGAATGGGACTTCGGCGACGGCCAGACCGGGAGCGGAGCGCTGATCACGCATGCCTACACCAACTCCGGTTCTTACGTCGTCCGGTTCACCGCGGTGGATGATGATGACGCCGAGCGCAGCCTGACCTTGACCAACTACGTGACGGGCGTTCGCGAGGAAAGCACCGGCTACCAAATCCTGAACTACTCCATCACGAACTGCCCGCTGTGTGATCCGACCAATTACCCGCCACCGGCGGTGCCTCTGCTGGTGGATTGGAACACCGCCCGCGGTGTCAGACTTCACACCACCAACACGAGCGCATCCACGAAAGTCATCCGGATCACTTTCACCGACCCTGTGCCCGCCGGAGCGACGCTCTACCGATTGCCGGCTTGGACGGCAGTGCCCTACACAATCGTGGACACGCACACCATCGAAGTGCGGCTCTGGCTCAGCGCGTATGAAACAAACCTGGCGTTCGTGCTGGGCATGACCGCAACGCGACCAGCGATCTTGGCAAGTCGGCCGTCTGCTTCGGGGCAACTCGCGCTGACCTTTGGGACGGCGACGGGCTACCGCTACCGGATCGAGCGTTCGCCGCAACTCGTGCCGGCGGCCTGGACCACTGCGCTGCACTCTCGAACCGCCGGAACGCCAGCGACGGCAGAATCACTGGATGGCTCCGGCTCGCCCGAAACCGTGTTTGTGGACTTGCCTGAAGGCGAAAGCATGTTCTTCCGACTTAGCATCGACACGGCATCACCCTAAACTCACGATTCGCGATTCTTGGTCACCACCGGAAGAAGCGGTGAGGATCATCGCATCCTCCGGTTGATCGAGGTGATAGCCGGGGGGCTCGCGGTTGCTCGATCGCGCCGCAACGCGGCGAGGCTGGAAACGGGAAGTAATGTTGCCGGCATATGCAGCGATGGTGCATCGGTTGTTCGCAGTTGGGTTCAGTGACGCGTAGTGCGGCCTGAAGGTCATTTGCCGGGAGGCGGCAGCCCAGCTCCGGCCCGGCGGGCGGCAGGTCTTTGGCCTACACGCGGGGCGGGGGTTGT
>CAZJTM010000299.1:0-5674 GCA_964548925.1 uncultured Verrucomicrobiota bacterium | reverse complement strand
AAGACTGCTCGAACGAGTAGTGGTAGCCCTTTTCCCAGTCCCACATATCGCGGCTGACGATGTTGCCGCGCAGGTTGACCTTGCCCATGCTGGCCTGCGCCCAGAGGTAGTTGTTGTCGAACACGTCGAACCACCAGTCATTGTCATAGATCACCGGGTTGTCCGGCCCGACGCCCTCCAGGCGGACGCTGCCATCAATGAGTGTGTGTGACGGCGACATCGCCAACAGGTTGAAGCCAACCAAGAGGAACCCAGAGGCGAACCAGAGGCGGCTAAATAAATGTGCGTTGCGCATTAACACCTCAAACTTCAAGGCTGCACGGCAAGAACCGTGCGCCGGTAGGTCCACAGTGGCGGAGTCCCCGCGTCTTGGACTTCAAGAATGACATGGACGGTTTCCGGGCGTTGAACCTTGGGCGCGACCAGGCTGGTGGTCGGCCCGCGGTCGCGGCTCAAAGTCACTTCCGGCGGGAAACGCTGTCCGCGCGCATCGCGCAGACTGCTGGCTTCAGCGTGATCTACAAAGCGGCCGTTGACCGGGCCCAGGCCGTGGAGGTTACGCAGCGGAAACTCGCCCCGGGGATTCGCGTAGGTCGCCTCAAAGGCGAAGAGATGGACCTGACGAGTGGTAAAGCCCTTGGTCTGGTGGTCGTCGAGATAACGGTCCACCTCCGCCTCGGTGGGGCGATAGAAGAGCAACCACGGCGTGTCGGCGTGATTGAAGAGCGGCGCGCCGCGCTGGTCCACCAGATACCGGCGGTTTTCGCTCATCCGAAGCGGAAAGGCGTGGGCAGCGCCCGAAATCGTGGCCACCAGAGCGCAGGCAATACCAAGCCGGAGAAGCAGTCTGTTCATCGCTGGCGTTGGGCGGAAATCACTTGGAAGATGACCTGGTGGAAAACCGTTGAACAATGGGGAAGTCGCCGACCAACTCGAACGTGTGAGTTTTCCCGTCGCCGGGGTGGCGGAGGCGAACCTGCTCCACACCCTGATTGTGCGGGTTGCAGGCGATGACCAGCAGTTCCCTGCCGTCCGCCGAGAGTTTGACGCGCACCAGCGGCTCCTTGCGCAGATTGACAAAGCTGGGATAGCGCTCGTCGCCGGTGCGCCAGACCTGGTTGCGGGAGGTCCACAGCTCGGGCATTTCCCAGCGGGTGTCAGCCTCGATGATGTCCTTGTGCCGGCTGGCCTGCCACATGCCGAGGACGTGGTAGTTGTAGAACCCGAAATACTTCAGGTAGTAATACACCGGCGTCTCAACGCCGTTGAGCGTGTGCTTGGGCGGGTGCTCCCGCACACGCCAGTCGGAGTAATCCGCCAGTTCCTCGGAGTAGCGGGCGCCGATTTCCCAGCATTGCAGACCGTCCATCACGCAATGGCCGAAGAGCGAGAGCGCGTACGTGGCGGAGGCGGGCACCTGGTGCTTGAGGTCCTCGCGCCGCTCGCGGCCTTGGGCGTCGGTGAAGCAATACTGCGAGAGCGGGTAGCCGTCCACGAACTCGACTTGAATCCAGGTCGAAAGGATGTTGGGCACGTTTGGCCGGGCACGCTTGCCCTGCTCCCATTCCTGAACGAAGGCGTAAAGCTGCGAAGGCTTGGAGTTGTTGATCCAATACACTGAAGGGTTGCCCAGGTTGAGACCGCAGCGCGCGAACACGGGATGGAGGTCAGCGTCCGGGCGTTCGTATTTTTCGCGCCACTGTTGCGCGCCCTTCAGATCGGTCACGCCAGTGGGCTTGCCCTCCCAAATGCTGTCAAAGATACGGAACGAGGAGCGCAGCACGCCCACGCCCCAGCAGCCGATGCGCACGTCCGGCTGGCGCGCGCGCACCTCGTCAATCAGGTCGCGAAAGGCGGCATACTGCCGGTCCTGCCAGGTATGGTAGTTGGGCGCCTCGAAATCGGGGATCACGATGGCGCAGTCGCGCGCCCAGTGGTGGAACGGCTCGATCTGCCAGTTCTTCGGATCGGTCGGGTCCGCGGAGAAGGTGTCCCGCGCCCCGTCGTGGGGAATCCACTCGTTGTCACCGAACAAGTGCGCCCGCCGGTCGCGCGTGCCCCGGTCACCGCCGGCCGTCATCGCCACGGGCGAGATGTGGGTGAAGCCGAAGTCGTACATCGGGCTTTGGCCCTTGCGATCCCGTTGCCGGGCCTTCGCCGCGCCCTGCCAGAGGGCATACTTGCCGCCCGGCACTCTCCAGCCGGAGGGAAACCAGTTGCCCTCGTCGAAGTCGTAGGCCAGGCGGTTGGTCGGCACGCGAAACCAGTCCGGCAGGCCGATGGTCTGGCGTCCGCCCAGCAGGAGAATCTCCTGATAATTTTCCTTCACCTCCCACGGCTTGTCTGGATTGAAGAACTCGACGGTCAGGTTTACGGGCAGGCCGGCAAACTGCGGCGGGAAGGTAAACGCCTTCAGCGGCACGGCCATCGGCGCACCCATGTTGAAGGTCCAACGTTTGCCGCAGCCGGACACCTGATAAGTGTCCCAAGCGGTGTCGGTCACTGTGAGGCCGTCTTCGGCCACGACACTACGCATGGCCAGCTTGCCGGCATGATTGGTAATGCCGTCAGTAAGCTGTGGCCAAAGTTTGACGGCGGGAGGCGAAGCCGCGCCGAGCACGGAGCTGGCCGCAAGCATCATCGGCACCAGCAGCAGTGGAACCGCTTTCATGGTCGCACCTCAACAACCGCCCGCCGGTAGGCCCACAGTGGCGGAGTCCCCGCGTCTTGGACTTCAAGAATGACATGGACGGTTTCCGGGCGTTGAACCTTGGGCGCGACCAGGCTGGTGGTCGGCCCGCGGTCGCGGCTCAAAGTCACTTCCGGCGGGAAACGCTGTCCGCGCGCGTCGCGCAGACTGCTGGCTTCGGGATAAATCCACCAGCGGGTTTCAAACGCATTGCCGTCCGGGTCGCTTGTGCCTGCCGCGGAGAGCGTCACCGTTTCACCCGGCTTGACGGTCAGTTCCAAAACCTGCTTGCTGCGGTCGCCATTCAGGACGGCGACGGGGTTGTGGTTGGCCTTCTTAAAGTCATCGGCCACACACCAGTCCATGCGGGCGGCGAAGTCGTGCTGAAAATGCTCGCGCCAGCGCCAGATGGTGGCCATGTCAGTGCATTCGGTCTGACCGTTTTCGGCAGTGACGGTGTCGCGACTGTCCTGGTTGTTGGTCCAGATGGGACGCGTTTCGCCGTAGGCTTGGTAAAGCGCGTAGCGCCCACCCCAGCCGCCGAAGGCCGGACTCCCAGGCCAGCCGAGGCCGTTGGCGATCAAACCCAGAAACGAAGGCGTGTCACCTTCCATGATGTATTCCAGCCGCGGATAAAGCGATCCGAGAGGACCGTGGTTTCGCATGATGTTCTCCTCCAGCCACGGGTTATCCACGAGATGGAACTTGTGACGCGGCCCGTTCTTGTAATGCCGGTCGCCGCTGATGCCCGTCCAGGTCGCGCGCCAGTATTCTTTCCAATCCGTGCCGCTGGGGCTCACGATGTAAAACAGCTTCGCAAACTCGCGCCGCAGCCACGGGCCGGAGTCGTCCTGGTCGGAGATGGTATAAACGCGCAGCTTGGCGACGAGCTTCTCAAGATCGGCGGCCGAACGTTCCTTGCGCGCGTCCCACAGGGCTTGCGCCAGTGTATTCGCGCCGCCCCAAACGCTGACCCAGAGCGGGCGAGGATCGGGCTTGTCTGCGGCCGCCAGCAACCGCTGCGAGCCGGGCGAACTCTTGCCCTCGCCGACGACCGCCATGCCATAAGCGGGTTGCCCGACGGCAGTGACGGCACGCAGAGATTCGACGGTGGGGAAATCGGGTGCGTGCTTCAACAAATTAGGCTGCACCTGCGCGTAGGCATTGAGTTGGCGATGGATAAGGTCCACGCGGGTGGTATTGCGCAGCCACGTTGAGGTCGTGGCCACCAACCCTTCGATGTCGTATTCGTTCGCATAGACGAGGAAGCGAACCATGGATTCTTCATCGTCCGGCTCGTTCGAGATGTCGGTCAGGACGAAGACGCGTTGTTTTTCTGCGGCGGCCAACGGTGCGCAGAACAGGAGAAGCCAGAGGAAAAGGGGAGTTCGTCGGAACGCTTTCAAGAGTGCGTAACCGCGAACTTGAGCCCGCGGAAGACGCTCGATTTCCGCCAACTCACGGCGGCGACTGCCAATTGAAAACAGGCTCGATTTCATGGGTGGATTGAGAAGTTGTCAGCGGGATGGACAAGCGTTCCGTTCATAGCACGTTGTTTGATTCAAGCGGTTTTCAGCCCCAGCGCCTCCGCGACGACTGCGTCCACCACGGGCTTGCCGTCCACCTTCCGGCGGTTGAGGCCGAAGCCTTCGTCCCAGCCCCAGACCGCCCAGCCGATCTTGTGCGCGGCCAACACCTGGCCGAAATCACGAAACCAGTTGGCCCGATGCTCCGGCTTGGCGTGCGGCGGGAACACCCCAAACTCACCGCAGTAAAGCGGCACGCGATGCTCTGCACCCCACCCGATGCCCTGCCGGAAACGCGCGGCCAGCTTGTCCTTGTTCCAACGCTCCTGACCGTATTTCTCGACCATCGCCTTCGAGGCCGGATACGCCTCCAGCGACGGCAACAGCGGCGCGACCGCCTCCGGGCTGGACGGATAGGGCACGCCGCGCAGCGGCTTCACAGCCTCGCCGGACCAGGTGGCGCCCTGATGCGTGAACGGGAACGGGTCGTAGCAGTGGAAGGAATAGACCACGTTCCGATCCGGCAGCAGCTTGAGTTTCTTCAAACCGTCAATGCCGCCCCAGTTCGGGCTGGAGGTGACCAAGGTGTGCCGCGGCGCTGCCCGGCGAACGGCCTCGGCAAGCCGCGCGTTGAGGGTGTTCCATTCGTCCTCGCGCTTGTCGAACACGGGCTCGTTGATGAATTCGAGCAGCGTCAATTCCGGGTCGAACGCCGCGAGCCGCCCCGCCAGCGCAGACCAGAACTTCACGAAAGCGCTCTGCCAGTCCGGGTTCAACTCCGCGGCGCGATCCTCGTTGTGGATGTCCACCATCACCAGCAACCCGGCGCGCTGGAAGCGCCGGAGGGCGGCTTCGAGCAACTCGGCGCGATCTGAACGCACAGCCCCGGTGGCCGCGTCCATGATGACCTTGGGCGCGACGCACAGGCGCACATGCCGGAGGCCGATGCGCGCCATCATCTCCGCCTCGGCGTCGCCGAGGTAATCGGCGAAGTGCTCGGATGACTCGGCCCGCGGGAAGCGAAACCAGCGGCAGACATTGGCCCCGGTGCTCAGGCGGGCCAGGCGCGTGGGGGGCACTTCGGTAAGCGGCGCGGCGCCGAAAACGGGTGAAGCGGCAAGTGCAACCCCGCCGGCAGCAAGCGCGGTGGAGCGAAGGAATTGGCGGCGTGTCAGATTGTTGATTGTTGGTGCATTCATGGTCGCGGTTGTTTTGTTTGAATGGGGACGTTGGCCGTGGCGGCGCCGCCCTGGCCGTCGCGGGCATAGACAAACACGCGATACTTGCCGGGCTGAGCGGGAAGCTGAATCAGGGCCTGTCCTTTGACAAACTCCACGACGGCGTTCGCGATCGGCGGCTCCAACGGTTCGTAATCACCACCCACACGTGGGTCGTCGGCCACGTCCCGGCGCAAATCCCATTCGACGACCAGAGTATCCCCGTCCGGGTCGGAAATGTA
>CAZJTM010000298.1:0-5682 GCA_964548925.1 uncultured Verrucomicrobiota bacterium | reverse complement strand
AGGACAATGCTCCCCTGAAACGTATGTCGCTTTACTTATGCGCATGTGTATAGCGCTGTTTGGCTCCGCTCAGTTTGCAGACGCTCCGGGCTTGCCAGTTATGCTGGTCCAGTGTAAGCGTCAGCCGGGGTGCATATGGCTGACGCTTACGTTCAACCCATCGCAGCGCTGCTTGAACTCCGTCGCCCGATCCCCTGAACGCACCGTCCGCAAATAGGGAAACAGCGCCCCAATCTGTGGCCGTCGCTCCAGAATCGCCACCACTTCCGCCCCAAACCGGATCAGCGCCGGCTTGATGCCCGCGCGCCCCTTCAGCTTCTTGCGCGAGTAGCAGATCGTCCGTTGCTGCCAATCCACATCTTCTGCCATCAGATACGCCGCATCCGATTGCGCCGCTCCCGTGTGCCACAGCAGTTCGTAAAAGTCGCGCCGTTCGTCGTAGTGAGGCCGATCGCTGTTTCGTGAACCCTGGTTGCGTTCCGCCGCAGCGGTTTCGGCCTCAATGATCCTGCGATGTTCTTCAGCCGTGATCGCCCGCTTCTGCTTGAACACCGGTCGTGGTTATTGCAGCCGCGGAATCACCGACTTCAGCAACCACTCCATCCCGAGTGCGTGATTGTGAATCCGCCGCAGATACACATTCGTGGACACCTTCCCATCCGCGAGCGCCCGATCAAAATGCTCGTGCCTCGTCTCCGCCACGCACAGCTTCCGAATGCAATCAAAGTTGCGATCCTTGATCGCAACCTCCCATCGTCGCCGCGTCTCATCCATCTTCTTGGCCACGATGTTCTCCATGACCTTCTGCCACGTCCTCGTGCCGAGCTTCGGGTCCGCGCCGTTCATGTACACCCGGGCCAGCGCCAGGTTGAAATGCGGTTGCGACTCCGATTCGTTGCGGGCTTGGAGAAGCCGTTGTGCCTCTGCCTTGTCCCGTGTTTTGAGACTCGTTTGTTCGCCCGTGATTTTGTTTTTGAGGTAGAAAACACCCCAGGGCCGTTGGATCAAACCGAACTGTTGCTTCATCGTTTCGCGCATGGTTGCGAGTGTGAAGCAGTCGGCCCTTTCGCAGTTAGCGAGCAGTGGGCGAGCGTTGACCGGGCACTAAACGAATTCTGCCCGAACTCTGAAACAGGTGAAGATTCCGGTGAAACTCGACCCCCTCCACAAACCCAAGTCTCTCAGCAATAACGCTTAAGACTTGGAGGCGAGGGTCGGAATCGTGCGCCTAGTGGGGCGAACGACAGTGAGATTTTGCCTGGTTTTACAGGTTATTCAAGCGGTTTGTGTCACTATTGAAACGCCCGGTTTCCACTTGGTTTGTTAGCCATTTTGTTAGCCATCTTACGGGCCATCTCACGGGGCGAAATGTGAAGAGGTTTGGGTTTCTCAAAGTCAGCGATTCCATCTGCGGCAGTACGTAATGGCGTATCGGTGGAGCCACTTCCGATAAGCCGTGGGATCGCTTTCTCGAAGTCTCAGCTTGTTTTCCAGTTTCTCGGACGCTTCGATCATCAACTGTTTCATCTCGTCGTTGGTGATGCGGCTCAGTGTCGGGTCTGCGGTCAGAGGCGATGACTTGCCGGCGTGCAACTGCTCCAAGTAGCCATTCCGGAAGGCAAAGGCGGCGAGGGCGTTGGCTTCGTCGCGCAAGGTGAAGCCACCGGGGAATGCCCGCTCAAGAACTTCGGGTGGGACTGGAGGTTTCTTCGGCAAATTGGCCGGGTTTGGGTGTGGTTCGCTCATAGTTCACCGCTATGAAGGTGTGGCGTACGAGGACTGAAAGAGGAATTCCAAGGGGCACAGTGGGTTCTGTTCGTAGCTGTCACAGAAGACGCGGGCCTGTGATTTCATGCTGCGAGATTATACTGCCTGTCAAATCGGGGAAGGCGATCGGCCAACGCCACGTACCGCCGTGCGGCAAGTGCGGCACGGGCTCAAGTGGAGAATTGGGGCTTGCATGAGGCGGCAGACGGCGCACGATTGCCGTATTCACAGGGCCGAACCCATGAAAACGAACTCGGGAGACTTCGGCGAGCCGGAGCGGGCGCTGCCCGGCCCGGCGCGATTCTTAACGACGCATTGGAGCGTGGTGCTGGCGGCTGGTGTATCCGGTTCGCCAGCGGCACAAGCTGCCTTGGAACGGTTGTGCGCGACTTACCGGTACCCGCTGTACGCCTTTGTGCGGCGACAGGGAGAATCAGCAGAGGAGGCGGAGGACATCGTTCAAGGCTTCTTTGCTCGTGTCATCGAGAAGAATTCTTTCGCCCAGGTGGACCGGAGTAAGGGCCGGTTTCGCGCGTTTCTCCTAGCCTGTTTGAAGCACTTCATGGCGGACGCTCGTGACCGGGAACATGCGGCCAAGCGGGGTGGAGGCCAGAGGATTGTTTCCTTCGACGCCTTGACCGCCGAAGAACGGTACCAGCGCGAGCCAGCGGACCTGATGACCCCGGAGAGGTTGTACGACCTCCAGTGGGCGCACACGCTGGCGGAACGTGCGCGAGGCAAGCTGCGTGAAGAGTATGCCTCAGCAGGCAAAGGCGAACTTTACGACCTCTTAACCTGTCTGGAGCCGGGTGCGGCGCAACGGTTGACTTACGCCGAGATTGGCCGGCGCTTGAACAAGACCGAAAGCGCGATCAAGAACGAAGCTGCGCGCTTCCATCAGCGATTCCGCGAACTGGTGCGGGCAGAAGTTGCACAGACGGTCGCCAGCGTGCCCGAGATTGATGAGGAAATCCGTCACCTGAGAGACCTCCTTTTGGGCTGAGCGCCTCATGGGTGCGCAGCCCTGGCGCAGAATCCTCGCGACTTTGGGCGGCGTTTTCCTCTGAATACAGTGAGAGCCATAGCCCAATCCTAACATGGCAGAACCACCAAGATGCCCTGAGTGCGGGACGGAAGTCGGACCGGATGCCCCGGATGGCGCATGCCTTGTGTGCGCACTCAAGGGTGCGCTGTTGCCGCCCGCCGGAGCGGAGACGGCCCCGGGCGTTCCCGGGGCCTTGACGTTGTCCTCGGGGATGACGGTCCACTATTTCGGCGATTACCAATTACTCGGGGAGATTGACCGCGGCGGCATGGGGGTCGTGTTTCGCGCGCGGCAGGTGAGCCTCAAACGAATCGTGGCGCTCAAGATGATCCTGGGAGGGCCTTTGGCCAGTAACGACGACGTGCTGCGTTTCCGAAACGAGGCCGAATCAGCCGCCAAACTGCAGCATCCGAACATCGTCGCCATTCACGAGATCGGGGAGTACGACGGGCATCACTACTACTCGATGGATTACGTGCGGGGGCAGAACCTCGCGCAATTGGTGCGTCAGCAACTCCTGCCGGCACAGCAAGCCGCCGGCTACCTTAAGATCATCGCCGAGGCGATTCACTTTGCGCACCAACACGGCACCATCCATCGCGACCTCAAACCGACCAACATCCTGATTGACGAGTTTGATCAGCCGCGCATCACGGACTTTGGCTTGGCGCGTCGGGAACAACTGGATGAGCACGTGACCGCTACGGGGCAGATTCTCGGGACGCCAGCCTTCATGGCGCCGGAACAGGCCGCCGGTAAAACGGGCGCCGTTGGCCCGCTGACCGACGTCTATTCCGCCGGAGCGGTCCTCTATTATTTGCTGACCCAGAGGGCGCCGTTCGCGGCCGAATCGCTGCCGGCCCTGCTGGCGCTGGTGGGCGGTCCGGAGCCCCCGGTGCCGCCACGCGCCCTCAACCCCAGCGTTCCCCGAGACTTGGAAACCATCTGCCTCAAGTGCCTCGATAAGGACCCGGTCCGCCGCTACCCGACCGCTCAGGACCTTGCAGATGACCTCGGACGATTCTGCCGCAATGAACCAATACTGGCCCGGCCGCCCGGCCCCGCGGTACGAGCCATGCGTTGGTGTGCGCGAAACAGGTGGCCGGCGGCCCTGGTGGTGGCGCTCGCAGCCGGCATCATCGTCAGCACGGGGCAGGCTGTCCGGGCCATGCGAGCGGAGCGGGCCACACGATCGGCGGCCAGCCGCAGCGAACAAGTCGCCCGTTTCCTCAAAGACATGCTCAACGGGGTCGGCCCATCGGTGGCTCTGGGCCGGGACACTCAGATGTTGAGGGAAATCCTGGACCAGGCGTCGAAACGCGTCGGCGCTGAATTGGCGAATGAACCGGCCGTCAAGGCAGAGCTGCAAGCGGTGATTGGCAACGTCTATGGTGAGTTTGGTCTTTTTGACAAAGCTGAGGCGATGCACCGCGAAGTCCTGACGACGGCCACGAATCTATGGGGTAGTGAGCACACCAACGTGGCCAGTGCATTGAGCAGTCTCGGCGTCGCGCTGCAAAACCAAGACAGGCTTGCCGAGGCTGAGGTGTTGCATCGCCAAGCGCTGGGCATGCGGCAAAGACTCCTGGGCAACGAGCACCCCGACGTGGCTATCGCCCTGGAGGCTCTGGCTCAGGTGCGTGGTCTCCAAGGTAATCTGGAAGAGGCGGCAGGCATGCTGCGCGGAGTTGTGGCCATGCAGAAGAAGCTGCTGGGCGAGGGGCACGCGGACGTCGCAACGTCGGTCCAGAATCTCGGACAAACGCTGCGGGTCCAGGGCAAGCTGGCGGAGGCTGAAACCATGGAACGCGAGGCGTTGGCCATCAGGCGAAAAGTCTTTGGCAATGACCATCCCGACGTAGCCGTGTCGCTCAACGGCCTGGCCATCGTATTCAGCGAACAAGGACGGCTCGTCGAGGCTGAAGCGATGTATCGCGAAGCGCTGACCCTCCGGAAGAAGCTCCTGGGGAATGAGCACCCGGATGTTGCCCAAACCCTCAATAACCTGGCCAACGCGCTCCAGAATCAAAGCAAGCTGGCGGAGGCTGAAGCCATGCAGCGCGAGGCGCTCGGCATCCAGAAGAAGATGCTGGGTGGAGAGAATCTGCTCGCCGCCACCTCGCTTGATAATTTGTCGCTCGTTCTACGGGACGAGGGGAAACTGCCCGAGGCCGAGGTCCAGCAAGGTGAGGCGTTGCGCATTCGCAGAAGACTGCTTGGCGACAATCACCCGGATGTGGCCAATTCGCTCAACAATCTCGCGGTAATCGTGAGCGACCAGGGGAGGCTCGTGGAGGCGGAGGTCATGCAGCGAGAGGCCTTGGCAATCCAAAAGCGTTTGCTGGGAGACAAACATCCTAACTTAGCCACGTCGCTCAACAATCTTGCGGCCGTGATCCGGGACCAGGGCAAGTTCGCGGAGTCCGAAGTCATGCAGCGCGAAGCCTTGGCGGTGCAACGGCAGGTCCTTGGCGGCGAACATCCGCTGGTGGCCGCGTTCCTTAACAACCTCGCGGGCATCCTCCGCGAACAGCGCAAGCTGGCTGAGGCGGAATCGGTACAGCGTGAGGCGTTGGCGATGCAACGAAAGCTGGTGGGCAACGACCATTCCGCGGCGGCCAGGTCACTGCACAACCTCGCGGGCATCCTTCGCGACAAAGGTGAGCTGGTCGAAGCCGACGCGACGTATCGCGAAGCGCTGGCGATTCGCCGCAAGACTCTGGGAGATGAACACCCAGACGTGGCTACTTCGCTTGAGCAGTTGGCGGCGGTGCTTCGCGACACAGGCGGGCTGGATGAGGCGGGGGCGTTGCTAAGAGCCTGTCATGCACTTTTGGCGAATACCAATTTCAACATGAGCATGGCGACGG
>CAZJTM010000297.1:0-5707 GCA_964548925.1 uncultured Verrucomicrobiota bacterium | reverse complement strand
GGGCACAAACGTCGTTGTGCTCGATGCCGACATGGCGAAGTGCTTTCCCAGCGCGGAGTTGGTAAACGATTCGTTGCGTGCTCTCGCCGGCATCATTCGCCGCCAACCCAAAGTGCTGGCGGGGAAATGACGCTCACCTGCCTTGGCGCTCTTCTCTGTTGCCGAAGAACGGGAACAGGCGCTTGAGTTCCGCCTTGTCCGGCTGGCGGCCATACTCGCAAAGCTCGAACGCTTCGACGTTCTTGATCGCGGTGGCTTGGTCGGCCGGATACCAATCGGCGAGCTTGGCGCGGAAACGGTCGGCGAGGGCGGAGTTGCGGCGGGTGAGCATCTCGCGGACTTGTTTGCGGCGCTGCTCCTGTTTGGCGGGGTCGTCGGGCACGAGCGCAGGCGAGCCCAGCGCGCCGCCTTCATAGAATTGCGACACGATCAACTCCAGTGCGTTGAGCTTCTTTTCCATCACGTCGTCAATGCTGATCACGATGTCCGGCTGGAAGGGCGTCGGTTTCTGGAAGCGGTCCGGGTAGAACATGAACACCGGATTGGCCTTGAGCGGCGTCACGTCCGGACTGAAGAACGGCACGGCGACCATGAAGGCGGCGTCCTGCACGAGGATGCTCGTGTAACGGTGGTCCGGATGGTAATCGTTCGGACGCGGGCTGAACACGAGGTCGGCCTGCCATTCGCGGATGAGCCGCGTGATGGTGCGGCGGTTTTCCAGCGTGGGCATGAGTTCGCCGTCGTGGATGTCGAGCACCTCGACCGTGATGCCCAGCACCTTGGCCACGGCCTCCACTTCGGCCTTGCGGCGCAGGGCCAGCGGGCCGCCCGCCTCCCGCCAGTGGCCGATGTCGCCATTCGTTGTCGAAACGAATTTGACCTTGTGACCTTTCGCCGCCCATTTCGCCGCTACCCCGCCTGCCTGCAACTCGCAGTCGTCCGGATGCGCGCCGAAGCAAATGATGTGGAGCTTGCCGTCGTCGGCTGCGGTTGTGGTGACGGGTGGGATTGAAGTGAGGAGTGCGGCCAAGCCCAGGGCGAGCCGCTGCGTCATCGCTGCATTACGCATACGTTTCCTTTCGTTTGCCGGCGTGGAGGATCTGAATTCGCCGCGCCGCTGGCGTTGTAGAAGCAACCGCCCGCCGCGTCAAAGCCAAAAGTCTTCCACGATGGACAACCCCTGGCTGGGAATTTATGCTCCAGCCCTGACCCGTTCACCGAACATGAACCTCTGACGAACCAGGATGCTCGCGCTATGAATACAAGACTTCTACCCTTGCTGCTTCTTGCCGCCGCAACTGCAATCGCCAACGCCCAACTTCCGCTCGGCAATCCGCTGGCCGGCCTCGAACAGCTCAAGGATTACGAAACCAAACGTGCGTCTTCTTCTGATGCGGACTGGCGGAACGGCAACGCCGACGCCCGACCGATTCCACCGGGCGGCACACTCACGGTGGCGGAGTTGAAAGGACCGGGCACGATCGTCCACATCTGGTTCACGATCGCACACGACGCGCCATTCTACTCGCGCCTGCTCACGCTGCGGATGTATTGGGACGGCGAGGAACATCCGAGCGTCGAATGTCCCGTGGGCGACTTCTTTGGCATCGGGCATGGCGTGGACAAATCGTTCATCTCTCTGCCGGTGCGGGTCTCGTCGGATGGGCGCGGGCGCAATTGCTATTGGCCGATGCCGTTCCGCAAGTCCGCCCGCATCACGGTGAGCAACGAAAGCGACAAGCCCTGCCACGCTTTTTACTCCTACATTGACTGGCAGCAACACCAGAAGCTGCCGCGCGAGACGGCCTATTTCCACGCCATGTATCGGCAGGAGTATCCATGCGTGATGGGCCGCAACTACCTGTTGGCAGACATCGTGGGGCGCGGGCATTACGTCGGGACGATTCAGAGTGTCTATCATTCCTCGCCGGGCTGGTACGGCGAGGGCGACGATTTCTTTTTCATAGACGGCGCGACCGAGCCGCAGCTCCGCGGGACGGGCACAGAGGATTATTTCTGCGACGGCTGGGGTTTCCGCCAGCAGGACGGTCCGTTCTACGGCACACCGCTCTGGGAAGGCTACAATACCGGCGACCGCAGTACGGCCTACCGCTGGCACATCCCCGATCCAGTCACGTTCAAGAAATCGCTGCGCGTCGAGATCGAACACAAGGGCTCACAGACTCTCCCTGACGGCAAGGTGGATGGATTTATCGAGCGCGAAGACCTGATGTCGAGCGTGGCGTTTTGGTATCAAGCCGAGCCGCATAAACCTTGGCCCGCCCTACCATCTGGCGCGGAGCGGTTGCCTTTCCGCGAACAAACGCTGGCGGTGGGGCACAAGCTCGTCCCCGCGGCCAAGCATTCTGGCGCGCCTCTTGAAATGCAACCTGTCGGGGGCGTGACCGATGGCAAGCAGCTTTGGTTCAAGCCAACCGAAGCGGGTGCCTGGGTGGAAGTACCTTTCAAAGTCGAGTCCGCTCTCACCGCCGAACTATGGGTGAAGATGCTGCACTCGTGGGACTACGGCACGTGGCGGGTGCGGCTCGACGGAAAGGACGTCGGCACATTCGATCTGCACAACGTGAACATCACGCCGACACCGCATCGCTTGGGGATGCACACGCTGGCGGCGGGCGAGCACACGCTGCGCTTCGAGGGCGTGGGCAAGGCGGAGGCCTCGAAGGGTTACTTGCTGGGCTTCGACGCGCTCATCGCACGTGTGCCGGTCTATGCGCGTCCGCCGGGCTTCGACTTGCGCAAGATTCAGGTGACGAAGTGAAGTTTACCGCGAACGAGTTCCGCCGCCGGCCGGGGCAAGTCGTCCTGCTGGTCGCAATTGCGTTGCGTGCGACACTGGCCTGCGCAGCAGAGAGCCCGTTGGCCGAATGGACTTTTGACAAACCGGGCGACCCGCAGGGCTGGCAGCCGAACAGTCACCTGGCAGAAGTAGTCGTCACCAACGGCGCGCTAAGCTGCCGCGCCACGGGCAGTGATCCGATCCTTGAGCTGCGCCCGCTGCTGGACTTCAAGGCTTCGCCGTGGCAGGTCGTCGAAATCCGGCTCAAGGCGGATCACGACGGGGTGGCCGAGTTGTTCTGGAGCAACACTTCAACGGGTCGCTACGGCGGTTTCAGCCAGGAGAAATCCACGCGCTTCAACGTGACCGGCGACGGCCAGTGGCGCACGTATCGCCTGCTGCCCGGTTGGCATCCGGAGGGCAGGATTGTGCGGCTGCGGTTCGATCTTTACGACGCGGCGCGGTTCGAACTCGACAGCCTCCGCGTGCTGGAGTTGGAGATGCCGGCGCTCGTTGTTGCTCCCGCGTTCGACTTCAGCAAAGGAAGCCAGGGCTGGCAGTTGTTCAACACGTCGGACTCTGATGGTGAGTGGCGCTCCGCCGAGTCGCTGCCACGGTCGCAGGAAAGTTGGGTTGGTGGCGAGTTGCGCTCGACCCCAAGCCGCCTCTTGCTCAGTCCGCCGGTCCGGATTGACGCCGCTGAACTGAACTTCGCCAGCATCCGGATGGCGGTGAACCAGGGACAGCACGCCACGTTATTCTTCCTCACAGAGAAGGAGAGCGGCTTGCACAGCCACACGTTTCCGGTTCAGGCCGACGGACAGGAGCGGACCTACAACCTCGATCTCTTGGCCGCCAAGGACTGGCGTGGGAGAGTCCTTGGGCTGGGGCTCCGTCCCAGCGACGCGACGAACGCGACCGCCAAGCTCCGCTCACTGGCGATCAGCGATGTCCCGCAAGGCCCACCGCAGCTCAAAGTGGTTTCTTTTGCCACGGAAGATGCTCTGCCGCGCGTCGGCTCGCCAGTGACGCTCATCGCCCGGATTCAGAACACCGGCGGCGAGACTGCTTCGAACATCTCCGCCTCGCTGAGTTTGCCCGCCGAACTCAAGGCGCTCGCGGATTCGGTGAGTGTTGCACACGTGGCGGCGCTGGGCTTTGGCGAGGAAGCAAGCCTTTCGTGGTTTGTGCAAGCTGAGCGGCCCGTGGAGACGGAAGTGCAACTCAACCTTGCCGCCAGCGGACTGAAATCAGTCAGCGCCTCAACTCCCTTGCGCGTCACGCCTCGACTGAGAGCTGACGCCACTGACTGCGTCCCCAAACCCAAACCCGTGTGCGGGCCTTTCGAGGTCGGCGTTTATTACTTCCCTGGGTGGAAGACCGCGAGCCAGTGGCAACCGCTCCAACGCTTTCCGGAGCGCAAGCCGGTGCTGGGCTGGTATCGCGAGGGCGAACCGGAGGTTGCCGACTGGCACATCAAATGGGCGGTCGAGCACGGCATTACGTTTTTCGCCTACGACTGGTATTGGTCGCAAGGCACGCGACAGTTGGAGCACGCGTTGCATGATGGCTATTTCAAGGCGCGCTATCGCAGTCTCCTGAAGTTCTGCCTGCTCTGGGCCAACCACAATCCGCCGCGCACGTCCTCGCATGAAGACTGCCTCGCCGTCACGCGTTACTGGATCGAGAATTACTTCCGCCGCCCCGAGCATCTCACGTTCGACGGCAAGCCTGTGATGATCATCTTCAGCCCGCACCGTTTGACCGAAGACCTCGGCGGCGATGGCGTGAGGCGGGCTTTCGCGGCGATGCGGGCCGAGTGTCAGCGCGCCGGCTTGAAAGGGCTGTATCTCATCGCGTGCATCGGCGACGCTGGCGGAGCGCGACAAGCCGCCGCGGAAGGCTACGATGCCATCACGGCTTACAACTGGCCGCACTTGGGTATGACCGGCGAAGGCATGTTCGCCCCATTCGAGACGCTCGTGCCCGCTTATCGTCGCCACTGGGAACACCTGTTTACCGAGAGCCCGATTCCGCTGACGCCGCTGCCGGTCTGTGGCGGCTGGGACAGCCGGCCGTGGCACGGAGAGAACAACCTGGTGCGGTTCGGTCGGACGCCCGAGTTGTTCAAACGACACTTGCTGGACGCGAAGCAGGTGTTGGAAGTCCGAAGTCCGAAGTCCGAAGGGCGAAAGGCTATTCTGATCGAAGCGTGGAATGAGTGGGGCGAGGGCAGCTACATCGAGCCGCACGCAGAGTTTGGCTTCGGCTATCTGGATGCCATCCGCGAGGTCTTCACCGATGCGCCGAAGGAACACGATGATCTGACGCCTGCCGATGTCGGGCTCGGGCCTTACGATGTGCCGCCCTCACCACCGGCCCAAACAAGCTGGGAATTTGAGTCTGGCGATGAAGGTTGGGGCAACACGATGCACCTGGCTGATTTGAAATCTGCAGACGGCATCCTCTCAGCGCGGACTTCAGGTAACGACCCGGCGTTCTTTGGCCCGCCGATGCTGGCGCGGGCGGGCGAATTCAAGAGCGTCGTCATTCGGATGCGGCTCACGCACACTGACCGAGCGGCGTTCACCGATTCCGCCCAGCTCTTTTGGCGGACGAGTCGTCTGTCAGAAAGCGAAAGCTCAAGCGTGCGCTTCCCGGTTCAAGGCAACGGCGAATGGCATGATTACCGCGTGCCCGTTGCGACGTGTCCCCGTTGGCGCGGCGTGATTACGCGACTCCGCCTCGACCCCTGTAATCAAGCAAATGTGGTTGTGGAACTCGACAACGTCCGGCTTGTGAAATGAACGCTTCTGCTCGTTCCGCTCTGAGACTTCTTTTCTTCGGCCTGCTGGCGATGGTCGGTGGGTCTGGCATGGCGAGTCCGGCTTTGCGCGTGGTCAGGAC
>CAZJTM010000296.1:0-5744 GCA_964548925.1 uncultured Verrucomicrobiota bacterium | reverse complement strand
GAACGCCTTGCGGTCCACGGCGCGTAGAAGCTTGAGGCAATTGTCCGGTGTGTGCGGCATGGTCCAGCCCATCATCTCGTAACAGAATTTCGCCCGCCGCGGCTTTACGGCGTCAATGATCTTGCGGGCGTTCTCCACGGCGGCGTCGAAAAACTTCGGGGTGAAGTTGTCCGGATGCGGGCCGAACCAGGAGGTAGGATGGTAGGACCCGGCGATATCCACGCAACAGAGCGCGCCGATGGCCTCGGCCAACGCCAGCCCGTCGGTCACGGTTTCCAAGTTGGCTTTTCGTTTGGCGGCGTCGGCGTCCAGCAGGTTCACCCAGCGGCCCACCTCGGCGATCACCACATCGTGTCTGGCGAAGGCGTCGGCCAGCGTCTTGATGCGGGAGGTATCCTTCAGTGCCACGTTGGGGCAGTAGGCCGCGCGGTAGCCCAGCTCGCGATGCGCGCGGGCCAGTTCCTCCGGGTCATCTGACTTGGCGAACGAGGGGCCGCCCAAGCGCAGGGCTTGCGGAGTCTTGGGTTTCGTCGCCGCGAAAAGCGCCGGGGTGTTTGTCAGCGCGGCAAAGGCGGCGGCGGTTCCGGCCGCCCGGTGCAGGAAATCACGACGCGTGGTTTGCATGGCAGGGTTGTCGCATCTCCCCGGGCGGATGGCAATTCCGAAAGCGGTGGTGACGGGTGCGACGGTCACAGCAACCCGTTCCTTCGCAGACACGCAAAGCCTTGGGTTCCCTGGGTCTGGCCACTTGCGCCTGACCGTTGCCAGAGGACCGCGAATGCTGCCAGGGACAACACTTGGTCCTTGGCTTGCCCAAAAGGGCGCGCTCAAGACAACCGATGGCTTCAGTCCGCTGCGTGGGGCACCTGGGCCTTGTGACGTGAATGTAACGCGCCGGACACTGGAATGTAACGTGGCGGCACCATGATGCCCCCGTTGTCTCGGTAGAAGCTGCTCGCGATGGCGGGGCTGGTTCGGATGACCGCCAAGCCGAAAGTTGCACGACACCGCAGATGGAACTTATGGATTCAGCGTTGTTCAGTCCGATATTTGCAAACGCCCTTCAGTTTGCCTTCGACAAGGCCACCACCGAAGGCAAGGTGACGATCATCATGCTCGCCGTCGTTTCGATGATCAGTTGGACCGTCATCATTCAGAAGGGCCGGCAGTTGTATCGCGCCACGAGAGCCGGAAAGAAGTTCTTTGCGGCGTACCGCGGCACCCGCGACCCGCTGGAGTTGTTCCAGCAGAAAACGGATTTCACGGGCGCGCCTGCCTTCGAGGTTTATCACGCGGGAGCGGAGGAGCTGGCTTACCAACTCAAGAACAATCCTGTGGCGGTCAGGCCCATCTCAGCGGGGCGAAATGCTCAATCGCACAAGGTCACCGAAGCCTTGCACACGGATTTCATTGCCAAGGCCATCACGACGAAGATCAGCTCGTCGTCGTTTGACTCGGTGCGCGTGATCCTGGAGCGGGCGGTCAGCGCCCAAGCCATTTCGCTGGAGAAAGGCATGATCATCCTCTCGACCGCGGTGGCCGGCGGGCCGTTCATTGGCTTGCTCGGGACCGTGTGGGGTGTCATGGAAACCTTCTCCGGCATCGCCAAGGTGCAGGCCGCCAGTCTGACAGCGATGGCGCCTGGCGTGGCGGGGGCGTTGATCGCCACCGTGGTGGGGCTGTTCGTCGCCATCCCGGCGATGTTCGCCTACAACTACATGATCACGACCATTCGCGCGCTGACTCAGGAGTTGGACAATTTCACGGCCGAATTGGCCACGGCCATCGAGCACAAGTACGTGGACAACCGCTCGGTGTCGGAGGAAGTGGCGGATGCGTTGCGTGAGTTGTTCCCCGAGCGCATGGCACGAATGGAAAGCCCGACGCCCCAGGTCGAGCGGCGGTCCGCCTCCGTTTCCGTGGAGCCGGAGGGCGAGATGGCATTGGCCGGAGTCTGACCCATGAGGTGACACATGAAGAAATACTCGACGAGCAAACATCACACGCTGTCGGAACTGAACATCACGCCGCTGCTGGACCTGGCGTTCGTGCTGCTGGTGATCTTTATCATCACCACGGCCCCGGCGGTGAACGACCTGAATATCTCCCTGCCGACGGCTTCGAGCCGGCCCAAGGAGGCGCCCTCGAAGGTGAACTACATCACGGTGGACAACGCGGGGAAGATTTACCTCAACACGTACGAAATGAGCGAGGACAAGTTGCTCGAAACCTTGGTGGCCTTTCGCAAGCAGGACCCGGATTTGAACGTGGTCGTGCGCGGCGACTCGCGGATTCAGTATCAGAAGGTGGTGGGCGTGCTGGACGTGTTGGTGTCCGCCAACGTGAGCAAGGTCGGGCTGGCCACGGAATCGGTGGCCAACTGACCGCCGTGTGTTTCCCAAACCTCTTCGTCCGACCCGTCGCACGCGTCCGACGCGCCGGGCCAGCACCCTGACCTGTTCGCTGGAGAGGGCGGTTGTTTCACCCGCGCCCTGACCTCATGGCCCCCCGCAAACCCCAGAAGGACCGCACGAGTTTCCTGATCGCCGTCATCATGCACGTCATCGTGATTGGCGGCGTGATGTTCTGGGCGTGGAAAACCGGCAAGTTGGAACTGATGCGGCAGGCCGTGCTGCAATACGTCAAAGGAGAAAAGAAGGAGCAGCAACCGGACGCCAAGCCGCTTCAGCAGAAGTCCACCCCACAGGCCAAGCTGCCGCCCATCAACCAAGGAATGCCGCCGAGCGCCGGCGGCGGCACGCGGCGGGCGGTGGCCAGCGACGCGCCCGAAGCCGCGGGCGGCGCAAGTTTCTTCCAGGACACGCGCACGCAGGTGCAAGGCCCGGGAGGCGGTGTGAGCGGCCCGCCCACGCCGAAGGAAAAACCCCTCACGATCACCCCGGCCAAGCCGCCGCCTCCACCCAAGCCCGCGTTTGCGCCGGCGGCGAAGACCACCGTCAATCAACTGCTGGCCGAACGGGCCAAGGCCGTGGCGGCTACCGAAGCCGTCGGCACGGAACAGATCTCGCGTTCCGGCAGTTCCGACGCGGGCGCGGTGGTCACCAAGGTCGCCGGAGCGACGATTGTGGACGGCAAGTTCGCCGTGATTCGCGGACTAAGCGACCGCTATGTTACCACCACGCTTAACGGCGGCGAGATTCCGTCCGCGGACCCGTATCGCCGCGCCGCCTCACTGGATTTGTTCCCCGCGCAGGTGATTGACAAGGTGGTGGTCGCAAAAACCTTCACGCCGGACAAGCAGGGCGCGTTCACCGGCGGTGGGATTGACATCGTCACCAAGTCGTTTCCCGACAAATCGTTTGCGACCGTGGCGCTGGGCGGCGCATACAACACTCAGGCCACGGGGAATGACCGTTTCCTCACTTACGAGGGTGGCTCGCGGGACTGGCTGGGGCTGGACGACGGCGGGCGGGCGTTGCCGGGCGCGGTGGCAGGGTCGGGCATTCCGCAGCCCGTGTTTTCAAGCGGACGGCCCACGACCGCGACTTATGCCGAACGCGTGGCCCAGGCGAACCTGCTTCACGACCTCACCCGCGCGATGGGCACCACCCAGTTTGCCCCCACCGAGGACGCGGCCGCCCCCGATCACAATTTGTTTCTCGCCGCCGGCGATACCACGCATTTTCTGCAACGACCGCTGGGCCTCTTCGGCAGCCTGTCCTACCGGCGCGAATTCCGTTATTACGACGATGGCGAAACCCGCCGCTACGCGCCCTCGGGCGCGGCGGTGATTCAAACCCAGGAGTTCGCCGACCGGCTCGCCACCGACACCGTGAACTGGTCCGGCATGGCCACGCTGGCCAGCCAGTGGGCGGACGATCACGAGCTGGGGTTTTGTTTCTTTCACAATCAGAACTCCCTCAAGGGCGCCCGCTCGCAGATCGGCACACGCGAAAGCGAGCCGGGCCGGACGTTCTTCACGCATCGCTTGATCTGGGTCGAGCGCAACCTCCAAACGTTCCAGTTCAAGGGCAAGGACGAGTTCCCGGCGCTCGGCGGCGCGCGCCTGGATTGGCTGGTGGCGTTGACCGACACGTCCCAGGACGAGCCGGACACGCGCTTTTTCAATTTGGTTGAGGAGGCTGGCGTTTATTCCACCGGGCGCAACTACCTGCCCGACCCGCAGGACCCGACCCGCTATTTCCGCACGCTCCAGGAAAACAACGTGAACCCGAAGGTGGATTTCACGTTGCCGTTCCGGAATTGGTTTGCCGACGAAGGCGAACTCAAGGCGGGCTGGTTTCACAGCGCGTCGGATCGCTCCTTTGCCGAGCGCCAGATCTTCTACCGGGGCGACGCGGCCTTCAACGGCGATCCGAATACGTATCTCACGCCGGACAATCTGGGCTTCAGTTCACGCCCCGGCACGGGCGGCAGCACGCTCTACACGTGGAATCGTTACATCGCCAGTTTCGACACCACCTACACCGCCGAGTCGGAAATCTCCGCCGGCTATCTCATGCTGGAACTGCCGTTGGCGGCTGGTCTGAAACTCGTGGGAGGCGCGCGCGCCGAAACGACGGACTTGCAGGTGAAGTCCGCCAGTTACATCGAGAATGCCATCACCGGCCAGCGCACCAACAACACTGTTCTGCGCCAAACGGATGTCCTGCCGGCGGTGGGGCTGGTGTATGCGCTGCGCACCAACATGAACCTGCGGCTCAACTACAGCCAGACGCTCGCCCGCCCCTCGGTGCGCGAACTGGCCGCCTATCGCAGTTACGACCCGGTCCTGGACGTGGAACTGGACGGCAACCCGCGGCTTCAGTTGGCCTCGGCGGACAATTACGATGTTCGTTGGGAATGGTTTCCCCGGCCCGGCGAACTTCTGAGCGTCAGCTTCTTTCACAAGTCCATTCAAAACCCGATCGAGCGCCGCTTCATCTCGCTGGTCGGCGACCTGATCAGTTATGAGAACCGGCCCTCGGGCGAAGTCACCGGCATCGAGTTCGAGGCGCGCAAGAATCTGGATTGCCTCGATGCCCGGTTGCAGGGCTGGAGTCTGGGCGGCAACCTCTCTCTCATCGAGTCCGACACCGCGCTCACCCCGGACGAATACGCGAACAAGTCGCGCATTGTTCCCGGCGCGAAATCGTCCCGCCCGCTTTACGACCAGTCGCCCTACATCCTCAACCTCGACCTCAACTACGACAACCCGCGCTGGGGCACCAGCGCCTCGCTGGTCTTCAACATGGCCGGCCCGCGCATCGCCATCGCCAGCCTCACCACCGAAGACGTGTACGAGCAGCCGGCGCCGGCGCTGGACTTCGTGCTCTCCCAAAAACTCGGCCGGCAAACGAGCCTCAAGTTCACCGCCAAGAACTTGCTCGATCCCAAGTTCGAGCGCACCTACGGCGAGGACGGCGCCCGCACGTTTGCCCGCTTCACGCGCGGGATGACCTTCGGCTTGCAGGTTTCGCACGACTTCTGAGCGTTTGCACCGGTCGGCAACGTCACTCGTTTGTCACCGGGGCGACACGCGCCTGTCAAACGCTTCGCCCAAGCTGGCCCGCGTCAGAACCTGACATCGCAATTGAACGGAATTCACAACCGCAACACACGAGTAAAGATGAAACGACTGTTCCTCCCTCAAACGCTCGCCTTGGCGGCGCTGCTCGCGACGCCCCTGGCCCAAGCCGCAACCATCCAGGTCACGGCCAACATCACGGGTAACGAGACGTGGTATGGCACCAACGAATACATCCTCAACGGCAAGATCTACG
>CAZJTM010000295.1:0-5927 GCA_964548925.1 uncultured Verrucomicrobiota bacterium | reverse complement strand
GGTCGGCGGCAGTCCTGCGGGAAGAAACGGAGTTGCCCCCAAAAGCGCTTCAGTGTTGCGCCGTGCTCCGTTACACTCCGCCGTCATGCTGACAAAACCAGTTGTCCAAACGCTCGCCATCCTGCTGGCCTGCGCCGTCCCTGCCGTGGCGACCGCGGCCGACGCTCCGGCCTCCCCGACCAGCGCCGTCCGGCCGCAGCGCACGTATCGCAATCCGCTGCTCCCAACGGTGGAAATGGCCGACCCGCACGTGATCAAGGTGGGCGACACGTATTACCTCTACGCCACCACGCACACGCGGGGCTACGACGCCTATGCAAGCAAGGACCTGGTGCATTGGGAGAACAAGGGGTTGGCGTTTGATGATCCCCGCCGCGGGGCTTGGGCGCCGGATGTGTTCCACCACCGGCGCGGCGACGGAAAGTTCTATCTTTATTACACGGACAACCTCCCGGACACCCCGCGCGGTTGGATGAACAAACAGATTGGCGTGGCGGTGGCGGACAGCCCGCTCGGGCCGTTCGTGGACAAAGCGGTGCTCGCCACCAACGCCATTGACGCGCATTTGTTCCAGGACGACGACGGCAAGCTCTACCTCTATTACGTGGACTTGGCGGGCGGTTTCAAGATTCGCGCGCAGGCGATGTCCGACCCGTTGACCCAGCAAGGCTCGACGACGATCGCCATTCGTCCCACCGAGCCGTGGGAAATGGTCAGCGGACACGTGACGGAAGGCCCGTTCATGCTCAAGCGCGATGGGGTTTACTACCTCACCTACTCCGGGACGGGCGCGGACTCTCCCAACTACGGCATCGGCTACGCCACGGCGAAGTCCCCGCTCGGGCCGTTCACCAAATACGCGGGCAATCCCATCGTGCGACGCGGCGGCAAGGTGCTCGGGCCGGGGCATCATTGCGTGATCGAAGGCCCGGATCGCAAGCTCTGGCTCGTTTATCACCAGAAGTGGGGCGAGGAAACCAGTTTCAAACGCTTCCTGGCCATTGACCCGCTCTGGTTCGATGACCAGGGCGTTCTTCACGGCAAGGCCACCCGCGACACCGACGAACCGGCGCCGTAGCTGGAGGAGCCGAGGACTTCCGCGGCGTTACCTCCAAGCAACTGCGCGCCCAACCTGGATCCCTCTTGCCCGATCCGCCGGGGCAGGGGTTCCGGCCCACAGGACCGGATTCTTCGAGTTGTAGGCCGGGCGTCCTGCCCGTGCCTCCAGGGATTCAAAGCGTCCAAGGAGTTCTCTCCCATCCCTGAACGCTTTGAATCCTTGGGAGCACAGGCATGGGTTCAAACGTCCACAGCGCGGAACTTCATTCAGGAGAAACCTCACCCGGCGGGGTGTCGAGGAGACGAACGAGGTGTGAGATTCCCGCGTCAGGACATACCTGTCCGCCGGACTCCCGCGACCCATCAGTTCAGTTGCCGCCGGAGTGTGGAGTGAACTCGGGGGCAAGCTCCCTCGCAATCCCGCGCGCATGCCAGCGCCAATTCGCGGGCCGCCGGAGGGCGCAAATCACGTGGAGGATGATGCGACCGGCTTTGGTCGCGCTCAGAGCAGTCAGGTCATTCATGGGAGCAGGTGGATGAGGGTTTGAAATTGGACGGAGCCAAGCGCGAACCGCGAGCGGCTCACCCCGCGCGTGCGAAATCCAGTGGCATGCCCCGCCGCGTCGCAGCCCAAGGAGGACCGCACGTGTGGCCGGATGACTTCTCCAACTCGCGCCGCCGATGAGGAGGCAACGCTTCTCGTTGGGCGGGGGTTCTCCGGTGCGGTTGTTTTCATGGCGCGGACGATTGGGTTTCTCTACTTCATGCCAACGAAACAATTGGGCGGAGGTGACAGAGCGTGGAGTGACTCCCGGGCGGAGGGCGACCGGATTAACCGCATCCACGCAGTCGGTGCGCGCTGTGGCTGCGACGCGCTCAGGCTTCGCGAGACTCCATCCGCATGGACACGGATTAGCCGGCAGAAGCTGCGATCCGCCGTTCGAAGCGGCTGCTCTCTTCCGGGATTCCGCCGGACAAAAAAACTTTCACGCCGGCTGTTACCTCCCGACTTCGCCTTCGTTGGACACGGTGAAGATTATGCAATCCGCCGCAAACCAAATGTTCGACGAACCCAACCAGCTCCAGCCCACCGAGTGGATTCTCGAGGGCGACGCCGGCGAGGCAGCGGACGCGAGCCACGCGGCGGCAGCCGAAGCCCGCGCCACGGAACTGGACGAAACCGCCTGGTGCATCGGCGCGGCGGAGGACTGCGCCATCCGCGTCCAGGCCGCCTCCGGCCACATCGCCCATCTGGTCAAACGCGGGCCGCGCGTGTTCGTGCGCAATCTCGGCAGCCGGGAAGACGTGCTGGTCAACGGCGAGCGTCTTCGCCGCCGCGCGGAACGCGAACTGACGCGCTGCGATGAATTGAACGTGGCCGGGACGACCGTCGTGATCGAGCCGCGCTATTTCCAAGGGGACACGCTGCTGGGCCTTGACACCTCGCCTCTCCGCTGTTTTTCACCCGCCGGCAAGGGCGAACAACCCTTGTGCGACGGGGTGTTCCTCCGCGCCAAGCCCGGCACCTTGACCGCCATCCTGGGACCGGTTGGCTGCGGCAAGACCGTGCTCCTCGGTCTGCTCACGGGCGATCGGCGGCCGGCGGCGGGGCGCGTCGTCATCGGCGGGCGCCATGACTTGCATCGCGAGGCCGACCTGTTGAACGGGGTCATCGGCTGCGTGCCCCAAGGCGATGTCCTGATTCCGGAGCTGACCGTCCGCCAATCGCTGGATTGCCGACTGCGCCTGCGGTTTCCGGACATGGCCGCGCGGGTGCGGGAGAGCCTGATCTTGGACGCCTGCCGCCAAGTGGGCGTGGACGCCACGGACTTGGACGCGTTTCTGGACTCGACGATCGGCTCGGCGGACGCCGCGCCGCGCGGGCTGAGCGGCGGCGAGCGCAAGCTGGCCAACATCGCCCACGAGTTGCTGCTCAAGCCCCGCATCCTCATCCTCGACGAACCGACCTCGGGCCTGTCGTTCCTGGACGCGCAGAAGATCATCCGGCTGCTGCGGAACCTGGCCTCGCGCGAGGGCCTCACCGTGATTGCCACCGTGCATCAACCCAGCCAGGCGGCGTTTGCGTGTTTCGACGATTTGCTAGTGATGGCCGACGGCGGGCGCATGATCTATTACGGCGCGGCCAGCACGGCGCGGGAGTATCTGGAACAAGCTTCGGAAACGCCCTGCCCCTCCGAGGCCAATCCCGCCGAATTCATCCTCGGTCTGCTGGAGGAGCGCCACGAGTCTGCGCGGCTGGTGGAATACTACCGTGCGCATCCGCTCGTCTTTCCGCTCGCGGATGAAGCGGAACCGGCTTCCTCGCCGCGCAACAGCGCGGCCTCCCGTCAAGACCGCGCGGCACGGCGGCATTACCTCGCGAAGTTGCTCACGCTCGCGCGGCGTCATGCATGCGTGTTGTGGGCCGACAAAGCCAACCTTGCGCTGACCCTGGGCCAGGTGCCTGTGATCGGGCTGCTGATGCTGCTGTCCTTCGGCGGGATTGAACGCGATGGCGCGGCGCTGGAAGAAACCGTCCGCAGAGCGTATTGGGTCAGCCTCCAGAAGAACCCCATCCAGCAACAAGGCCGGTCCGTGCCGATCTGGGGACTGTTGAATGAGGCAGACGCCAGGCAGGTGGCGGACATGATCAGCGTGCCTGCGGCGCGGCGCCGGGGCGCCATCTACTTCGTGCTGGTCGCCGCCAGTGTGTGGTTCGGAATCTTGGGCGGATGCCGCGAAGTTGTGGCCGAGAAGCCGGTGCTGCGCCGCGAGCGGAAGATCGGGTTGACCCTGGCGCCTTACCTGGCCGCGAAGATTCTGGTGTTGGCCCAACTCACCGCGCTGCAAACGGCGCTGCTGACCGTGCTGGTCGCGCCCGGCTTGCTGGGCCAACCGTGGGCCAGTGTGGTAGCCACTTGGGGCATCCTCTGGCTGGTGGCGGTGGCGGCGGCGGCGCTGGGGCTCGCGGTGTCGTGCCTGTCGCCCACGCAACGCTTCGCGCTGACCGCCGTGCCGCTGTTGATGATCCCGCAAATGATCCTGGGCGGCATGCTGCGCCCGGAAGCCGACCTGAGCGACCGCCATCCGGCGCCGCGCGTCTTGAGCTGGCTGACGATCCAACGCTGGGGCTTCGAGGCCGCGCTCAATCTCGACACCTACGGCACGGGCGGAATCATGGTTCAAGCGTGCGCGCCGAACACGGACTCCCGCTACGGAGCGCTCGACTGGGTGCAATTCCACAACGGCAGTCTGCCCGAATGCTTCTTTGCGCGGAAGAGCCGGCGGCTCTCGCTGGTCCTGCCCACCCTCGCACTGGTTGCCGGGAGTGGAGTCCTGTTGCTGGCGGCGCACCGCGCGCTGCGGCGCTCGCTCGCCAAACGTGAATCCACCCAGCCTTGAGAACCGGTCCCCCGAACGCATTCAAGATTTGCCGGCCCGTTGGCCGGCGAAAACAGAAACCAAACAAGCCAAAAACCCAAGGCCGGCAACGCCCGGCCGCAGAAAGAAAGAACAAACAATGAAAACCATGCAGCACATCACCCTCACCGCGATCGCCCTCTCGACCCTCGCCGCCGGCAGCGCCCTCGCCGCCTCCGACCTGGCCGCGATGAGCAACGTCAACCTCGCCGCCGTCAAGAAGGTGCAGATCGTGGACACGAACGACACGTACTACGTGGACCTCGAACTCAAGTTCACCAACAAGAACGCCGACCCCTTCAAACTCCGGCACGGCCAGTTCACCCTGACGCTGGAATCCGTGGAAAAGCCCAAGGAAACCAAAGACAAGAAGGAGGCGGAAGAGCCCAAGCCCTTCACGGTTCCCGTGGGCGAAGGGCTGGTGAGTTCACTCGAAATCCCCGGCGCCAGCGCCAACGGCGCGGGGACGACCAACCAAACACTCCGGGTTTGCGTGGGCCGGAAGTGCGACGCCACCTCGGCCACCGTCATGCGGCTGATGAATGTGCTCGCCGACCCGGACGCCCCGCGGACGCTGGCGCTCGAAGGCTCCGCCGAGGTGGGCGTCAAGCTGCCGCGCGGTTGGCTCTTCGAGGCCGGCAAGCGCTATGAAGTGGACCTCCGCTTCGTGCCGGCCATCCAACCCGAATTCGCGATGCAGTAAACCCCGGCGGGCTTGCAGGAGGGCAGCGCCCCGGCGGCGCTGCCTTTCTTCCGCCGCAACCCGCGCTTCCGAAGCGAACTCAGACCGCAAACCCACCCGCTCGATTCATCAAAGGAGAACGCCGCCATGAATGCCCAAGTCGCCCTTGAAATCGCCGATGGCCCGCTGCGCGGAAGACACCCGGCCATTCGTCTTGGCGATGGCTTGCGGTTCAACCAGGAGGTGATCGCCATCCCGCAACCGGCCCTCCTGCGGGTCGGCCGCGCGTTGGACTGTCACATTTGCCTGCCGGCGGACGACGACCAGGTGTCGCGCCGGCATTTCCTGCTGGAAGTCGGCAACGGCGGCGTGCGTGTCCGCGATTGCGGCAGCCGCAATGGGACGTTCGTCAATGGAGTGGAACTTGCCCGGGCCGTCGCCCCCGACCCGGCCTCGCCCGCGCCCGAGTCTCGTCCGGGCGCGCTGGAATTGAAAGACGGCGACCGCATCCTCGCCGGGCAAACCGTGTTCCGCGTGCGAATCGCTGACTGCGCCGTTCAGGACAATTTCGTGTTGCAAATGCAACACGAAATTGTCCCGCCCCGGGTCGAGGTTCATGAAGAGAGTTTTCCCAACCCACGTTCGCGTGTTGCCCCCTTGAGCCGTAGCAGCGTCTCGGCAGAGCGCCGCACACTCTCGGGTGTGGAAGATGGCGGCGCTCTGCCGAGACGCCGCTACCCTGAGGTTAATTGCGAATGCGAGGTGG
>CAZJTM010000294.1:0-5949 GCA_964548925.1 uncultured Verrucomicrobiota bacterium | reverse complement strand
GGGAGCATCGCGCCCGGATCCGCACGGAGCCACTCCCGGCAGGCCCACCATAGCTGATCCCGCAGGATCTGAAATTCGCCCATATCGGTTTTCTGCGTCGGCGAGCTCGCGACCTTGACAGGCACGGCCGAGCATCCCTGGCGCGCCATGTAGGGTGCCACGCCCGCGCCTATGCCCGTCGCATCGACGTTGCACCGCAGGGCGTTGCGCTCTCGATAAAGACCGATGGCCCGGTCGGCCGTCTGGATCGTGTCGATGCCGCCCCAGGTCGTGAGACGCTCCACGAAACCACCGGACCGGAAGCAGGCGGCGTTCGAATCCGAGCCGTACTCCCCGACGTCCAGGCCCATGACCGCCATGGAATACTGCGGCGGCTGCTCCCCGTGCTCCGCGACGTAGGCGTCCCACCTCTGCCGGGCCTGGATGACCCAAGCACGGGAGATCAACTGCGCGCTTCCCTTCGAAGGGTACTGGCCCAGGACCATGTACGAGAAAGCCGGTTCCATGACCTTGTACCATCCAGGCCGGAGGGGATCATACGATTGCCCCTCCTGTGTCGAGGCGACGGCGCCCTCGAGGAACCCAGGGAGCTCGAAGCACTCGCCGTCGACGGGCTCGCCCTCTGCCAGGGGCCGACACCATTGGTTGATCCTGCGCACCGTCGTTTCGCGTGTCACGGCGCCAGGGATCACGTCCCGGCCCTCCACGACGTTCGGGTGATTGAATGCCGAAAGCGAAACGACCTTCGCCTTTCGGTCCCTGCTCATCCGGTAGGCCTCACCGGCCTCGGCCCTGGGGTTGAGCATGATCAAGAGCCGCGCATGACCGCCTGACATACAGGACTCGATCCCGCGAAAGACTTCATCCGGCACGGCGTCGCCTTCGTCAACGACGAAAAGCAGGTTGGGGCTGTGCTTGCCGGAAAACTTCGCTTCTCGCTGTGCCTCGGAGCCCGACGTGGGGATCGTCACTCCCGTCAGAAAGGATTGGGCCGAACGGGAGACATGGAGATTCTTCACCTCGTCGCGCTTGAAAAGATCCGAGTGCCTCTCGATGATGCTCCCGATCTCGCCCCACAAAAGGTTCCGGAGGTTCGACTCCGGAGGGGCCGCGGCCGTGTAGACCTGGCAATTACCGAAGCACTTGTAAAACCAGATCGCCACCCGGGCCGCCCCGTGGGTCTTTCCCACGGCATTCGCCGACCGCGCAAGCGTGATAATATTGTCCCTGACGCTCTCCATCATGACCTTCACGTCATCCGTGAACCGCTCGCCCAGGATCTCCTCGCCGAAGCCCACGGGGTCCGCCTGGTACTTCGAAAACCGCTCGACCTGGGAATCGCGGAAGAAACGATCACCGACTAATTTCAATAGCTCGTCGTAAAGCGTTTCTTGCGTGCAGCTTGTCAATGACGGCATTTCTCACCTCGGGGCTTGCCTCGCCAATCGCCTCAAGCACAGACGCCTGGAACTCCTGGACGGCCTTGATGTCGTTCAGCGTTGACAGGATCTCAAGCTGAAGACCCAACTGCTGACGGATCTCGGACATGCACTTGATCGCCGTCGCGTGATCCTGGGCCGCAACGGCACGGTCAAGAAGCTTATTCGCCGTCTCGTTGATTCGCCGAAGCTGTTCAACCGCATTGAGATTTGACTCGACAACCTTGTGACCCGTTTCCAGGGCGACGCTCCGGACGACAGCAATGTTGAGATCCTTTCTGACCTGGGAAATCCGCCCCTCGCTCACATTAAAGAAACGGGCGCATTCTTTAGCCGATTTACCTTGCCGAAGCATTTGAGATAATTTGACTTTATCAATCATGACTAAAGACCTCAGTAAATCGGCCTAAAGAACTTTAGGCCTCGAGCCTCTGCCGGACCTCTTTCCTCTCCAGGTAGCTCTGACGGGCGCCGATCGGATCCACGAACGAAACAAGCAGATCCGGAATGCCCTGGCACGCAAGGAATCGACCGAGGCCTGTCTCTTTCTCTCGGGGGAGCACGTCCCACAAGCCGAGCTCCCGGTAAAGATCGAGCCCTTGGGACTCAAACGCCATCATGAGCGCCAAGGATTGATCCAGGAGTGCCTTGACCTTTTCCTCGAGGACGTTTCGGTATTCGAGAAGGGAAGCCCACAGGACGCTTTCCAGGGCCTTCAGGGCGGCTTTCTCTTTTTCAGCGAGCTCCGCGTCGTCCCGGCGAAGTTTCGAGGCCTGGCGGCCAAATGCGTCGATCTCGGCCCTTCTCAATTCGACCTGGCGAAGGTGAGCACCAGGGTTGCCGTTGGCCAGGATCGTCTCCGAGACCTTCGCCTCGGCCTGGACAAGGGCCGCCTGGGATCCGGCCGCTCTGTCCTCGAGCTCCTTCAACTGTTTCTCGACTCCGGCCCGCTCCCGGCGGATCTTGTCCAGGTCCTTGACGTGATCTGATAGTTTCGGTGTGACATAGACGGCCATCTCGTCGGCAATTTGCTTTTTCGCTTTTTCCATCTGGTTACCTCCTGCTGGTTACTTTGTGAGAATTCGAGAAATCGAAGACGCCGGCGGGTGCGTTGACTTTTACTGCTTTGTTAGGAGCTCCCCGCTCGCCGACGACGATCTCGGTGAGCCTCTGGACCTCCCGGACGGCCCGCTCGTGAAGAGGATGCGTGTTCTTCTGATAGGCGTCGTGAAGTGGATGCGCCTTGTCGTGGAGAATAGCGTCCTTCATGGCCGCGGCGTCATAGCCTGTGTCGGTCCGTTCGAGTGGCCAGGGGTTCGCAGAACTCGCCCCGACCGATGCAGGTTCTTTGTCTTTGCCGAAATTTTTCATGGTTCACCTCCCGAATTAATGTCTCTCTATGTCACAAACGTTCTATATCTACTTGATATTACATGCGATTAATCTTGTTGTTCTGATTCAGAATCAGAGGGCCGATAATGTTTCTCGATGAAGTTCAGCACGTCGGCCTTCTTGAACCTCACCATGGCCCGCCGCCGCTCCGTCCCAATCCCCGGGCAGGGGATGCGAACGGCCGGCAGGCGGCCCCGGTCGGCCAGCTTGTAGACCAGGGGCAGACTGCAACGGAGGATCCGTTTCACGTCTTTTGCGTCGAGGAGCGCGTCCATCACCTACCTAGTGAAAAAGGAGTAATTCTTCTCTCTCTTCTCTCTCTTGTCTCTTTTATCTCCCTTGTCACTCTTATCCCCCTTGTCCCTCTTCCTTGTGTCTCCCTTGGTTTCCCCCTTGAAAACCCCTTGTAAATTCAACCCCTTCTATCAAGGGGGACAAGAAGGGTAAGGTTTATATAAAGGCGTCCCAAATCCACCACCATCGTTCGGCGTCTTTGATGGAATCCACGCCCAGGGTGTCCTTGACTTTCTTGAGCACGTCGAAGCTCACGCCCCGTTTTTCCCCTTCCTCGGCGATCTCGCTTGCGGGGATTCGTTGCCGTTCGGCGAAGAGGTCGAAAAGGAGTTCTTCGGCCTTTTCCTTCATGCTCTGTTCGGTTGCCCGCTTCGCCTCGTGGAAAACCAGACGCCCGCCGGACTTGAGCACTTCAAGCTCGGGGGCCGGCTTCCCGAGGTTGTTCTTAGCCTCTTTGAGAACTCGCTTGAACTTCGAGGCCGGCAGCACGGAGAGCACCAGGCGCACAGCGCTGGTTTTCGCGGTCGAGCCCACGGCCTTGTCAAGCAAGCTGTGCGGGTTGTCCTTCTCGGATTTCCCTTTCTTCCAGTGGTCGATATAGATGAGCCCGGCCCCGTGTCGATCACAGACGACGCCGTTGACGGCCATCATGACGTTACCCACTTCGCTGTCATTGTCGCCGTATGAGGTCATCCCCCGGATGGAGTCGATGAAAACCGCGAGCACGGGGGATTCGGCGCTCAGCCGCTCGAGAAGCCGCGAGAATTTTCTGAGATGGTCGGGCCGGTCGAATTTGAAGAGGTAATCCCCGGGGGCGAGCTCCGCGACTCGGAAGCGGGGGCTTTGAAAGATCCCGATCTCGTCGGCCTGATTGAGCGTGTTCGATAGTTGTCCTTCGCACGCAACCCACAAAACAAGGCCCGCCGGGTTCGCCTCAATGATCTCCCGGGCGATCCCCAGGCAGATCGTGCTTTTCCCCACGCCCTCGCGTGCGTTCACCATGACGGGCATGCCCCGGACGATATGGGAGCGCCACAAGTATTCAATGGTCCGGGAGAAGTGCGTTTGAAGCTCGATACACGTCCGGGCGCTCGCTTCGTCCTTCGCAGCTTCACATTCAGGCTTCGTCGGTTTCCACTCCTTCGCCTGAGCCATGAGTCCGGAGATGGCTCCGACGGCCTCATCCCTCGTTTTGAATCGGCGCACGAAGTCGCTCACGTCCTGGCTTTCGCCCAAGCTCGGGAGCTCGACCACCTTCACGAAAGGCTTGTGCCCGTTGAGGCTCCGGGCGATCTGCTCGATATGGCCTCGCCCTGGTGCGTCATTGTCGCCGATTAAGTAAATGCCCTTTCCCTTCAAGGGCTCGTTGTACTCGGCCCGCCACTTCCCGGCCCCCATCGGACAGCATGTCGCCTGAAAGCCCAAGGACACAAGGGTATCGGCGTCCTTCTCGCCTTCGACTATGACGACCTCAGGGACCTTGATGATTGCAGGTAGTCGGTACGGGACTCGCCGCACGCCCTTGAGATCCCAAACCCATCCACCGTTTCCGTCCGGCCGCCGCTGCCGGAAAGATTTTGGCTCGTATCGGCAGACCTGGAAAAGCAGCGTGCCCGCCTCGTCGGTGTAGTCGTAAGTCTTGACGAGTTTGGCCTTGACTTCCTCTGCCTCGATTTTGAAGTCGCGGGCGATCCCGGCCAAGATCTTCGGGAAGTCCCGTCGGTCGTCCAGGCTGTTGAGCTTCGCGTAGAAGTGCAGGAAGCCGCCTTTCTTCCCGCACCCGTGACAGTAGTACGCTCCCGTCTGTTCGTTGATGTTCAATGAGGGCTTCGTGTCTTTGTGGAACGGGCAGAGGGCCTGCCACTCAGACCCGCCGATTTTCTTGACGCCGGCAGGTAAATACCGCGCGAAGAAGTCCTGAAAGTGGCCGGCGAAGTGGTTTTCGATCGCCTGCTTATTCACTTGCCGCCTCCCCGCGTTTCTTGCGCTCCGCCTCTACGGTCTGCATGACCGCCTCGCCCAGGGCGCTGATCTGCGGCGCCAGAGTCTCGGCGGTTGCGCCGCACCAGGCGAAACCTTCATCCGTGAGGGCTGACGGGATGATCGTGAGCGGGTCGCCTTTCCTGACGATTAGAACAATGGAGGGTGTGTGCGTCTTTTCCGTCTTCATCGTCGTCCTTTTGCCTGGGTTATCGGTGCGCGAGCATCCGGGCTCGCATGGTCCGCAGGGCGGAAACGTAGTCGATCAGGTAAATTCGGGGGTTCGCGTTGAAATCGTTCACGAGGTCCAGGGTTCGATCTTCGCCAGGAAAATCAAACACGACGCGGGTTCCGCGCTTCACGAAGGCCGGCGAGAGGCCCTTCATGTAGAGATATGCCGCCGTGTAGATGTCGAAGATCGGGACCGTGCCAGTGTTCGTCGTCGTTTTCATGATGCCTTCTTTCATGTCCGCGGCCTCTCCTGGTTTTCCGGATCCTCGAAACACTCGTCAACCGTCATGCCAAGGTAAGTCGCGAGTTTCTCGATCCGTCGGTCCTCTCTGCCCGGTCGATCTACGCCAGCCGTGATACGATAAAGTTGCGCGGGCGAAATGCCGGCGGCCCAAGCAAGCCGATGCCATGGCCGGTGTGCTTCGAGCCTTGCCAACAGCGACTTTGAAAGCATTTCATTCACCTCCTTGCGTGTTCGGCTGAAAAATAACGAACAAATCAAAAAGAAAAAATCCCCGAGAAATATTTTTCTTCGGGGATTTTCGGGGGATATTATTTTTGACGGTATGTTCTTACTTGTGTCCGGTAAGAGCTACCTCTATTGCCTTCTGAA
>CAZJTM010000293.1:0-6016 GCA_964548925.1 uncultured Verrucomicrobiota bacterium | reverse complement strand
ACCGGGTGCATGTGAAGGAATACAGCCGGGATCGGGCGATGCGGGCGGGGAACGCAGGGAAGGGATTTGACGTCGCGCTGCTGGAGGGGGCGAACAACTGGGGCGGGATCATGAAAGCGCTGCGGGAGGTCGGCTACACCGGCTACCTGATCACCGAACAAGGCGGCAAACTCGCAGACCTCTCCACCGCCCTCGACAAGATCATTGCGGCTTAGCCGGCGCCAAACACGGCCATGCGGGTTGCCAAAGGTTGCCGTGCGAGTGGGTGGAAACAGGCTCGACTTGAAACCCCGCGCGCGTAGCATGCGCGCATGCAGAATCAACCAGCACCTCCTCAAGCATCCGAACCCCGGTCTTCCTCTCTGAACCGCCGCCAGTTCCTGCGGCGCGTGTCCCTCGCCGGCGCCGCCCTCGCGGCGCCGACTCTCATTCCCGGCTCCGCGCTCGGCCTTAACGGCGCCGTGCCCCCCAGCGAACGCATCGTCATGGCCGGCGTGGGCATTGGCGGCCGGGGCACGGGGGTCTTGAAATGGATGTTGCCGGAGAAGGACGTGCAATTCGTCGCGGTCTGTGACGCGAAGCGGTCCTCGCGCGAAGCGGTGAAGCGGGTGATTGACGATCATTACGGCACGGAGGATTGCCAGACCTACGCGGACCTGCGCGTGTTCCTGGCGCAGCGCGCGGACATTGACGGGGTGCTCATCGCCACCGGCGACCGCTGGCACGCGCTGGCGTCCATCCTGGCCATGCGTGCCGGTAAAGACGTCTATTCCGAAAAGCCCTCCTCCATGACCGTGGCCGAAGGCCGCGCGGTGGTGGAAACCGCCAAACGTTACGGTCGTGTTTACCAAACCGGCACCCAGCGACTGAGCGAGGGCAATTTCGTGTTCTGCATCGAGAGCGCGCTCCAGGGCCGGCTCGGAAAGGTGCATACCGCTTACGCGCACATCGCGCCGTGGGATGCCGCGGAGATGCGGCATGACTGGCTGCCCGCCGAACCCGAGCCGCCGAAGGACGAGGTGGATTGGGACGCGTGGCTCGGCCCCTGCCCGTGGCGACCCTACAACTCCGCTTACGTGCGGGGCGGCTGGCGCGGCTTTTACGATTTCCACACCAGTTGCATTGGCGAATGGGGCGCGCACACGTTCGCCCAGGCGCAAGCCGGCATCGGGGCCGCGCACCTTTCGGCGGTCGAGTACCAATACGTCAAGAACGACAGCGGCGACGGTATGGTGACTCGCTTTGCAAATGGCACGCAGATGATCTTGTCGCGGGGCGACAAACACTGGCACGGCTCGTGTGGCATGCGCTTCGACGGCCCGGAGGGCTGGGTGTCCGCCGCCGACGGCTACAACAAGCCCGAGGCCTCCTCGCCGGCATTGCTGGCCGATCTCCACAAGATCGTGGCCGATTATTCGGCCCGCACCGGCCGGCCCATGAGCCACGTGCGCGACTTCTTCAACTGCGTCAAATCGCGGCGACCGACCGTTGCCGATCCATCCGTCATGCATCACTCGATGTCCACCGTTCACGCCGCCAACATCTGCATGTGGCTCAAGCGCGACTTGAAGTTCGATCCGGCGAAGGAGCAATTCATCGGCGACCCGGAAGCCAACCGCTTCCTCTCCCGTGCCATGCGCGCCCCGTGGACCATCTGAAACTTTCTCAAGGCCATCCCATGAAAAACCTCCATCTCTCGCTCACACTGGTCGCGGCACTGGCGTTCGGACTTTGTTCCGCAACCGCCGCCGAGTCGTCCGAAGCCCAGCTCATCGCCGTGCTCAAATCCAACGCGTCGCAGAAGGAAAAGGCGGATGCCTGTCGCGCGCTCGCGCACGTCGGCTCGAAAGACGCCGTGCCGGCCCTGGCGGCTCTGCTTGGTGACGAGCAACTCTCGCACATGGCGCGCTATGGATTGGAAACCCTGCCCGGCCCTGCTGTGGACCAGGCCCTGCGCGACGCGCTGGCCACGTTGAAGGGCCGCCAACTGGCCGGCGTGATCACCAGTCTCGGTGTGCGTCGGGATGCCAACGCCGTGAAACCGCTCACCAAGTTCTTGCAGGATGCCGATCCGGACGTTGCGAGCGCCGCCGCCCGCGCGCTTGGCGACATTGCCACGAAAGACGCGGCCACGGCGCTGGAAGCGGCGCTGGCAAGTGGAGCGGCGGCCAACCAACTCGCGGTTTGCGAGGGGCTGTTCCGTTGCGCCGAGGCCTTTGCCAAGGCGGGCAGGGCGAAAGACGCTGCGAGTGTTTACGACCGGCTGCGCAAGCTGCCGGACGCCGCGCATCAGGTGCGGGCCGGGGCGTTGCGGGGAGCAATCCTCGCCCGCGGCAAGGACGGCGTGTCGCTGCTGGCGGAAGCCCTCCGGGGCGACGACTGGGTGTTGGCGGATGCGGCGGCGCGGACCGCGATGGAACTGCCGGGCAACGCGGTGACAAAGACGTTGACGGACGAACTGCTGAACCGAAGCCTCTCCGCAGACCGCCAGATTCTCGTGCTGCAAACGCTCGGCAAGCGGGCCGACACGACCGCGCTACCCGCAGTGCTGGCCGCCACGCGCGGCGGTTATGCGAACGTCTGCCTCGTCGCCATTCGCACCGTTGCCGAAATCGGTGATGCGTCCGCCGCACCGGTTTTGGCGGAACTGGCTTGCGACGCAAACCGCGAAATCTCGGAAACCGCCCGCCAGAGCCTCGCCAGTCTGCCCGGCAAGAAGGTGGACGAGGCCGTACTGGCCCTATTGGCGAACCCGGACTCCAAAACCAAGCTGGCCGGGCTGCAATTGGTCGCAATGCGGCGAATGGTCTCCGCCGTGCCCGCCTTGCAGAAAGCGACAACGGACGGCGACCCGCAGGTGCGAGCCGCTGCCTTGAAATACTTGGCGGAGTTTGGCGGCGAACCGGAGTTGCCGGGGTTGCTGACGCAATTGGAAAACGCTTCCGACGCCCAAACTCGGGCGGCGGTGGAAAGCGCGCTCGGCACGCTCTGCAACCGCATCGGCAAGCCGGACGTCTGCGCCGACAAATTGACCGCCCGGCTAGCCCAGGCGACACCGGCCACAAAGGCAGCGCTCTTGCGGGTGCTCGGCAGCGTGGGCGGCGCCAAGGCGCTCGCGACCGTGCGCGGAGCGGTTGGTGACTCCAACGCGGAGGTCCGCACGGCGGCCATCAGCGCCTTGAGCGATTGGCCCACGGCTGACGCCGCGCCGGAGTTGCTGGCGCTGGCGCGGTCGTTGGGCGACGCCGGAGAGAAGTTGCTCTGCCTGCGCGGGGTTTTGCGCTGGGCGGCGGATTCCGATGTGCCCGCGCAGCAACGCCTCGCCTACAGCCAGGACGCGGCCGGCCTGATCCAGCGGGATGAGGAGCGAAAGTTGTTGCTGGCGGCATTGGGTGGCATCAATTCGCCGGACGCCGTGGCGCAGATTCTGCCCTTTGTGGACGTGGCCACCGTGCGCGAGGAAGCTTGCGTGGCGGTGGTGAACATCGCCGAGCGCATGGCCAAGAGCCGCAACGCCACAAAGCCGACGCCCGGCGTGATCAGCGCGTTGGAGAAAGTCGCGCAGGCCACCGCCAGCGGCGACGTGGCCAAGCGCGCCAAGGCGCTGCTGGACGCGAACAAATGAGGCGCGTTCCCACCGACGGCGGATCGGCCTTCGGCCACAACCCATTCGCCACACTGTCCAGCGACGGCCTGCCGCCCGCCCCCGAAGCTCCGGCGGTGGCTCCCCCGCCGCCCGCAAATCCGGCCCGCAAATCCCGCGGGCGTGTGGACATCATCCGCGAGAAAGCCGGGCGCGGCGGGCGCACAGTCACGGTCGTAAAGAACTTCGTTGGCATCGGTCTGCCAGAGAAGGAGCAACTGGCCAAAACGATGCAGCGGGCCTGCGGTACGGGGGGCACAGTCAAGGACGGCCACATCGAGATTCAAGGCGACAAACGCACCGAGGTCGCGCGGATTCTGAAGGAAGCCGGTTTTCGCCCCGTGTTCGCCGGCGGGTAGCTTCCTCGATCTTGGGGGGCATGGGGATCCGAACCCGGCAACGTGCTGCCGCGCGTCTCGCCGGCAGAACCAATGCCTTTGCACCGCCCGCAGGACACACCTTTCCACGCCCAAGTTCATGGAGAAACTCAGTCTCCACCAAGTTACGCCTATGGCGCGACAGTGTTGAGGACTGGATCGAAGCCATCCTTGGACGCTTTGAATCCGTGGGAAAGCTTCTCTTCGTGGGAAGAAGGCTACGCCAGTAATTCCTGGATTTCCTCCCAACTCAGTGAGGCTGCGAACTCCTCCTCGCCGCCGATCGTCGCCTGGATGATCTCGCGCTTGCGGTTTTGGAGCGTCAGGATTTTTTCCTCGACCGTGTCGCGGGTGATGAGCTTGTAGCTCGTCACGACCTTCGTCTGGCCGATGCGGTGGGCGCGGTCGGTTGCCTGGTCTTCGACCGCCGGATTCCACCACGGATCGAAATGAATCACGGTGTCCGCGCCCGTCAGGTTCAGCCCCACGCCGCCGGCCTTGAGGCTGATGAGGAATACCGGGATCGTCGCGTCGGTTTGAAAACGCTCCACGACCTTCGCCCGGTCGGTCGTGGAACCGTCGAGGTAACAATACTCGACCCCTTCCTCGTTAAGGCGCTCTTTCAGTAGCGACAGCACGCCCACAAACTGGCTGAACACGAGCGCGCGATGCCCGCCATCCATGACTTCCTCTAGCAGTTCGCCGAACAAGTCGAGCTTGCCGGACGCTGTTTCGGGTTTCGTATTCTCCAGGTTCAGCAACCGCAGATCGCAACAAACCTGCCGCAGCCGCAGCAACGCCGTGAGCACCACCATGCGGCTCTTGGCGAGGCCTTGCGCGCCCACGGCTTCCAGCACTTCCTTGCGGCTCGACTCGATGACCTGCTGATACACCGCCCGCTGGTCGGTGGTCAATTCGCAGAACGCCACCTGTTCAAGCCTCGCCGGCAGATCGGACGCCACCTCGCGCTTGAGCCGGCGCAACAGAAACGGGCGCAACCGCCGCGCCAGCCGCGCCTGGGCCCCGGCGTTCTTCTCCTTGGCGATGGGCAGTTCGTAACGCTCGCGGAAATCCTGCGCCGTGCCCAAGTAACCCGGCATCAGAAAGTCGAAGATGGACCAGAGATCGAGCACCGAGTTTTCCAACGGCGTGCCCGTGAGCACCAGGCGATGCGGCGCCCGCACCGACTTCACCGCCTGGGCGTTCTGCGTCTGCCGGTTTTTGATGTGCTGAGCTTCGTCGAGCACGACCGTGTCGAACTCCAGCCCGCGATACCGATCTGCGTCGCGGCGTATCAGCGCGTAGCTCGTCACCACGAGGTCGCTGCCGGGAATCCGCTCAAAGCGCGCGTGCCGATCCGATCCATGCAACGTGAGCACCTTCAACTCCGGCGTGAACTTCGTCGCTTCGGCGACCCAGTTGAACACCAGGCTCGTCGGACATACCACCAGCATGGGTGCGCCGCCGGGCTGCGCCTGGCGAACGAAGCGCAGAAAGGCCAGCGTTTGCAGTGTCTTGCCCAGCCCCATTTCGTCGGCGAGGATGCCGCCGAAACCGTTCTCGCGCAGGAATTGCAGCCAGGCGACGCCCTGTTTCTGGTAGGGTCGCAGCACGGTTTCCAGGTTTCCGAGCGGCGGGCATTCCAGCTTCGCTTCGCCGCTTTGTTTCGCCGCACGTTCCCGCCAGGCCGACGGTGCTTGCACGCGCCAATCGGTGTGCTGTCGCAAGGTCGCCTCCAAGAAGCCCGCCTGCTGGCTGCTGATGCGATAGCCCGCGGCGTGCTGCTGCGGCGCGCAGTCCAGCAGGACTTCCTGCAATTCCTCCACCGCGCCCGTGTCAATCACCGCCAGCTTCCCGTTCTTGAGCCGCGTATGGCTCTGGCCGGACAAGAGGAGGTGCTGAATCTCCGCCGCGGAAAAAGTCTCGCCTCCGCTCGACGCAAACACCACGCCGAGATCGAACCACTGCACGCCCGACGACGTGATCTGAAACTGCG
>CAZJTM010000292.1:0-6019 GCA_964548925.1 uncultured Verrucomicrobiota bacterium | reverse complement strand
CGCCGCCCTTCTAAAAATTCGCGCCAGCCTGGGCGGCGCTCTCCCGAGCCGCCGCCACGCTCCAAGGATTTGGATGGAGACTCCCAGGTTGATGCCATCGTGGCCGAGTTGCGGCGTCTGCGGAATCCCAGGAACATCGCCGGCATGGCCCGCTACGGCATCGTGGCCGGGAACGCGCTGGGAATCTCCGCCGGCCCGTTGCGCGCCCTGGCCCGACGCATCGGGCGCAATCACTCCTTGGCCGGCCAACTCTGGGCCACCGGCATTTTTGAGGCGCGCCTGCTGGCGGCGTTCGTGGCCGAACCGGCTCGCCTGACCCGGCAACAGGCCCGCGCGTGGGCCAACGACTTTGAAAACTGGGCTGACTGCGACGGCGTTTGCATTCACCTCTTCCGCAAAGCACCGTTCGCGCATGCGTTCGCCGTCGAGTGCGGTCGGCGGAAACCCGAGTTCGTCAAGCGGACGGGTTTTACCTTGATGGCCACGCTGGCCGTGCATGACAAGGCCGCGCCGGACCAAGTGTTTTTGGATTACCTCCCCCGCATCGCGAAAGCTGCCACCGACGAACGCAACGGCGTGAAGAAAGCCGTGAACTGGGCCTTGCGCCAGATCGGCAAGCGCAATCCAAACCTCCAGCGTGCCGCCATCCGCACCGCGGAATCCATCCATCGGCAAGGGACACCCGCCGCGCGATGGATTGCGAGTGACGCACTGCGCGAGTTGAAACGGTTTGTTCCCCGCAAGGCCAGGCGATGAACCGTGCGCACGATTGTTCACCTCGACGCCGATGCGTTCTTTGCGTCGGTCGAGCAGGCAGCCAATGCCAGCCTGCGCGGCAAGCCCGTGGCCGTCGGCGGGGAGCGGCGCGGCATCATCGCGTCGGCCAGCTACGAGGCGCGTAAGTTCGGCGTCTATACGCCCATGCCCACGGCGCGCGCGCGGAAGCTCTGCCCCAAACTCATCGTGCTGCCCGGGGACTTCGAGCGGTACGAACAATTCTCGAATTGGATGTTCGGCTACGCCTACGATTTCACGCCGGATGTGGAGCAAACCTCAATTGACGAAGGCTACTTCGACCTCACCGCGAACCGCCAAAAGCCGCCCGTCGAAATCGCGCAAACCATCCGCGCCGCCATCCGGCAATCCCTGAAAATTTCCGTCAGCGAAGGACTCGGCTCGAACAAACTCGTCAGCCAGATTGCGTCGAAGCTGCACAAACCCGCCGCGTTCACCGCCGTGCCCGCCGGCGGCGAAATCTCATTCCTGCATCCGCTCCCGAATCGTTGGCTGCCCGGCGTCGGCCCGAAAACTTCCGAACGCCTGGACGCCGCCGGCTTGGCAAAGGTTCACCACATCGCCGCCACGCCAATGGAATTGCTGGAACTGCTGTTGGGCAAACTGGCGTTCTCGCTCAAGGAATTTGCCAACGGCCACGACGACCGCCCGCTCATTCCCGCGCGCGAACCGCAGAAATCCTTCACCCAGCAGGAAACTTTCGCGGAGGATCAAACCGACGAGGAATACCTCGAAGCCACGCTGCGCCGCATGGCTGATCGGCTCTTCGCCAAGGTGCGCGAGGAACGGAGAAGCATCCGCACGCTCACGGTGAGAGTCCGCTACAACGACATGGCGGAGGACCAGTGCAGCGAAAGCCTGCGCGAGCCGACCGACTTGGAGACGGACGTTTATGGCCGGCTGGCGGGCATGTTGAAGCAGGCGTGGAAACGCCGCGTCAGCCTGCGGTTGGTATCTTTGAAACTCTCAAACGTCTATGCCGGTGTGTTCCGTTCGGAGTTGCCGCTGGAAACGAACGCCCGCCAATACGAAGCCCGCGAGCGCCTCGCCCGCGTGGTGGACGAACTCCGCCGCGTGAAGGGAACGACGGTGCTGCTGCGCGGGCATGATTTCACGCTGCGGCTGAAGCCCGATGAACTGACGGAGAAAAATCCGAAATCCGAAATCCGAAATCCGAAGGAAATCCGAAACTCGAAATCTGAATCCGAACCCGTAGCGCAGGTTCCAAAACCTGCTGTATCGCCGATTTCCAAATCGGCAGACTGCACGACCACGCATAATCCGCAGGTTTTGAAACCTGCGATGCAGCAGACTTGGAAGTCTGCGCTACTTCTCCGAACTGGCAGTTCAAACCCACGGCCATTTGCCATCGGCCATCGGCCATCCGCTCAAGCCCACGTTCCGTTGCACGTCCACAGCTACTACTCGTTCCTCGACTCGACACTCTCGCCGAAGGCCATCGTCGCGCTGGCGAAGCGGCACGGTTGTCCCGCCATCGCGTTGACCGACACCGGCAACCTACACGGCGCCGTCGAGTTTACGCTGGCGGCGCGGCAGGCAGGCATCAAGCCGATCCTGGGCGCGGAAGTGCGCGTGGATGGCGCTCCCCTGCTCCTCTATGTCGAATCGGCGCGCGGCTACGCGAACCTCTGTCGCTTGTTGTCCGCCAACCCTCGTTCTCGTCCCTCGTCCTCGTCCTCGATCCCTCCGCTCTCTTTCGAGGACGAGAACGAAGGACGAGAACGAAAAGAAAACGCCGGCTCGGTCGCTGACTTCCACCGCCGCAACTTTTCCCGCGAAGACTTGGCCCGTTTCACCGAGGGCTTGCTCGCCGTGAGCAGCGACGCGCGCCTGGCCGATCTGTTCCCCGGTCGCTTTTACCAAGCCGCCAGCCCGGCGGACGTAGCGGCTGCTCGGCAGAGCGCCGCAAACTTTGACTCCGAATCCAGCGATGGCGGTGCTCTGCCGAGCCGCCGCTACGGACCTTTTCCCGTCATCGCCTGCCCCGCCATCCGTTACGCCACACCGCAAGACCGCCAGCGCTACGACATCGTGCAATCCATCCGCACCCGCACGTTGCTGCGCCAGGCGCATCCGGAAAAACGACTCGATGGGCGGTTTCATTTCCGCACGCCGTCCGAGATGCAGGCCGCGTGCAAGGCGCATCCCGACTGGCTGGAGCACACCCGCGAAATCGCCGACCGCTGCATGTTCGAGTTGCCGTTCGGCAAACCGCAGTTTCCCGCCTATCGCACGCCGGACGGCTCAACGTCGCGCGCGTTCCTCCGCCGACTCGCGCAGGACGGTTTCCAGCACCGCTACCACGGGCGGCGCATCGTTTCCGACACGGGCGCGGACGTGCCGCTTGCGCAAGTGCGCGCGCAGATCGAAACCGAACTCGCCATCATTGCCGAGGTGGGCTACGAAGACCTGTTCCTCATCACGTGGGATTTGCTGCAAACCTGCCGCGAACACGGCATCGGCTGGATCACGCGCGGCAGCGCGGCGGATTCGCTCGTGTGTTACTGCCTGGGCATTTCTGACGTGTGCCCGATCCGCTTCGGCCTCTACTTCCGGCGCTTCCTGAACAAGGAGCGCATGGCGATGCACAAGCTGCCGGACATTGACGTGGATTTCCCGCACGACCGGAAGGACGACGTGGTGAACCTGCTCTTCGCCAAATACGGCCCGGAGCATTGTGCGGTGGTGGGCGGCTTCTCGACCTTTCAAGCCCGCAGCGCCGTGGGCGATGTGGCCAAGGTGCTCGGTGTTGCAGAACACCAGATTCGCCGCTTCACCGAACATTTCCCGTGGAGCTTCGGCGGCGGCTGGATTCCGGTGGACGAACTGCGTCCGCGCGGGAATCAACTCCTGGAACTGCTCCGCGCCAGTCCCGAGTGCCGCGATTTGCCGCTCGACGAAGAACCGTTCAAGACCGCGGTGGAGACGGCGGCGTTCCTCGATGGCTGCCCGCGGTATCCGAAGATGCATCCGTGCGGCGTGGTCGTGTCGCGCCAGCCGATGCATGAGATGACGCCGACGTTCATCTCGAACAAGGGCTGGCCCACGACGCATTTCGACATGGACGCGGTGGAAGCCATTGGCTTGGTGAAGATGGACATTCTTGCGCAAGGCGGGCTGGCGGTGATGCGCGACGCGAAGCTGGCGCTGGCGGGGCGGGGAGTGGACGCGGACTTGGAGCGGTTCACAGCAAACACACGGTTGCTGCAAAATCCGAACCTCGAAATCCGAAATCCGAAGGAAGCCCGAAACTCGAAGTCCGAAGTTCACCATCCGAAGTCTGAAGGAGACAAAACCCAACGTGCTGCCGACATCTTGTCGGCAGATCAAACACCCCTTCAAAGTCAGTTCTTCGGGCAGAATGCTGGAAGCACGCTTCCCAGAGATACTGCTCCAAAACTGGCGACACCCGACGGCACAGAATCTTTGGTTCGGATTTCGGATTTCGGATTTCGGGCTTCGGATTTTCCCCCCGCCAACGTCTCCGCCGCTGTCTTTGACGATCCGCAGGTTTGGGAAATGATCGCCAGCGGTGGCGCGCGGGCGGTGCATCACATCGAGTCGCCCGCCATGACTTCGCTCTGCCGCCAATGCAACGTGCGGGAGATTGACGGCCTCATCGCCATCGTGAGCGTCATCCGGCCCGGCGCGGCCAACGAGCAGAAGAAGGTCAAGTTCACCCGCCGCTACCAGGGCTTGGAAGCGCCGGAGTATCCGCATCCATCGCTCGAAGCCTGCCTGCGCAGCACGTTCGGGTTGGTGGTCTATGAGGAGCACATCCTGCAAATCTGCGAGGCGTTCGCCGGCCTGAATCCCGGCCGGGCGGACGTGCTGCGGCGGGCGCTGGTGAAACAAAAACGCGACGTCGTGGCGGAATTCGCCGCCGAGTTTGTGGCGGCGGCGCGGGCACGCGGTCGCTCTCCGGAGAAAATCCAGGAGGTCTGGGAACTGGTCACCGGCTTCAACGGCTACGCCTTCTGCAAAGCCCACAGCACGGCCTACGGCGTGGAGGCGTATCAGGCCGCGTGGCTGAAGTGCCATTTCCCCGCCGAGTTCATGGCCGCGGTGCTCACTCACGGCAAAGGCTTTTACGATCCGCTCGTGTATGTGCTGGAGTGCCATCGGCTCGGCATCCCGTTGCTGCCGCCGACGGTGAACGCGCCGGGGCCGGGATTCGCGGTGACGCGAAATCCGAAAGCCGAAGCTCAACGTGCTGCCGACATTTTGTCGGCCGAGCACCTTTTGCCCAAGAGCCAGTCCTTCCGGCAGAGTGTCGGAAGCCCGCTGTCGGCTGGGAGCACCACAGTATCCAAGTCTCCCGACGGCGTGGAATCATCGCTTCGGACTTCGGACTTCGGGCCTTCGGATTTCGGATTTCGGACTTTCATCCGCGTCCCGCTCACACGGGTCAAAGGGTTGACGGAGCGGACGGCGGAGCGGATTCTCGCCGAGCGAGCGCGCCGCGTGTTCACCTCGGTGGCGGACTTCTACCGGCGGGTCGCGCCGCAACCGGAGGAGTTGGAAGCCATGATTCGTGTGGGTGCGTTTGACGAGTTCGGCGCGACGCGCACGGCGCAATTTTGGGAAGCACAGCGGCTTGCAAAGTCCGAAGTCCGAAGTCCGAAGTCCGAAATCGGCACTCGGAACCTCGAGTTCGATTTCGAGGCAGGCAGACACCCCGTTTCTGAATTCCTTTCCCAGAATCCCACCCTGCTCAATGAACCAACGCGCCGCGAGCGGTTGGCGGCGGAGAACGAGTTGCTCGGCTTTCCCGCCAGCGGCCATCCGCTGGAACTGCATGACGACGTGGCTTGGGAAACGTATTGCCCGGTGGCGCGGCTGGGCGACCACGCCGGCGAGCAGATTGTCACCTGTGGCTTGGTGGTCGAGCAGCGCGTGCATCACCAGATCACCGGCGAACCGATGAAGTTTCTGACGCTGGCAGATTGGACCGGCATGGTGGAAACGGAACTCTTCGCCCCGACCTATCGCAGTTACGGCCTGGCGACCGTGCGTTACCCGGTGCTGGAAATCACTGCTACTGTCGAGCCGTTCGAAAATGGCCGGGGCTTTTCGCTGCGCGCGCTGCGTGCCGGCAAGCCACGGACACGAGCAACTGGGGGACTGAACCAGCGGCCTCCCGAGAACAAGCTGTCGTGGTGCGATCAAAACCGGACAGTCGTGTGCGATCAAAACCGGAATA
>CAZJTM010000291.1:0-6065 GCA_964548925.1 uncultured Verrucomicrobiota bacterium | reverse complement strand
ACCGCGAGATAGTGAAAACCGCAAAAACGAACTAGAGGGACGGGGATATGCAGACCGCCAGGATTTGCGCCGGCGTCATGTCGCCGCTCAGCAGTTCCAGCAGAAACTCCACCGGATAACGCAAGCCGCGGATGCACGGCTTCCCATGGCAGATGCCCGGGTCCACCGTAATGCGGGAAAGCAACCGATCATTCGACATGGCGGCAAGCTACACCGGCGGCCGCCGGGTGCCAACTTCTCGCGCCATCCGTCTGGTAAGAGCGGGGGAATGGCCATGATGAAGTTCGGCTTCGACGATTTCGTGACGGCTGACAAGCAGCAGCACGACTTCGCCACGCGCGCCGGGTTTCGCTCGCTCTTCCTGCCACCGCAGCCGCAGAAGCGGCGCGACACGGGCGGCTTCGCGCGGCTTGCGGCAGGCCTGTCTGCGCTCCGATAGACCACCGCGACACAATGTAGCCGCCCCTCCCGCGCGCGAAGCACGGAAGGGGCGGCGTGGTGTCCACCCAACTCGAATGCCGTGGAGGATTACGGCGACGGCACCACTCGATAGAACCGCTGAGGCGTGACAATGTCATCCGTGACACATTGCGTGCCGTCGTTTCCGGGAATCGGGATGCCGAAATTGACCCAAGTGTTCGAGGTTAGGGCGCTGCTGTATTGAACTTGGTAGGTCCTGTTAGCGAGCGATTCCCAGCAAACGCGAACTTGTGAAAAGGCAATGCTCAACTGCGCCTCCGTGGCGAGTGTTCGAAGCTCGACCTCGCTGAGAGCGCGGCTATAGATGCGGACATCGTCAATATCACCATTGAAGGACTGGAGCTGTTGGTACTCAGAACCAGGGAACCACGTTGCTCCAATCAGGATATCGCCGTTGTTACCCTTGGTTTTCCCGACGCCTGCGATATCCGCCGACGCGACGGGGCGACCGTTGACGAACAGGGTTTGGGACTGATTTGCCACCACGACCAAGGCGAGTGAGTACCATTGCCCCACCGAAAGTGGCGCTGGATCGTGGACGATTCGACCCGGCCCATTCCAAATGGTATTTGCGAAGGTGCCAGAAGGCGTTCCCGGCACGATCGCACCAGCGGGGGTGTCAAGGCTGATGCCCATGTTGTAGGAAACGTAAGTGTTCAGGCCGAACGGGCGGTCCCCAATCAGGTACAAATTCCCCCAGCGGTTGGTCAACCCATCCATCTTCGCCCACAGAACGACAGTGTAGGATTCCGTGGAAGCATCAAATGAAAGCGCTCCGCCCGAAGCCACGGAAATGAAATTCGAATAGCCGTCAAAGTGGTACGCCGAATCCAGATGGCCGTACCGGTCAGCGGTGAGCGTTGCACCCACCGGGACTCCATGATGTCCGTTGCCGCTGGCGTCGTTGGCGTTGCCGTCAAACGGGAAATAAGCAATCAATCCGTTTGTGGATTGGCCGTGGAGCTGGGTTTGCGCAGATAAGCCGGCGAGGGCGAAGGTGAGCGCTGTCAATTTCACAAGGCTGGCCGTCTTCATAGTTTTGATTTCCGGATTTGGTCTGTTATGGCGACCTTCCCTGTTCAGAGGACCGGTCGCTTTTCTGTTTTGGTTTGTTTGACTTGGCACACGGAAACTGGTGGCAACGCGCTTGAGTCGTCGCTGCTTCACCCCAGTTCACAATGAAATGCGTGTGCATTCTTCCAAGACTACGATTCACTGCGGACCGTTCTTTCAAGAATCTTCCTCAATCGTGCGGAGTGCCTGCCAGGGATGGTGTGAAACACCGCCCGAGAATACAGACTTTCCGCGCACGCGTTGGTGCGACGGCAAGGGGCGGGGGGCTTTCGTCACCGGGAACGGCTCAGAAGCGTTGCCAGAGTTTCGTAGGCCGGTATTTCAGAAACTGGGCGTTGGTGCTCAGAATCGCAAGATCGCGGGTGCCGTCTCGGTTCGTTGGGCAGAAGAAGACCTCGACCCCAATGCGCTTGGTTTCGGAGAACAGCCGGTGCGTTGCAGTGCGCTTTAGGGAGGCATCGTAGATGTACACGGAGACATCGTGGTAGCGGCGGTTGTTGCTGCGCTTGAAGTTCCCCACGTCCTGACCGCTGACGAACTCGACTTGCGAAGATCGGAACACCAGTTCGGGCCGTCCATCACCATTCAGGTCTGCCGGAGGAGGATCAAGCCAAAGCTCGACCCAGTCGTGGGTTCGGGGGGAGATGGGCACTTTGCGGAGGAGCTTCAGGTCCGGGTTCAGGACGTGCAGATGCCCCTGGCCGTCGGTGGCGAGAATCTCGGGCGTGCCGTCTCCGTTGAGGTCGCAAGAGTGAAGGCTGTAGAGGCCGGCGCCGGCGTCGTGGCTGTTGACGATCTTGCCTTCGGCGGAAACGCTGATCACGCGGCCAGACGCTGGCGTCTCGTCCGTGATCAGGGAGGCAATTTCCTCCCGGGTTTCCACCATGGCGTAGAGGGCTTTCGAGCCGTGGAGATCGAGGATCATGGGGGTGCAATGGGTGAACACGCCACCGGTGTTGGTGGACCAAAGCCGGTGGCCGTCGGCATCGTAGCAATGCAGGTAGCTACGCGAATCATCTTCCCCGTCGGGCGTCGCCACTCCGTTATCAGTGGAATCCAAACCCACCACCCAGACGCGGCGGCCGCAGCCTTCGAGGTCCACAGCAAACCCGCTGCCTGGTGTGCAAGCCGCCTGCTGCTGCCACAGCAGCGTCCCGTTGGTGAGGTTGTAGCAGCGGAGTTCCCGGGGCTGCCTGCCACGACCGACGGAAACAACAGTCAAGAGTTGAGCGGGTTCCTTGCCGCGGGGCGGGCAGAAGGCGACGGGAGTGAAGTAGCCTTCCATCTGCTTGATCCCCTCCTCCACCTCGACGACAAGGCCGTGCGCCGCCAACCGTGGCTCCCTTTCCAACAGCTTCTCGTTGAAGACGCTGATGAAGAGGTTGGTGCTTTGCCGCCAAAAGACGATGGGGACTTCCCGTCCATCACCACCCACATCGGCCAGCCTGCTGAGTTGGCACGTCTCGCCCTGAAAGCCGCGGATCATCCGGCGAATTGCGCGCGTACCGTTGCGGTTGAGGACGACGATTTCACCGTTGTTGCTGACCGTGATCAACTCCGCTTCGCCGTCGCCATTGAAGTCGCCCACCTTCGCGCTGCCCGCCTCGCCTTCCGGCAGCGGGATCGCACTCACAAGCTGGAGGGGCGGGGCGGAGAGCCTCTTCCAAGTGCGCACGACCTCCGGCGCGAGCCAGAGCAGTAAGGCTGCGCAGACCGCGCAGGCCGCAATCCGGTTGAGCCGGCGGTTGCACCGGATACGTTGCAGAGATTTGCTGGCGGCCAAGGCCTGCAAGTCCGTGCCGAGTGCCGAAGCGTCATGGTAGCGTCGGCGTGGCTCTGGATCGCACGCCTTGGTGATGATCTCGTTCAACTCGAGCAACTCGGCGCGGTCGGGCAATTCATCCAGCAACGTGGGCGGGCTGGGGAAGGAGTGGCGGTCCTTGCCCATTGCCATTTCGTAAAGGCATTTGCCAAGGCTGTAGATGTCGGCCTGGGGGGTGCCGGGGCCTTCGGGCGGGAGGAAACCTTCCGTCCCAACGAACGTCCGGGCGCTGTCGGCGCGCGCGACCAAGCCCACGTCGGCCAATTTCGGCACGCCTCCCACGAAGATGATGTTCGAGGGCTTGATGTCGCGATGCACGAGGCCGGCGTTGTGAAGGTATTGGAGCGCGCCAGCCAGGGTGCTGGCGATGGCGAGGCACTCCTTCACCGGCAGCCGACCGCCGTGCTGACGGATGAGGACGTCAAGGGTGAGGGGGTGGTAGCTGCGAGGATCGAGGATGGAGGATTGAGGATGGCCGTTGGCAGGTGGCTGTTCGCCGCCATCTTCCCTCTTCGATCTTCCATCTTCGCCCTGCGGCAACGCCGCGTCCGCCAGTTCCATGATGCAGTAGAAGCTGTCGCCGGAACTGCTGCGGCCCACTTGGAGGATGTCCACAAGCCCTTCGTGCCCGCGGGAGAGAGGCTCGAAGTGGAGCAGGCCGTTGAACTCGCGCTCGAAGGGTTTGTCGCTGTCGAAGGCGTCCCGCCGGACGATCTTCACGGCCCGCAACGCGCCGGTGGCACTGCGGGCGAGCCAGACCTCGCCGTAGCTGCCATCGCCGATCCGCCGCATCATCTGGTGGTCCGGGATGGTCAAGGCGTTGGCTGCCGAGTCTTCAGGTCGTTTTGCGCTGCCCATTCTCTGAGTCACATGAGCCGCCCCCTGCCGATGGGGGCTTGCCGCCGTCAGGGATACGGGCCGCCACCAGCTTGCGCAAGAGTTTCCTCCGGAGTTGCGCCTCCTCTCGCTCCGGCGCGACGCGGTAAGGACCGAGCGGGCGGGCCACAGGCGAAGCACGCTTGGGTTGTGGCGGCTTCATGCTCAGTTCCTTGGTCGAACTGAATGGCAAAGGTGCGGTGGCGCGAAGCGGCCACACAACCGGCTGCCAGCTTTAACCGCAAAGGCCCAGCGTGGCAAAGCCGCACCCCAATCCCCAACCCCGGAAAACCGCAGAGGCGCGATAGACGCAGAGAAGGAGTGCGGAGCAAGCACCTCGGCGTATGTCGCGTCTCTGCGGTTGAAAGCCGGCCCGAGAAATCTTCGCGGGACGCGACGATGCTGAGAGATAGCACCGCGATGGACGCTGAGGTTGGCGACGGCGGCCAGTTCTCTGCGCCGGAATACATAAGCCTCTTCCGGTCCGGCAAGGACATCCCCGGCGCGCGGCTTCATTGCTCCGTGTCTATCGCGGCTCTGCGGTTGAACTGCCGCTTTCGGCTTCATATCCCGCGCTCCTGCAACCGCCGCAGTTCCTTCTTCACCAAAGCCCCGACGCGATGCTTGAGGAGATGGACTTGCGCGAGGTTGATGCCGAGCGCGGACGCGACCTTGGCCGGTGGCCAATCCTTCAGCACGTAAAGCTCGTAGGCCTGGTAGTGTTTGGGTTTGACCTGCCGCTTGATGCGCTGCATGGCGGCGTCCACCAGGTTTTGCTCCCATTCGGCTTCCCAAACCTGGTCAATCCGCTCGCTGGCGGGGTCGGGCAATTGTTCCATGACTTCGGTGCGACGGGAATCGTCCGCGCCCGGATCGGGTTCGGCCTCCAGGTGCCGTTGGCGTCGGCGCACATGGTCGAGAATCCGCCAGCGGGTGGTGTGGAGCAGCCAGCCTTTGAAGGTGCCGGCAGCGGGATCGTAGCGAAACTCCTGAATCTTGCGGGCGACGGTCAGCACGGTTTCCTGCACCACGTCCTCCGCCTCCGCGCCCGAGAGACCGGCCTTCCGGGCTGTGTTGTAGATCAGCTTCCAGTAAGTGTCGAAGAAGTCCCGCCAAGAAACCGCGTCGTCGAGATTGCGTAACCGGCTCAAGAGACTGCGGCGGGTGGGGAGAAAGGGCTCCTCCCGGGCGGCATCAGTTTCCGGTCTGGCAGGCATCGCGTCGGCAACACGCATCATCTATGGCTACGACCGCAAACGGCCAGAACTTTCAGTGAAGCCCTGGAGCGATGGTGAGTTTGTTCCGCGCTCTCAGGAGACGCGGCTACGCGAGGGAGAAGAAATGACCGTCACCCGCTCAAGTCTCCACACTCGAATCCGCGGGCGGCGCGGTCAGCCGCCGGAGCGATTGGTAGCACAGGGTTACCAGAAAGGAATTCATGCCCGGTTCGTCCTCCCGCTGCAGGTAGGTGATGGCGCCGAGGGCCAAACCGGCGACGCGTTTGTCGCCCGCCGCGAAGCGCTCGTTGCGATAGGCCTTGAGTTGGGCAATCAATTCCCGGATGCGTTCCGGGGTGAAGATGTGTTCGGCCATCTCGCGAAACAGCGGGGTGAGGGCTTCCGCGACGGTCTTTATCGTGGCTTCATCCGGCGGGGAGTCGCCCCGGGGCTTGGGCAGTTTTTCCGCGAGGCTGGCCCAGCGTTCGTTCATGACGGGCAGCCAGTTTTCAATCTCCTCCCACGACAGCAACAAATCCTCCGCATCCTCGCGCTCCAGCAGTTTTACGGAATCACTTTCCATGGCCTCAAGGCTG
>CAZJTM010000290.1:4028-6086 GCA_964548925.1 uncultured Verrucomicrobiota bacterium | reverse complement strand
TCCTCCGCGAACCAATTTGAACCCTCCCCCACGAATTACCGCGCAGCGTTACAGCAGACCTTGCGCGAAATCCATCAGACGTTGGGTGCGACGCCGGTCGCCCAGTTCGGCCAGCGCGAATTCCTGCTGCGCCCACTGGGTTGGCGGCAACAAGGGGGAGGTCGTCATGAGTAGCCGTCAGTCGAGGAACCGCGGCCAAGCGACGATCACTTGGCACGTCCGCACCATGCGTCATAAGTTCGGCAAAGAGAAGCCCGTAGAAGATGTGGGTGATGACAAGAGCTGGAAGCCTGTCCTATGCGATGGATCCGGCTCAGCGACCGCTCAACTCCACCAGCTTGCGCTCCGCGCGACCTTCGTCAATCACCGCCGCCGCCAGTTCCCACCCCGCCGCGATGGATCGCGCCGCGCCCGCCACGAACAACGCCGCGCCGGCGTTGAGGAGCACCGCGTCGCGTTTCGGCCCGCGCTCTTCCCGTCGCAGAATGCGCCGGATGATTTCCGCGTTCACGGCCCGGTCACCGCCGCGCAAGTCGCCGAGTGTGGCGGGTTGCAGGGGAAGTCCCTTGGGATCGAAGGTGGCGCAGGTCAACCCGCGCTCCTGATAGAACTCCGCAATGGTGTTCTCGCCAAGCGTGGAGAGCTCGTCCAGATGCCGCACTGCGCCCGCCTCCACCGGTGCTGTCCCGCACACGACCATCGCGCGCCGCACGCCAAGCGACTGCAAAACGCGGGCGAGCGGCTCGCACAGTTCCGGGCGCGGCACGCCAATCAGCGCCGCCGTGGGTCGGACGGGATTCAGCAGCGGCCCGAGGAAGTTGAAGATCGTCCGCTGCCCGCGCTCCGCGCAGAGCTTGCGCGCCGGACCGATGTGCTTGAAAGCCGGGTGATACTTCGGCGCGAAGAAGAACGCAAAGCCCCGTTCGCGCAATGCCCGCGCGGCCTCCTCCGGTCCTAGGTCAAACGGAACGCCCAACGCCTCCATCACGTCCGCGCTGCCGACGGTGGAGGTCACCGCCCGGTTGCCGTGCTTTGCCACGGTCACTCCCGCCGCCGCGGCCACGAGCGCCACCGTGGTTGAGATATTGAAGGTGCTTAAATGATCGCCGCCGGTGCCGACCACGTCGAGGATCTCGTGCGCCCCGCGCCACGCCGGGTCAATCACCGGCGTCACCGCGCGCTCGCGGAGCTCGCGGGCGAAGGCGGCGATTTCCTCCGGCGTCTCCCCCTTGCCTGTGAGCGCGATCAGGAAATCCGCCTTGGCCGCCGCGGTGACGGCTTCATCCACCAGCAGGTTCACCGCGTCCCGGACTTGAGCCTCAGCCAACGATTGAGAAGCGCGCAGTTGTTGAGTCAGTTTGTCGAGCACGCGTGCAAACTACCGACCTGGCTCCGGGCCCAAAAGCTCAAAGTGCATCGCGGGGATGCGTGCGATCCGCGCCGGTCCGCGCCGCACTTGTTGGGGGATCGCAGTCTCCACGATTCTCAAGCAGTTTGAGCCCGGGGGAACATTGACAGGTCCGGCCTCCAGCAGAATACCTCCGGCAAACCACAAGTGGAGGCGCAGAACCATCGCTGACGAAAGTCGCAAGGCTGGACTTTCCCTGCACCATTCTCAGACAGCACCGCGCCGTTTTCGGCGCCGGAAACTCGATCCGAAGTCCGTGCGTAGCAATGACTCCCGGATCAGATTCCGTCCTACACCCCTGCGCGTATTCTCCAAATTCAGCCCAAAAGCGCGTCTCAGGCGTATCCATGCACCTCCATCGGAAGAGCCGGCATTCACGAACCAGGCTCGAAACCAAGGAGGGTAGGCGAACCCGGCATTTCCGCTGCTTAAACGCGTCGCGATACGCATGAAGACGTGCTGGGCATAGGTTGTGAAGCACTGCGCCTCTTGAGGTGCAGCAGATGGACCGCGATTCTAATCGCGGCGGCAACGATGCTCCAGACCGCAGGCGGCGTCACCTTGGAATGGGATCCCAGTCCCGATGCTTGGGTGACGGGATACGCGATCCACTATGGCACGGCGAGCGGCAACTACACGGTTCGGGTGGA
>CAZJTM010000290.1:0-3928 GCA_964548925.1 uncultured Verrucomicrobiota bacterium | reverse complement strand
CGCGGCGGACGAAGTGGTGGTCAGCGTCGCCCCGGCCAACACCGCCCCGGTGGTGGACGCCGGCCCGGACCAGACGATCACCCTGCCGGCGAGCGCGACCCTCACCGCCACCGTTGCCGACGACGGCCTGCCCGCCACCCCCGGCGCGGTCAGCGTCACCTGGGCCAAGGTCAGCGGGCCCGGCAATGTCACCTTTGCCAACGCCAGCGCCGCCGCCACGACCGCCAGCTTCTCGCAACCGGGCAATTACGTGCTGCGGCTCACCGCCAGTGACGGCGAACTGAGCGCGGCGGACGAAGTGGTGGTCAGCGTCGCCCCGGCCAACACCGCCCCGGTGGTGGACGCCGGCCCGGACCAGACGATCACCCTGCCGGCGAGCGCGACCCTCGCCGCCACCGTTGCCGACGACGGCCTGCCCGCCACCCCTGGCGCGGTCAGCATGCAATGGGAAGTCGTCACGGGGCCCGGCGAAGTTGCCTTCACGGATCCCACCGCCGCCACCACTTCCGCAGCCTTCGAAGCCCCCGGCTCCTATGTGATCCGCCTTGTGGTGACCGACGGCGAGTTGGAGTCCACCGACGAACTCACCGTGGTGGTCAGACAGAGCTCTCCGGCGAATCCTGTGGGTCTGTTGGTTGAAGCCGAAACGGGTTGGCTTTCAGGGCCCATGATGGTGAGCACGAATTCGTGTCCGGCCGGAGACTCCCAGACCGTCTGCTACATTTCGACGCTTACAGCCGGCCAGGGAACCGCCAGCTACGGATTTGATGTGCAGGAGACGGGGCGATATTACCTGTGGGCGCGCGTGTTGGCCGGAGACACCGCCGACAACACATTCTACGTCTCGGGCGATGGTGCGCTTGCCGGGGTCCTGAATGCGGAGGCCGCCGATTCCGTCACCAAAGCCTGGCATTGGGTGCGATTGACCGTTGGCAACGGTACCTCGGGTGGCAACACGCCCCGCTACACCTCACACGCCTCGCAGCCCGCCTTCGTCACCTTCGACCCCGGTGTCCACCAATTGACCGTCAGTGGCGGCGGCGCGGGAGTGCTGCTGGACAAGTTCATCGTCACCAACGATCCCAACTTCGTTCCGGCTGAAATGGTGGTCTCGCCGACCGCTCCGCGCATCCTCAACATTGCCATGAGTGCTGCGGGAGCGCGCGTGACGTGGAACACGTCGCCCGGGGTCGCTTATCGTCTGGTTTACAAAGACAACCTGTCGGATTCGCAGTGGCTGCCGGCCTCGCCGGACGTGCTGGCGTTTGGGGAGCAACTCTCCTGGCTGGATGAAACCGCCAGCGCCGCCAGCCGCCGCTTCTACTCCATCCTCGCGGTTCGCTGACGCGCGCCTTGGCGCTGGGTACTGCGGGGCGAGGGTCGCCGTTCGCGGGCGACGGCGCGGCGTGGCCTATTTCAGCAGGGAGTACTTGGGGTCTTCCCCCTCCAACAGCCGGCGCGTGGCGGCCTCACAAATCTTGAATAGCGTGTCCAGCATGGGATTGCGCCGCCCCTGCCACAGCAGGCAGAACGGGACGAGCTCGAAGCCCTCCAACGGCAGCAGGCGCACTTGCGGGTGATACTTCATCTTGGGCACGCCGACAGTCACGCCGATCCCGTAGCCGTTGGCGACGTAAGTTTGGACGAGTTCGACGGTGCTGACCTCGATGCTGGCGAACCAGTCCACCTTGAGCCTGGCCAGGCCCTCCTGAAACGTCCGGCAGATCGGCTCATTGCTGGGGACGGTGATGAGCGATTCCTCGATGCGGTCGCGTTGCCAGAGTTCGGTGGCGGATTTGAGTTTGCTGGTCTTGGGCACGAGCAAGACCAGCGGCAGCTTGAAGAGCGGCATGACGTTGATGCCCGAGGGCGGTTTCGCCGAGCCCACAAGGCCGATGGACACATCCACCTCCTGGCGCTGCAACCAGGCGACGACCTCCGGATCGTAGCCTTCCCGCAGCGTGACTTTGAGCTTCGGGAACGCCTTGTGCAACGCCTGGAGAATGCCCGGAATATGGTCGCGCATCATGATCTCCGAGGCCGCCAGGCGGAGGTGCTGCGACACACCGCCGCGGAGCTTGTCGGCCATCGGCGTGAGATTGTCGAAGAAAGGCTTGATGAAGGCGTAAAGCTCCGCGCCCTGGGGTGTAAGCGAAAACGGCCGGCGCTGAAACAGCGTCACCCCGAGGAACTCCTCCAGTTGAATGACCTGCCCGCTGATGGCGGGTTGCTGGATGCCGTACGGCATGTTGCGGACGGCCTCACTGATGCCGCCATGCCGGGCCACGTAATAAAACAGTTCGAGATGATGGATGTTCATGCGATGCGTTGCGCCCGCGCCGGGCGGTCGATGTTCCAAACTCCGGGCTTCATGCGATTGGATCAGCCAATGGCTGGAGAAGTTATCAATTCACCCCCACCGGGCAAGCGGTGAGATGCTCCGTGTCGAGTAGTTCGCAGTCGCGACACTCCATCCCAATTGGCGGGTAAGAACAGTCAAATTTTCTCCCGGCTTTTATCCGCTGAAAACCTCAAGCCGGGCGTGCCAATCTACCCCGAACTCCGAACTGGGAAAAGGGTTCCTTTGCGGCGAGGGTTGTGGGCCTATACAAGCGCCAGAAAGAATCAAGCCAGCGCCTGCCAGGGAAGCCTGAAGTTCCGGCTTTAGCCGGTCGGGCGCGCGGAAGAAGTGGGCGCGTGCAAGCAGCCTCCGCTCTCCAACACGCCTCGCCCCCACCGAACCGCCTGAACGTGGAACTCCAAACGAAAAACCCGACTGCGGGCATCACTCCATCTCGCGCGTCTTCAAGCTGCGGATGAGTTCTTCCACGCGCTCCTCGAACGGGCCAGTGGTGAGGTCGAACCATTTATGGTGGGCGAGCGCAGGCGATAACCCACCGGGGGCGAATGGGCGGATGACCACCGGGATCACATTGCTCCGGGGCGGCCGGGCAGCCAACTCAAGCGCATACTCGGTTCCGTGTTTGCAGTATTGACTGGCGAGCGACGCGGGGCTGAGCGTGACGAGCACGAAACCACGGGCCACCGCGTCATCAATGGCTGACCGGATAGCCGCCGCCCAATCGTCGCCGGGAGGAATTGCAGTGTCCAGCCACGCGGAATAGTCGTGTTGCTCCAACGCTTGGCGAATCCGATCCGCGATTTCACGGTCATGGTGGGAATACGACAGGAAGACTGTGGCGCGTTTGAGGAGGCGATCCAGTTTGTAGAGTTGCGGCTGGATGTCTTGAGTGAGGTCAATGGTCCCTTTCGATTTTCCATCCAACGATTCAACCAAAGCCACTTCCTGCGGGACGTAGTTGGACGCCTTGGCATTCGGGCTGTCGCACAGGACGAACCAAGTCCCCGCCTTGATTTCATCACGGATGAGTTCCGGTAACCGCGCATCGTCATCGGCCAGGCACTTCAGAAAGAACAGCCGCGGATTGTGTCCGCGCTTTGTATCCGGTTAACCGGGGGACTGCCTATGCTGACGCGCGGATCGTGATAGGATGAGCGGTTGGTCTGGCGCCGAAGGCACTTCAGGCGGCCAGTGGGACGGGGGGCTGCTGGGCGGCTTTCCAGCGGCGCGGTGTCAGTTGGGCCACTTCCTGGTTGGTCGTCCGGGGCAGGCGCGTCAGCACGTCCTTGAGATAGGCGTAGGGCTCGACGCCGTGCCGCCGACAGTTGGCCATCAAGGTGTACATCACCGCGCTGCGTTGGCCCGCTTCCGCAGAGCTGAAGAACCGCCAGTTCTTCTTCCCCAGCGCCGTCGGCCGGATCGCGTTCTCGACAAGATTGTTGTCCAACTCCACTTCCCCGCGCTCCAGGATGCGGTCCAACACCGGCCACTGGTTTAGGGCATAGCTGATCGCCTGGCCCAGCGGGCTCTGGGGCAGATAGCGGGGTTGCAGCCGGATCAGGGCCC
>CAZJTM010000289.1:0-6090 GCA_964548925.1 uncultured Verrucomicrobiota bacterium | reverse complement strand
TCCAGACCCTCAGACTTTCAACCCCTGGATACCCCCAAGAACCCCACCCCCCCCAGCGATGATATCGACCTGATGCGCTACGTCTCGCTGTTCATCAGCAACTGGCTCTGGATAGCCGCAGCTCTTTTCCTCGCGCTTGGCATTGCCTATATATTCAACCGCTACTCGCAGAGGGCGTATAACGTAAAGAGCACACTGCTGATAAAGGAGCAACAGACTACCGGTGCCATAGCCAATATGGAACAGATATTCGCGGGTAGTGTCTATAATCCTTACCCCAACCTCGACGATGAGGTGGCTATCCTGCAGTCTTATACTCTGAATTACAGGGTCATTGAGGAGATGCTTGAAACACATGTGGCTTACATACCGGTGGCAAGAAACGGTATCCAGGGACAGAGAACATATAAAACATCACCGTTTGTTATCACGAAGCTGGCAGACAAACAACCTGAAGGAGTATCAATGACTGTCAGGTTCACCTCCGGAGGGAAGTACTCTGTGGAGATTGACGGTGACCAGTTGGCCGAGTGGAAAAAGAACAATGAATCCATTGCACAGGCGGGGGAAGTAAACAGTCAAAGGGAATATTCTGCCGGCGAAACGTTCGAACAGGGCGGATTCAGTTTTGTTCTTGAACCTCGTGACAGCACCAGGGCTATCACCGGAGGAACCAGCCGCTGGCTTGTCTGGTTTGAGTCACTGCCGGCTCTGGCTAACAGTTACCGCTCCGGTCTGAAGGTGGAGCCGGTAAAGGAATATGCTTCAGTGTTCACGCTTTCGTTCGACGGGTACTCTCCCTCACAGGGTTCCGATTACCTTAATACCCTCATGAAGCTTTATATCCTTCAGGGGATGGATTGGAAGAGCAAGGCAGCGGATAACACAATCAACTTCATCGAGGCACAGCTGGGCCTGATATCCGATTCACTCAGGCTGGCTGAGAACAGCATGGAAAACTTCCGTCTCAACAACCGTTTTGTCGATCTCACCCTCGAAGGGACCCTTGTGCTGCAAAAGCTTGAAAAGCTTGAAGGCGAAAAGAACATGCTCGGTCTCCAGGAACAGTATTATGAATATTTGCTCGATTATCTTGAAGCCAGGGAAGCTTCGGAGAGCATTATCTCCCCCAGTGTGATGGGTGTCACTGACCCGGTCCTTGTAAAGCTTGTTGAGGAGTTCTCTGTTGTACAGCAGGAACGGAACAAGATTGCATTCACGGTAACTGACAATCTTCCGCAGGTTCAGCTTATGGACAGGAAGGTTGAGGATGCCCGCACAGCTCTCCGTGAGAATGTAAACAGTGCAATCAGCCAGCTGAAACTCACAATGAACACAATCAATGGCCGGATTGCCAACGCTGAGAAGGAGCTGGGCCGGCTTCCAGGGACTGAGCGCCGCCTGATAGGCATTCAGAGAAAATTTGATCTCAACAACTCCGTTTACACATATTTGCTTGAACGACGTGCCGAAGCCGGCATTGCAAAGGCCTCTCAGATAACCGATAACCGTATTATTGATGAGGCAATCGTTAACAACAGTGCCCAGATCAGGCCCAAATCAATGAAGAACTACCTGGTTGCAATACTGCTCGGCCTCCTGGTTCCCATGGCGCTGATAGTCATCTTTGACCTGTTCAACAACAAGATTATTGGCAGGCATGATATTGAACACTTAACCAAAGCTCCCATTATAGGGTACATCAGCCATTCCGAGTATCACGTTGAAGACCCTGTTGCCGAGAAGCCGGGAAGCACGCTCGCTGAAAGCTTCAGGGCCGTCAGGACCTCACTAACCTTTTATACCGGTCAGACAAAATGCCCGGTTATAGTCATAAGTTCACCTGTCAGCGGCGAAGGCAAGACTTTTGTCTCAGTCAACCTTGCTACAATCATTTCAATGATGAACAAGAAAGTGCTCATTGTCGGCCTCGACCTTCGCAAGCCGCGTGTAAATGCCATTCTTAAGGCAGGAAACGGACATGGGATGAGCCAGTTCCTGGCCGGAACAGTTGGCTTTGAAGAGGTGATAGTTCAGACACAAATTGATAATCTCTGGTTTGCCCCGTCAGGCCCCGTTCCTCCTAACCCCGCCGAGCTTATCGGCTCACCAAAGATGGCGGAGTTTCTTTTGAAAGCCAGGAACGAATTTGATGCTGTCATTATTGACACTCCTCCCGTGGGAATAGTTACAGATGCGCTGCTGCTCAACCAGCTTGCAAATGTCACTCTGTTCGTTGTGCGTCAGCGGTACACCACAAGAGGTTCAGTACAGCTCCTTGATGAGATCTTCCGTAAGGGAGAGATGTCAAATGTTGCCCTTATAGTGAATGATATCTCAACTTCGGGGTATTATGGTTACGGCCTCCGGTACGGCTACTCTCTCGGTTATGGCAGCCGTTACTATGACCCGGGCAACTACTACACCAAAGGAGGCGGCAAAACCTCCGGCTATTATACCAACGACTAGCACAAAACCCTGACCTTCAGACCCTTGTCCGCCTGCTGGCGGATCAGACCTTCAGACCTTCAGACTTTCAGACCTTCAGACCTTGAAATATGAGAACCACCCTCTCCCTTCTACTTCTCTTGGCCTCCCTTGTCGCACTTGACGCCCAGCGTATTGCAAAAACGCCCAGGGTGACTTACGACTGGCAGACCGGATATGTGAATATTACAGAACTGGCCGGCGGACCAGGACTCAGCGCCACCGCTTTCCCCTATTCAAAATACTATTTTGGCGTTACAACTGTCAATGGATATCAGTTTACAAGGAATATGAAAGCTGGTATCGGAGTTGGCATTCATATGCACAATGATGCCGCACTGTTCCCGGCATTCATTGATGCACGGTACAGCTTCAGCTCCCAGAACTGGGTACCCTTTATTGCGGCAGCAGGCGGACTGGCGCTGAATTTCAATGACTTGAATAACGGTACATGGATGTTCCTGAATCCCTCCATAGGAATAAGATATGTAGCTGCAAAAAGGACGGCTGTCTCTTTCTCCACAGGGCTGATGTCAATGACCGGGGAAGGTACCCGTCATTCATTTGTCAGCTTCAAGGCTGGCATGGAGTTCAAATCAAAGAGAACCTACAATACAAGATAAGTACGCCCGTATTCACCATGCTGTATTGCAATTAAATGTAGTTCTAAATATCTATCTAAAGAATATTTTGTAAATTGTCACCCAAAGTCACCGAAATATTAAAAAGGACAATCATGAAAAGACTTTTAACTGTTCTCACTGCCATGATTTTTGCTGCATCGTTTGCAGGTGCACAGATTGTAACCGAACGCTGCTGGCACCTCGATAAGGTTCAGTTCCTTGAACACAGGCAGGACTTCTGGAGAAGTCATAAATTGTTTACCACCACTCCGAGTCCAACCACAGGAATATCAGGCGGATTCTACAATCTGACCGAGGCACAGTACGGATTCGGACTGTCAGGCATTGAACCTCCTTTTTCACATCATTATGCCGGCATTACAACGGTGAACGGCTGGCGGTTCGGAAACGGGCTCGCATTGGGATTAGGTGTAGGATATTATGGCTATAATGACGGTTACGGCATTCCGCTGTACGGAGATGTCAGATATTATATTGGCAGGCAGAAGAACAAGATCTTCCTTATGGGATCCGGTGGCTTTCTGATGAATTTCGAGGATTTCAATGACTTTTCAAGAGTCTTTGTTAACCCGGGAGCCGGGCTGATTATCCCTGTAGCGAAAAGTGTAAAGCTTTCTTTCGCAGTCGGACTCCTGACCCAGTTCAACAGGAGCTACTTTGAAATGACAGACCCCTGGGGCAGATACCGCGATTCTTTCATCAACATGAAACTTGGCCTGATGTTTGGCAAATAATCTTCCGCTGAAGTACTTACAGGGTAAACATCCCGTTTATTAAGGTAGCTGGACAGAATTTTGTAATCTGGAATCAGCAATATCACATTTATTAAAAATGGAACGATGAAAAGAAACCTGATCCTGGTAATCCTGATAATACTTGGGGCTTCAAACGCTGCCGCACAGGTGGTAACTGAACGCTGCTGGCACCTTGATAAACTGCAATTTCTGGACCAGAGGCAGGATTTCTGGAGGAGCCACAAGATTTTCACAACCGCGGCCCAGCCCTATGCAGGGACAGGCGGAGGGCTTTACAGCCTGACGGAAGGTCACTATGGGTTTGGATTATTTGTTGTTGAGCCTCCCTTTGCACGTTACCATGCTGGTGCCACAACGGCTCTCGGCTGGCGATTCGGAAGCGGGTTTGCCCTGGGTGGAGGAATCGGCTACCTGAAGTACAACGATGGATACACAATGCCACTTTATGCTGATATGAGATATTTTATAGGCAAACAGAGAGTTAAATTCTTCGTTGCCATGCCCACAGGATTCATGCTGAACTTTGACAATTTCCGCGACTATTCAAAAGTCTTCGGAAACCCAAGCCTCGGTCTGATTGTGCCGGTATTCAAGAACACGCATCTCTCGTTTTCCGCAGGCCTCCTTACCCAGATTGACAGGGAGATCTTTGACAATTCTGATTTCAATGCCGCCTGGCATGACAGCTTCATCAACCTGAAGCTCGGCCTCCTCTTCGGCAAATAGCCTGACCTTCAGACCTCAGACCTTAAGACCCTCAGACCTTTCCATGCTCCTTGACCTCATTGTCGGTGCACGACCCAACTTCATGAAGATAGCTCCCCTTATCCGGGAGATAAAGAGAAGGGCTGCCATGGGCGAAACAATTGACTTCCGGCTTGTCCATACCGGGCAGCACTATGACCGCAACATGAGCGGTTCATTCTTTGATGAACTCGAAATCCCTGAACCTCATGTAAACCTTAATGCCGGTGGCGGAACGCAGGCTGAACAGACCGCCGCCATCATGCTCGGTTATGAGAAACTCCTGACGGAAAGAAAACCTGACCTTTGTATTGTGGTGGGTGATGTCACATCAACGATGGCATGCGCCATCACTGCCAAAAAAATGCTTGTACGGGTGGCACACGTTGAAGGAGGCATACGCTCCGGCGATATGACAATGCCGGAAGAAATAAACCGGATCGTGACTGACAGCATTACCGATTACTTCTTCACCACATCTGAAACCGCAAATGCAAACCTGCGGACAGCCGGCGTAACCGCTGACCGTTTCTTCTTCGTGGGCAATACAATGATAGACACCCTTCTGCACTGCCGTCCGCGGTTCAGAAAGCCTGCATTATGGGATGAGTTGCGGCTCAGGGAGAAAGGGTATATAGTTCTTACCCTTCACAGGCCGAACAACGTTGACGACCCGGCAAACCTTCAACGCCTTCTTGATGAGGTCTCCGGCAGCGCCGGCAGCCTTCCGCTGATCTTTCCTGTCCACCCGCGGACCCGCAGGGTCATCACCGGTTCCGGCATGGCAGTAAGTGATACCCTTTCACTCACCGAACCACTCGGATACCTCGAATTCAACTATCTTGCTGAAAGGGCATTGGCAGTGATAACCGACTCCGGCGGAATAACCGAGGAGACAACTGTAATGGGGGTGCCGTGCATGACACTTCGTAACAGTACTGAGCGTCCTGAGACAGTGACAATGGGCACCAACGAACTCCTTGGCACCAATCCCGATGCAATTGCCCCGGCAATGCAGCGACTTCTCTCAGGCAACTGGAAGAAAGGCACCGTCCCCCCTCTCTGGGACGGCCACACCGCCGAAAGAATAATTGAAATCATTTCCGGTTTGAGATAGTTATCTTTGTTTCTGCTCTCTGAAATTGACAGCATGACTCTTGAGGAAAAAACAGGGATATTTAAACAGCTGGGATGGGATTATAAAATCTCCCCTGATGACATTGAGTCCGTTCTCAGGGGCGAAAAAATAAATGTCGGTCATTTTACCAGGGAGACACTTTTCATCAGGATGCTTGAAACATATCCGTGGTACACTATCATTCAGGTGTTTACGGTAGATGAGATAAAAAGCCTGCTCACCAGTCAGGTTGTGACCAGGCTAAGGTCTGAATCATTACGTAAAAAGTATGAATTTGTCAGGCACAGACTTCAACAGATTATACCTGCTGCAGGATAAATTT
>CAZJTM010000288.1:0-6117 GCA_964548925.1 uncultured Verrucomicrobiota bacterium | reverse complement strand
GGCGCAAAGGCGACGATCTGCCGGCGGTGCGCGTCGAGGTCACGGTGGCGCTGGAGAAGATTTACGGGCAGCCGTTACCAGGCGAGGTGGCAGCGCCACCGGCCATCGTGGATGTCGAGGAGGTGACAAGTGACAAGTGTCAGGGGTCAGGTGGAAGTCAGAGCCTCCTGACGTCGGCGGCTACGAAGGAGGGCGCATGACACCTTGGGAACGGTATTTCCTGGTCGGGCGGCGGGCGGGCTGTCCGATGGACCAGATGCAACGGTTTGAGCGGGCTGACGTGATCCTGCAGGAGCGGCAGCTTGTAGCCAGCGCGGCGGCGCGATTGTGCGACCGCGCCAACGGACCGACCGCCATCGGCTACGGTGGCGCCCGGGGCGGCGGGAAGTCGCATTGGTTGCTGGGTCAGATGGGCGTGGATGATTGCCAGCGCGTGCCGGGATTGAAGTGTCTGCTCCTGCGCAAGGTCGGCAAGGCCAACCTGGAACACTTCGAGGATCTGCGGCGGAAGCTGTTCACGAAACTCGGTCACGAATTCTCGGCGTTTCGGGGCATCCTGAGTTTTCACAACGGCTCGCGCATCATTGCCGGGCATTTCCAGAACGAGAAGGACATTGATGCCTACCTGGGCTTGGAATACGACGTGATCGGGATCGAGGAAGCCACGACCCTGACCAGCCGCAAATACCAGGACATCACGACCTGCTGCCGGAGTTCAAAGCCGAACTGGCGACCGCGCATCTACAGCACGACCAACCCGGGCGGAGTGGGGCACGGCTGGTATCGAAAGCGATTCATTGAGCCGTGGCAGCGAGGCGCGGAAACCGAGACGCGCTTCATCGCGGCGCGCGTGACCGACAACCGTTGGAACAATCCGGAATACATCCAGGTGCTGCAAGGCTTGAGCGGGTGGCAGCGCCGCGCCTGGCTGGACGGCGATTGGGACATCGCCGCCGGCCAGTTCTTCACGACGCTGCGGCGCGAGGTTCACGTCGTCGAAGATTTCGACGACACGCGGGCGCGCGAGTGGTGGGCGGCGCTGGACTACGGGTATGCGCACTACACCGTCTGCCTGTTGGGCTGCACGGATGGGGACGGCAATGTGTTCGTGGTGGACGAACACGCGGAGCGCCTGTGGTTGCCGCAACGGCACGCGCCGGCCATCAAGGCGATGCTGGCGCGGCATCGCATCGCGAATGGCCGATGGGCAATGGCTGATGGCAAAATAGAAACGCGGCCCCTGGAACTCGGCGACTTGAAACGGTTCGTGGCTGGTGCCGACGTCTTCTCACGGCAGAGTGACGGCACGACCATCGCGGCGCAGTACGCCAGGGTAGGAATCAATCTGCGCGCGGCTAACATGGATCGCGTGAACGGTTGGGCCGAACTCCTGACGCGCCTGGGCGATGTGGAGTCCGGTATCCGGCCGACGCTGTTCTTCCACAAGCGGTGCGCGCGGCTGATCGAGACACTGCCGGCTCTGCAACACGATCCGAACCGGCCCGAGGACGTGCTGAAGGTGGATGCCGACGAAGAAGGTGTCGGCGGCGATGATTGCGCTGATTGCCTGCGCTACCTGGTCGCGACGAAGTCGAGGACGATCACGCAGCGGAAATTGCGGGGGTTCTGAGCGGTGGGTGTCCAGAGGGCGTTGACCTTTGGCGCGGGTCTGGGGTGCGCAACCCCAGTGGTGGAAGGTGGAGAGTCCAGAGGCGTGGCCTTTGGCGGGTAGGGTTTGGGGAGGAAGTCGCCTCCCCAAGAAGCGGCAAAGCGGCTGAACCCGTGAAGGTTCAGCCGCGCGGCTTTTTTCAGGGGGGACGTGCGGCGGACACGGGCCCCGCCGCTGGCCGGCTCGCAGGTTTAACCTCTCGGAGCGCAAGAGGGAATCGGTGGGCTCAGTCTTCCCCGGGCATCATCAAAGTAATGGCGGGCGCGGGATCGTCCAGATCGAGCGGCCCACAGGTGGCGATCAGCTCGACCAGTTTGGCGCGGTGGTTGTCGTTGCGGACGTAGAGTGCGACCGGCAACCGGTCGCAACCGGGGCGGCTGCGAATGATGGCAAATCTCAGAAGCCAGATGATGTCCCAAAGCCTGCCGGCTTCGTCCTGACCGGTCACGCCAGCGGGGACGGTCACGTAAGCGTCATAAACGCAACGCGTGAGAAAGACGGGAAACCGGATGCCGGCTTCGGCGGCCACCTTCGAGACTTCAACTTGCACGCCGTCGGCGACGGCTTGCGCGCGGGTGTAAGCGTAAACGACCGGGCCGAAAGGCTCGGCGGTGTTGTGCATGTGTTCGTTCATGGTGTTTAACGGTTGAGGATTTCAAGTTCGGCGTTGGGAGAGATGCGGACCAAGGCGGGCTTGGGTTGAATGCGGACGCGTTTGCCAAACAGCGTCGTAAACTCGCGGGCGGGCTTGGTCACGGCGACCACGGCGGCGCAATCGTTCACGCGGATCACGGGACAGGGTTTGCCATCAAGGCGGATGACATCACCGGGGCGGAGACGAAAGCAATTCATACGGATTGAGCGTCGAGCGTTGCGGGTTGAGCAAAGAGGCGGGCTTGCGCTTGCTCGGCAAGCTGACGGCGGTGTAGGGCTTCGGCTTGTTCGCGGGTAAGGCGGTCGCCATCCAGGCCCGTGTCTTGAATCAAGTTGAACGCGGTCGGCGTGAACCCGAATTCGTGTTGCGGGATGGGCAAAGGTCTGCGGTTGCGTTTCATGGTGGTTGGTCCTTTCAAGCGGGCGTGGCGTCAGCAATCAGTTCAAGGCCGCGGCCCTCGGCGATGCGTTGGGCCAACCGTTCCGCGGTGCCAAAGCTCAAGCAGCGATAGACTTGGTCCACGGGGACGCCTTCCTCGTTGCCGACATAGACCGACCAGACCGGGATTTCGTCGCCGTCGTGGTTCTGATCGGGCTCGGGGCCATCAAAGAACACGGCGCGCAAGGCTGGTTGTGGGAAAGTGATTTTGCTCATGGTGAGTTGAAAATGCGAGGCGCGGGTGTGAGCCGCGCCCTTGCGGTGGGTGGTTCAGGCGGCGGCGGGTTGCGCGGCGGGTGCGCTCTTGCGGATGCGGGCGGGGAAGTAAGACTCGTACCGCTCGTGCGGGTCGTTCTCACTGCTCAAGCGGAAGTTGCCGCAGGGGTGCTGCCATGCTTGGCGTTCGCGATTCCAATGGAAGCCAAGCTGCGCAAGCTGCTGCCTGATCTGGGCCGCCGGTTGCTCCGTGAAACGGACCCAAATCCATTTGCCGACGACTTCGGCGCGGTAGTAGGCGTCGGGCAAGCTATTCAAGAGGAGGTTCAAGACCTTCGGTGTCGGAAGTGTGCGGTTCTTCTTGCGTGCCTCTGAATCAATCGGCAGCCGATTGTCTTTCTTCTCGGTCTCCGTGGCAGCTTGGCCGTTCTGTGCCGGTGCGGTTTGCGTTTCCGCCTGCTGGTCTTTGATTGTGCTGAACTGTTCGGATTGGCTCTTGAGCCCTGAGTTGTTTTGTTTGTTGGTCTTCATGGTGTTTTTTTTTTGTGCTCTGCTGTTCGTCTTGGTCTGTCGCCCTTCGCGAAAGAGCCAGCGCCCGGCCCTTGTGCGGGGAAGTAGTCTTCAGAAGGTGCCCCGCGACACGGGCCGGTTGGTGCGCTGGCCGAGAAGGGCGACAGAGCGAGAGGAACGGCAGGGGCGAGCACAAGCGGAGGCAACACCTGAAGACCCCGACAAGCGACGGTGTCGCTTTCCTTGACTTCGAGCGGAGCGAGCTCGCTTCACCCCCTGGCAGACCCGCTGTTTTCCTTGGGGGAGTTTTGCGGGCGCGGGCGTGAAGGATGCCGGCCCGCCTGGCGCGGTGCGTGCCGCACTGGCCCACGTGAGTGCGCCCGGACGGATGCGAGGTCGGGGGGAGCACGCGCCGTGACAGGCGGGGCCGCCGGGCTGAACATAACGGCGCATTGTGCGGCGCATAAATCCCCGCCTGACGGATTCCTCGTAGAAGGGGGGTCAGGCGGAAGTCTTGGATTTATGTCCGCACGAATGCGTGTTGTGTTCGGCCCGGGGAGCAAAGCGCGGCCCCAGGCGCACAGGCACGAGCACTGTCAGCCGCGCTGGTCCTGCATGCCCGCGCCGCCAATTATTGGGGGGCGGGTCTGCGGGAGTGTGCCATTGCTGAGTCGCGCCAGCGCGAAGCCGGATTGTTCTGACGCTCCGTGGTTTGGCGGAACGGCTGGCAAGGCCGACTCGTGGGGGTGCGGTTGTGGGTGAGTCGAGCCGACCGGCCGTGGAGCCAAAACGCGGAGGGTCAGACTGGGATGGTCTGCGGCGTGAGGCCGTTCAGTTTCGCGGCGGGGCCCGCCGCCGGGGCGGAGTCACCGCCGCGAAAGCTGTGCGGGCTCACGGCAGGCGTGGCCTGCACCCATTGGGGGGCGCACGAATGGATGGCCTGACCGTCTCGGCAGTTTGCGGACCGGCGGAACGAGCGAAACGGTGGCTGAAGGAACTGAGGCCAGAGAGTGGAGTCGAGTGAAGCGGGCCGGAAAGCTGGCGAGTCGGTCCTCGTGCGCTGGGCGGAACAGGGCCGTTCCTTGGCGCGGAGAGAAGCCGCCGGGGGAGAACGCAGCGCAAGGGACGGCTCTGTGAGGCCGGGTTGGTGGTGATGGAGCGCCTGACCCTGGCCCCCTGGGCGTTGGCGTCCGCCTCTTGCCTTGGTTCGTGTTCACTGGCGATGTGGGGTGCTGATGAACTGGCGGCATGCACTGCGCGCCAGCGGCTAGACGCGACGGCGCCGGGGACGTGGGAAGTGACGGGCCCAACCAGTGATGCACAGATACCGCCAGACGAACGGCTGCCACCAGGGGAGCTGGGGCCTGAACTCCGGTGCCCGACCCAATGCCAGCCAGAACTGCACTGGCTCCGTGACGCGACGGTAGTAGAGACCGGAGACCCGAGACTGCCAGCGCAACCATGCTGCACGAACCCGGCCCGCGCCGGCCTGACTGATCTGTGTGAGTGTGCTCATCACTCGTTCTGTGAGCACACTCACACAGAGCAGGCAGGCTGGCCGGACCCGCAGGCAGGATGCTGCGAGCAAAGACGTGCGAATGCCCGACAGGTTACCATTCCTTCACCAGACCGTTCTTCTGCGGAGTGGCAGGGCGCACTCCATGATTGCAGCAGGCGTGCCAGCCCGTTGGGTTCTGGGGCGGGCTGGCGCGACTGCTGCCTCGTGATTTGCGCCCGAACGGAGCAGCCAGTATTGAGTGCTGCTGTGCCGGGCTGATTCCCGGCACAGGCAACGCCGTTTGCTGCGACGCGTGCGAATGGGATCGCGCGTGGTATTCGCGGATCCCTCGTTGCGCCTGGAGACACGAAATCCCGCATGGGCGGGATGAAGTGATTTCCAATCTTGCGAGCCCCGGCGAGCCAAACATCGGCGCGCCGGCTTGAGGCCGGCACGCAAGCGACGGGCGCAGTGGCGCGCGTCAGCGCGGGAAACGGAGGCCCGGAGCGGTTCCTGCGTGTGCGATTGGTGCGCGTATGCGAGTCGTCTGCGGGGTGGGGTTGGTGATTAACGCGCGACGCAGTCGCGACCTCCAAGACACCATCTTCTCCGCTCCGTGGCCTGGCTGGACTGACCCGTCCAGTCAGGCACGGTTGGGTGTGGCACCGCCCGCCGGGTTGGGTTGCTCTGCAAAACGTCGCGCCGGAAGACACGAAATCCCGCGTGGGCGGGATGAAGTGTCGGCGTGCTCACTGATTGAAGCGCCCCCGTGCCGGGCTGATTCCCGGCACGGACAGCGTCCTTGCGTGTGGCTGCGGGGTACTAGTCATGGACGTTGAAGTTGATTGGGGGCGTGAGCTGCGCGCCAGCGGCGAGAAGTGGGAGCTACCGGAGCTCTGACTGGGTGTAGTAACGCGCCCGGAGCTGGCGAGTGAAGTGCCGCACGACCTGCCGTGAGGCGAAGGTGTAAGCGAGACGGAAACGCAACCAGCCGAGGAAGGTGTGGCGACCGCGAGCGAGACGGAAAAGCTGCGCGACGGCCTGGTGCGGGATGGCTGGCTGCGGTGAACGTGTGCGTGCTGCTGCAACGTAGCCGTGGAGGATGTAAAGCCGGGGTGAAGCGGGCGGGAC
>CAZJTM010000287.1:466-6195 GCA_964548925.1 uncultured Verrucomicrobiota bacterium | reverse complement strand
CGGCCTCCCCCCGAAAATAGTCAAAGCCAGCCTCCAGTAGCGGAAGTCGGGCTAGCAGCGGGCGAGGCAAAGTCGAGTCGTCCGCGAGGAGGATCAGTTCTCCAAGCCCAAGAATCGCAGCAAGTGCAGCAACGAATATCCAAGCAACGCGGTCAGGGGCAATGTCATCACCCATGCCCAGGCCATGCGCTCGACGACGTTCCACTTTACGGCATTGAGCCGCTTGGTGGCACCGGCCCCCATGATGGCGGCGGACACAACGTGCGTAGTGGAGAGTGGAATACCGAGGGTGCTGGCCACTTGAATAATGGCCGCCGCCGAACTCTGCGCCGCGAAGCCATGGATGGGCTGAAGCTTCACCATCTTTGTGCCCAGCGTTTGAATGATGCGCCACCCACCCACCGCGGTGCCGGCCGCGATGGTGATCGCACACACGACCTTGATCCACGTGTAAACCTTGAATTCCGGAGAGTGCAGGAAACCCATCCAGCCCGGAAGGTGGTCGAATGCCTTCGTTTGCGTGGTGGCCGTGAAGAGGGTCAACGCGATGATCCCCATCGTCTTCTGGGCGTCATTCGTGCCGTGACTGAAACTCATCCAGGCCGCACTGAAGAACTGGGAAATGCGGAAGATGCGGTTGACTCTGTGCGGGCGCGAGGCGTGGAATCCCCAAAGCAATAATCCCATGACAGCGAACCCGGCGAGCAGTCCCAAGGCGGGCGCGAGAATCATCGGAGCCACCACTTTCGGCCACAGCCCGATGACTTTCTGGTGCATGGCGTCCACCACGGACCAGTGGATCACGCTCCAGTTGCCGTGAGCCGAAGCCAGGGCGGCCCCGCACAAGCCACCAATGAGCGCGTGACTGGAGCTCGACGGCAGGCCAAACCACCATGTCAACAAGTTCCAGATGATGCCCCCGCTCAAGGCACAGAGAAGCGTCAGTGGAGTGACCACACTTACGTCCACGATCTCCGTCCCAACGGTCTTTGCGACCGCCGTGCCGACGAGCGCCCCAATGAGATTGAAAACCGCCGAGATCGCCACGGCCTGACGCGGCGTCATCACTTTCGTGGCGACGGACGTGGCAATGGCGTTCGCCGTGTCGTGAAAGCCGTTGATGAACTCGAAGACCAGCGCGACAACAACGATGGTGAGGATCGGTGCCATTGGCCACGGATTACCCATTCATCAGGCTATGGCACCCATCCGGTCACTCGCGCCAACCGCACCAAACCGTAAGCCACGATGCCGCTGGCCGGAATGGTGAGAATCCAAGCCCACACAATGCGCTCAACCACGTTCAGGCGGAGGGCGTTGAAACCCTTCGCGCAGCCAACGCCCATGATCGAAGTAGTGATGGCATGGGTTGTCGAAACCGGCATGCCGAAAAAAGCGGCGGTGGAAAGCACGGTCGCGGCAGTGGTTTCAGCGGCGAAACCGTGGACCGGGTACAGCCGGACCATTTTGTGTCCCAGCGTCTTAATGATCCGCCAGCCGCCCGCCGCAGTTCCCGCCGCCATGGTCAGCGCGCAGACGACTTTGATCCAGACCGCAATTTCGACTGATTTGCCGGGCGCGGGCGCGGGCAGCTTCAGGAACGCGAGCCAGCCGGGCAGGTGATCGAAGGTGCCGGCGCCGGTCGCCGCCACAAGCGCCAGCGCGATGATCCCCATCGTCTTCTGCGCGTCGTTCGTGCCATGACTGAACCCCATGTAGGCGGCGCTGAACAACTGGAGCTTGCCAAAGACCTTGTTCACCATCATGGGCCGCCAGTTCCGCAGGAGGAAATAGAGCAACCCCATCACCAGGAAACCGACCACCAAGCCACAAACCGGCGAGGTGATCATCGGCACCAGGACTTTCCACAGCACCCCCTTGCCCTCCCACCAATGCTCCTTGCCAGGAACGCTCCAGACAATCACGTCCCAGTGGTTGTTGGCCGCGGCCAGACACGCGCCGCACAGTCCGCCGACCAGTGCGTGCGAAGAACTGGACGGCAGCCCAAACCACCAAGTTATCAAGTTCCAGACAATCGCGCCCAGCAGTGCGCAGACGACAATCTCGGAAGTCACCACTTTGGTGTCCACCAAGCCGCTGGCGATCGTCTTGGCGACGGCGGTTCCCCAGAGGGCGCCGAGCAGGTTCATGCTCGCCGCCATGGCCACGGCCTGACGCGGGGACAGCACTTTCGTGGCAACCACCGTGGCAATGGAGTTGGCCGTGTCGTGAAAGCCGTTGATGTACTCGAACACCAAGGCCACGAGGATGACGGTCAGGATGAGAGTCATCGGGCGGCGCGGCTCAAGAGTTCTTGAGCATGATGTGCATCACCACGTTGCCGGCATCGCGGCAACGATCCACCACCTTCTCGATCAACTCATAGAGGTCCCGAATGACAATCGCGCGCAATGCGTCATATTTGCCGCTGTAAAGCTCCTTGAGAAGCTCCAGCATCAGCTTGTCGGCCTCGCCCTCGACGTATTGCAGCTTGTCATTTAGGTCCTTCAGTTTCTCCAAGTGCTTCATGTCGTGGAGCTGTTTGACCATCGTGAGCACAACCTCCGTGGCTTTCTCCATCATCTCGGCCTGCGGGATGAAATTCACCCCGTCCAAATGCGGAGCGGCCAGCTCCCAGCGCTCGGCGAATTTCTCGGTCGTCTTGGGAATCTTACGCAGCGCGAGGGACAATGCCTCGATGTCTTCGCGCTCCAAGCCGGTCACGAAGGTCCTCACCAGCTCCTCGCTGATCTGCTCGGCAATCTTCTTTTCCTTGCGCCGGGCCAGAACCAAGTCGTCGAGCGCCTTCTTGTCCCGCGGGGACTTGATGAGTTGAATGACAAGCAGGACGCTCTGATGCGCTTCCTCAGCCGCCGCCTCAAGCAACCCGTAGAACTTGTCGCCTTTGCCAAACAGTTGTTGGAGTGAAAACATAGCCGCGTCAGTACTGGCAAACAGCGGCCAAATGTCACGAACAATTGTCACCCAACCGTAACAAACCCGGCAAGCAACGGTAACGTGGCTCGGCGATGGTTGCCGGGAAATGAACACGAGTCTGCCAACCACCACGTCGGTCGGGAACCCCGCCAACCGCGCGCCAATCCCATTTCGGGATGATCTGCGCCTGCGAGTGGGGGAATGCGCCTTGATCAAGCTGGCCCTCGAAGCCGTGGCCGCCTTGGCCCCGGAATTGCCGGCATGGAGGAGTCCGGCGGACGGATCGTACAATCCGCGCATGCTGCTCACCCTGCTGACCTACAGCTACGCGGCGGGCTCTTACGCCTCGGAGGACATCGAGTTGGATTGCCAGCAGGATACCGCAACGCGATACATCGCCGCGAATGTCCACGTGCATCGGGATACCCTTCGGGCCTTTCGTCGCGCGAACCGTCCGTGGATCGAAGTCTGCCTCGCCTGGGTACTGGAACGCGCTGGAGACACCAGCGCCGCGCCCGTGTTGGGCGAGCAACAGGCCAGCCCCCGGCTTGGGACACAACCGGACTCGACCTTCTTGATTCAGGCCCGTCGGCGAGTCGAACTGGCGATCCTGCTGGACATGGCGCTGGCAGATTGAACCGGCAGGCGATCCCGAGACAGCCGCGCATGCCCAAGACCATTCTGATCGTGGACGACGAAGCCGATTTCGCCGAACTGGTGCGGTATCGCTTGGACGACCCGCAGTATGCCTTTGAGTACGCTCCCCGCGGGATGGACGCGCTGAACAAGGTGAGCCTCGCGCGGCCGGATGCCGTGCTGCTCGATGTGCTCTTGCCAGACTTGGACGGCCTCACCTTGTGCGAAATCTTGAACCGACAGCCGGGCTCGCGACGCTTGCCGGTGATTCTGGTCAGCGCGTTGGATACCAGCGTCACGCGCGCGGCAGGCCAGCAGGCGGGTGCGCACTCGTTCCTCGGCAAGCCTGTGGATTTTGTCCGTTTGAAGCAGTTACTGGAAACCGTTCTGGGTGAGCCTGCCACGCCGACGGATCAGGCAGAGGAGAGCGAAATCACCTCCGGCTGAGGACGGTCAGCCTCTTCGCGGGGGTGGGGTTTCCCGTTGGCAACAGAACCGGGGAATCCGGCTCGCGGGGCTCCACGCCCCCTGCTGTTTACGCGGTCGCAGGAGGATAATGGCTTGACCCCCACGCAAAAGCACTTACGGTGGGCCGCGCGGCGACGCAACAGACCAAACCACTTGAACACATGATTTCGCATCGGAACGAGAGAAACCCGGACCCGACCACCCCGCCCTATCGCCTGACCAAGCCGTCCACACCTGCGAAAAACCGACGACGACTCCGCCACCATCGCCGCGCCTCGCTGATCCGCGGCCTGCTGGTGCTGGCTGGACTGGCATCGTGGTGGAACGCCGCCGCCCAAGAGGCCTTGCGCGCCTCGCTCGCCGGCCAGGCGGCGCTGGAGGCCAAGCGGCAGCGCATCGCCGCCGGTTGGGGCGATTTGCAACTGGGCCCGGTGAAGCTGGATCTGAATTCCCAATTGGCCCTGTCCGCTTCGGACAACGTCCGCTACCGCCGGTATGACAAGGACGAAGACCTGATCGTCAGTCCGAGCATCAACGCCCGCGCGCTCTGGCCCGTCACGGAGAAGAACGTTTTGTCGTTTGGCGCCGGCATCGGCTACAACAAGTACGTTTCCAACAGTGACCTGGACTACTTGTTCATCACCCCCGGCTCAGACCTGACGTTCGACCTGTATGTCGGCGATTTCGTGATCAACTTCCACAACCGGTTTCATTACACGGCGGACGTGGCCAGCCAGACCAGCCAGCCCGGCCAGTTGGGGGGGCGTCAGAATTATGGTTACTTCGACGACTACCTCGGCGTGCTCGCGCTTTGGGACCTTAACAAGGCGGTCGTGAGTTTCAACTACGACCACCAATTCTACTTCGCCACCACTTCCGTGTACGACTACACGGACCACACGTCGGAGTTGTTCGGGCTGCGCACCGCTTGGTTGATCACGCCGGTCACACCGCTGGGCCTCGAATTTGGTTTTGGCCTCACCGATTACAATCAGAACCCGTCCAGCGGTCTGTACAAGATGAACGATCTCATGCAGTATAGCGTCGGGGCCTTCTACGAAATGCCGTCCGGGAAGCTCTCCAGCCTGCGGTTGGCCGCCGGCTACGTCGTCTATGCCCCCACCACCGATGTCAACGCGAACGGGGCGGACGCAATGGACGCGTTCTACGCGGACCTGACGTTCAACCACCGGATCACCGAGCGCATCCGCTACAACCTGGCCTTGGGCCAGCAAATCCGCGCGGGCCTCAACGCCCAGACCCTCCGGTTCTATTACGCCCGTGTCGGGGTGAGTTGGGATTTTTTTCGGAATGTCAACTTGGCGACATCCGCCGGCTATGAGAAGGGCGAGGAATCAGGCGGGCAGGCGTTCTCTGAAGACTTCGATCGCTATTACGGGACGGTTTCGGTGACCAAGCGGCTGGGCGCCGACTGGTGGACCACGCTGAGCTACAGCCACTACCAACGCGACTCGGATGGCGCGTTCAGCGCTTACCGCAGCTATGCTGAGAATCGGCTTGTGTTGAGCGTCAGCTACGCCTTTTAATGGTGTGGTACATGACGAAGATTTTGGTCTATAGTCTGGCGCTGGTTCTCGGGACGCTGTGCGCGTCCGCGCAACCGGCGGAGTTGGGTGCGGCGGGAACCCCTGTTGTGGACCGAAAACCGGTCGTAAGTCCCGCCCCTG
>CAZJTM010000287.1:0-456 GCA_964548925.1 uncultured Verrucomicrobiota bacterium | reverse complement strand
CAGCGAAGCTGGCGGCGCGAGCCTGGCTTTTGACGACAAGCACAAGCTAGGGGTCGGCGACAAGCTCAGTTTTCAAATCGCCGAGGACCGGGAGCCTCAACCCAAGCCTCTGGTGGTCACTGACTCGGGGGAAATTGATGTTCCCTACCTGGGCCGCGTCAGCGCGATTGGAAAAACCTGCAAGCAGTTGGCTGCGGAACTCAAGGCCCTCCTGGAGAAAGACTACTACTATAAGGCTACCGTCACACTGGGCTTGGATCAGGCCAGCCGGACGCTGGGGCGCGTTTACGTTTGGGGACAGGTCCGCACGCAGGGCGCCGTTGAGATTCCCTCCGGGGAAAGATTCACGGTCGGCAAAGCCATTCTCCGCGCCGGGGGCTTCGGCGACTTCGCCAACAAGAAGAAGGTCAAACTCGTACGCACGGCGGCCACGGGCCAAAAAGAGAACGTTGAGCT
>CAZJTM010000286.1:0-6240 GCA_964548925.1 uncultured Verrucomicrobiota bacterium | reverse complement strand
AGCCCGCGCCGTCCAGCCCACCGGGGACGTATTGGCTGCTGCAATCGGAAACCCCACCGCTGCCGTGGTGTCCGTTCGCCGGGCTGGAGGTCATTCCGTTGGGCGGCGATCATTATCTGGTGGATGATCGCGCGGTGGATTGGGCGGGGTGGCAGGAGCGGGCGGCCGAAGAGCGGTTGCGGGCGGCGGTTTCAGAATGGGCTGCCAGTTCACAATGGGCTGCGATTTCACAATCGCAGCCACCGGGCGGGCTGATGACACTGGACAACGGCGTGCCCTCGCCGCCGGGCGCTGGCGAGGGGGGCGGCACGAATGAGCCGCCGGCCTGGAGTCCGCCGGTGTGGCCGAGCAGCACGCAATTGTGCCTGATCCCGCCCCTCTTTCTCAGCGCGGGCAACGTGGTGTTGCTCTTCACCAACGGCGTCGCGGGCGCGCCGTATGATCTCTACTGCACGACGAATCTCAGCCCGACGGTGGCGGGGCTGAACCTAACCAACTGGCTCTGGCTGGCGCGGAGTGGGCCGGGGCAAACGAACTTCATCATCGTGGACCCGCCGTGGCCGGAGGCGTATTATGTGTTGGGCACGACGAACGACAGCGACGGCGGCGGTTTCCCGGACGCGTATGAGCGCCTGGTGACGCACGGCAGCGTTACCAATACAGGCGACGATTTGTTGCCGGTGGTGAGCATTGTGGCGAGCGACGCGGTGGCCGAGGAGCAGAGCGGCACGAATCAGACGGCGCGGTTTGTGGTGAGCCGGACGGGCGGGTGGACGAATCACGCGCTGGCTGTGGGGTTGAGCCTGTCAGGCACGGCGAGCCACCTCACGGATTACACGCTGACAACGGTGACGACGAATCCGGCGCCGATGGGGCGGGCGGTGGTGATTCCAGCGGGGGCGAGCAGCATGGAAATCTTCCTGACGGCGGAGAACGATTCGCAGACCGAAGGCAGCGAGACCGCGACGGTGAGCGTGGTGACGAACTGGCCGTTCTACCAAGCGAGTAGCACGCATGGGAGTGCCACGGCGTGGCTTGTCGAGAGTTACACGAAGACCTACACGACGACGGCGGATTTCAATCTGGGGACGCGGATGGGGTTAGCGGCGGTGAACAACCAACTCCAATTCAAGACAGATCTGCCGGCACAATTCCCGTTTCTCAACGTGGCCTGCTCGGGACGGGGCACGGTGGCGCGGATCAACACGACCAACGGACAGGTCGTGGGCGAGTATCGCACCGCACCGGCGGGACTGGAGACAACGCCGAATCCCTCCCGCACGACGGTGGACCAGTACGGCAACGTGTGGATCGCCAACCGCGGCGACACGCGGGCGATTGGGGGCGCCGAGTACGGGTCCGTCACGCGGATCGGGCTGATCTTCGGCGGTGCGCGGTTTCGCAAAAACGCCGACGGCAGTTTTTCCAGCGACGCGGCGGGCGAATACATGAGCGTAACCAACGCTTACAGCACCTGCCTGGACCGGGATGGCGATGGTTACATCCGCACGTCGCGCGGGCTCACGAACATCCTGGCGTGGGACAATCCCGGGGGCGTGGACTCGGACGGCGGCGTGTCGAGCGCGGAGGACGAAGCGATCGTCAACTACGTGCGTGTGCCCTGCCTCGGGACGCGGACGATTGCGGTGGACCGGTGGAACGACATTTGGGTCGGGGGCTATGAGCCTCCCCGAATCCACTTGCAGGTCAGCGGCCTGACGGGTGGGATCGTGCCGGGGACGGTGTTTGCGCCCGGCTGCGGCGGCTATGGCGGGGTGATTGACCGGAACGGCGTGCTCTGGTCCAGCAGCGCGAACGGCGAGCAGTTGCGCTTCGTCCCGCCCGTGGGCCGGTCGCCCGACCCCGGGGATTGGACATGCCTGCATGCCGCGACGACCTCACCCTAAGGCATTGCGGTGGACCCGTTGCATCCTTACATCTGGCAGAGTTCCGGCACCGAGGTCTTCCGTTGGCAGACGAACGGCACGCCCGTGGTCGATGGCAGCGGCTGGCCCGTGCTGTATCCGTCCGGCGGTTTCCGCAAGGGGCTGGTGGTGGACGCGCGCGGGCACGTGTGGACGGCTCATGGGGAAGGCAGCACGACGGTGGGGCATCTGGACACGAACGGCGTGCTTCTGGGCACGGTGACGTTGAGCGTGAGCAACGTCCTGGGGCGCGGGCCGACCGGAGTGGCGGTGGACGCGGCGGGGAAGATTTGGGCGTCCAACTTGGACTCGAACGGCGTGATGCGGATCGAGCCGGAGGCGGGGACGATGGTGCTGTGGACGAACGTGGTGGCAGGGGTGACCAATGTGGTGACGAACTACGTGGGGCAGGCGGACCTGCGGGTGGACCTGGGGGATGGCCGCGGGCATCCCGCGCCCTACAACGTGGCGGCGCAACCCTACAACTACAGCGACATGACGGGGTTCAACAACCGCATCGTGAACCCGGGCGGGCAACCGCTGAAAGGCTACTGGGTTGTGGTGGACGACAGCGGGCAGACGAACCTGGTTTGGCGGAAGGTGAGTTGGACGGACAACCTGGCGCAGCAGACGAACTGCTCGGTGACCGTGCTGGTGCGGGCGAGTGATGACCGGGGCGCGCTGCTGGCCAAGCCGTTCCGGGAGGTGACGAACAACGTGCCGTTCACGGGCCTGAACGGACGCTATATTGAGGTTCGGGTAGCGATGACACGGGCCTCCGCGACGAACAACCTGGTGATTTACGACCTGACGTTGCATGGGCGGAGCAGTACTTTCCCCGAGGGCTACGTGGACTACGCATGGCCAATCCACGAGGGCGATGACGCCCTGTTCTTGCCGGTGGTGGAGGCGCCCGGGCCGTTCGCCTACCTGTGGTACGTGCAATATCCGTGGATGGAGGAGTGGGACTGGACGTTCCTGCCGGCGGAAACGAACGCCACGTTTTTGATGACGAACGTGGACACCTGGGTGGACGGAACGAGAGTCAAGGCACAGGCCATCACTGCCACGGGAGAGAGCGTGATGCTTGAAGCGGCGGAATTGTATGTTGGAGCGGTCGGGATCAATCTTCCCAATTCCGGTTCTTCCGGGCCTGCGTCCCGCTATCCGGCCACGATCAATGTGTTTGGGCAGCCGACGAACTTCAACACAGTGAGAGTAGAAGTTACGGTCTGGGGACTGTCGCATACTCGCTCGGCTGACTTGAGTGTTTTGTTGGTAAGTCCGCTGGGGAAGCAAATCATGCTCATGTCCAACGTGGGGGGAACCAATGGCGTGACGGGCGGAATCCTACGGTTCGTGCAAGGCTGGTCAGAGCCAACACAATTCGATCCGCTGCAGACGCCGGGGCCTTCGCCTTGGCCTCGCTATCTCGGCCCCAGCAACTATGGACAAGTGGCGCAGATGCCACAAGTTGGCTCAGACCCGCCACCGAGTCACACCGGAATCTACTCTGTCCAACTCTACGACCTGGAGCTCGACAACCCAAATGGACACTGGAAGCTCTACATCTACGACAACGTGTCGCCTGGTGGCAACGGTTCGCTCACAGGATCGTGGGATTTGGACTTCACATTCCAGTAGCAAAGATGAAAGGAGCACGATGAAAATGCCCATTGCCAGCAGTTCGCGACGCGGGCTGACTTCGCTTTCGCTAATAATCGCGACCGTTGTCACCGTGTGTGCTCAAGGGACCATTACCTTTGATGCCCACGTCGGCGGGGGGGGCGCGTATTTCCACGACCTTGGCATGTGGTTTCGTCTGGTTATTCCGCCGGGAACGACTGGCCGAGACGATATGGCAATAATCGCCGGTGGTGGGAATACGCCTTACAATGGCACCCCCTTCATGGGCTGGTTCCGTCAGTACAACCCTTATGACTATGTCTCCTTGAGCCTAACGAATGGCTCTCTGTTCGGACTGAGTTCTGTTCAACTGGCCGATCCCACCGCGCCATCTCCCGCCCCGGTTTCGATCTCGTTCGTTGGCTATCTGCCCGGCGGTTCCACCGTGACCAACACCTTCACCACCCCGGGCAATGGGGCCACGACATTTCAGAACTACACGTTCACCTCCGACTTCGCTTTCGGTTTAGCGAGCGTGGACATCCTGGCCCCGCGTTGGGCGATGGACAACTTGGCGTATGTGATTCCCGAACCCAGCGCGGCGGGTTTATTTTTGATTGGCTTGCTGGGGTGGGCGGCGGGCCGGAAGCGGGCGCGGCGATGGTTTCCTTGAGCCCCAAGCTGAGCGCCCCCCCGCGCACGTCGCCGCGTTCGTCAGCCCGCGGGTCTGGCGCTTTCGGGTCATTCCCTCCGCCTTCTTCCCCCTTCTCACGAACGGGGCTACGGTCTGGCGATGACCGGGCGCAACAACCGGGTGGTGAACCCGAACGGGCAACCGCTCAAGGGGTATTGGATCGTCGTCCATGACAGCGGGCAGACGAATCTGTTTTGGCGGAAGGTGAATTGGACCGACAACCTGCTCACGCAGACCAACTGCGCCGTGGAGGTCAGGGTGCGGGCGAGCAACGAGCGGCTGGAACTGGGCAGCGAGCCGTTCCGGGCCGTGACGAACAACGTACCGTTCACCGGCATTAACGGGCGCTACCTCGAAGTGCGGGTGGCGCTCAAACGCGACGCGGCCACGAGCCATCCGGTGTTGTATGACCTGACGCTGCACAGCGCGACCACGACGTTTGAGGACTGGTTCCTTGACGACGAAGTGGAGTTCGAGACGGGCGACGCGACATTTGTGCCGCTGGTCAGCGGCGCTGGGCCCTTCACGTATCAGTGGCAGGCGCTCTATCCTTGGAAGCACGAATGGGAGGCGCTGCCCGACCAGACGAACGCCACGCTCACGGTAACAAACCTGGACTCTTGGGATCACGAAAATTGGTTTGGGGTCGAAGTGACCAGCCCCACTGGTGAGAGCCTCTTCGTCGGTCCGGCGTTGTTGTCAGTGGTGCCGCTGCCCATCACGATCCCGTCTTCTGGCCCTGCGTCGCGCTACCCAGCCACGATCGAGGTCTTCGGCCAACCGACGAACTTCACGCGCGTCGAAGTGGCGCTCACCAACTTGAGCCACTTCCATCCGGACGACTTGGACATCCTGCTGGTGAGCCCGTCGGGCGCGAAGATCATGCTCATGTCGGATGCCGGAGGGAGCAATGCGGTGAGCGAAGCCACCCTGATCTTTCACCCGGCGTCACAAGGTTGGGGGCCACCGCCGTATCAAGCGGCGATTCCATCGAATTGGACCTCGGACTATAAGGCAGGCAATTACGAGGGCGGCCCTGATCCATTGCCACCGCCCGCGCCTCCTGGCCCATACCCAGTCCCTGATCTCGACGTTCTGTCTGGATCGGATCCGAACGGCGTTTGGAGGCTTTACATTTACGACGACCGGCAAGGGCAGACCGGTGCGCTTCATGGGGCATGGACGCTGAAGTTCTACTACCAGTGATGGAGGATTGCCGTTGCAGGAAATGAAATGTCTGAACTCAAAGAAGACTATGAGAATCTCACGCAATCACCATCCCTTGGCTGCCAGCATTTGGTTGCACATGTGGCACTTGGTAGCGGGCCTCTTAATCATGGGCAACGCACAGGCATCGAAGGCACAGGGCATTGTCACTTTCGATCAGCCAGGTGTCACAAATGGAATTGGCTATTCTTCCCTCTGGTACCATGGCGGCATGTCCTTCAAAGTTGGAAATCGAACTTGGCCATACGACAGCATTGCGCACGTTGGTGTCGGCCTTGAGGGGCATCCAAACAACGCCACACCGCACCTCGAATATGTCAACACGCTGGGCATCCCCCAATACGTGGTCTTCACCCTGACCAACGACAACTCGTTTGGGCTGGTTTCTGTGGACTTGGCCGACTCAGTGGCGCCGTCGCTCACGCCAGTTGGCATCGTGTTCAATGGCTTCAAGGCGGACGGTTCGATAGTCAGCCAGACCTTCACCGTGGGCGGGGGCGGCAGCACCACGTTCGAGACGTTCCAGTTCAATCCCGAGTTCGCTTTCGGTCTGACGCGAGTGGAGATTCCTTCGCCCGCGTGGGCGATGGACAACCTCGTCTGGATTCCGGAACCAAGCGCACTGAGCATGTTCTTTGTTGGCGTAGGTGCCTTGGCGTTCCGTCAACGTCGGCGCAAGCTGACAGCGATATGACGGGGTTCAACAACCGGGGCGTGAACCCGGGCGGGCAACCGCTGAAAGGCTACTGGGTTGTGGTGGACGACAGC
>CAZJTM010000285.1:0-6269 GCA_964548925.1 uncultured Verrucomicrobiota bacterium | reverse complement strand
TTCTTACCACGCCCTCCATCCGCAGAACAGAGGGTCGCCCCAACACCGCTTACGCAACAACTGACGGAGCAGTTTCTGGAATTTGCCGGACGATGGTGTGTGACGCCAAAGCGCAAGCGACCGCGCCGTTGTCCCCGATCGGTGCGCCCGCCGGTCAGCGGCTGGCCGCGGCTGCTCCAGAACCAATCTTGGGAAGGCCCGCTGCATTTCAAAACCCTCTGATCATGGTTTCCCGAAAGGCATTAGGACTAACCCGTCGCGGCCGGATCCGCCGGCGAACGCGGCTCGTTCAACGCGATGCCGTGCGAGACGGTCCGCAAACCAGCCGCCGTCTTCGCTACGAGGAGCGTCCGCAGGCCGGAGCGCAATCGTGAAATCGTCTCTTGGCCGCCGAGCCCAAGCGTAATCAGCGCCGTGGACAGCGCATCGCTTTCGGTCGCGGAAGATGTGGCCACCGCGGCAAGCACCGCCGCCTCCGCGGGCCAACCCGTGCGCGGATCCAGTTCGTGCCCATAAAGTCGGCCATCCGCCGCGAACGCTTTGCCCCAGACGGCGGAGACCGACAGGGCGTCGTTCTTGAGCGGGACCGTGGCGAGCAGCGATCGGGGGTCGCGCGAGGCCGGCGCTGGTCCATGTGGCGACGCGGCGAGGAGCGCACCCTCCGTCGCAACTGGCCGGTCAATTGCAATCTTCCAACACTCGGCCCCGGGCGGCGTGCCGATCGCGCAGGCCGTGCTCGTGCCGCCATGGATTAGCGCGCTCGTCACACCCGCCTCGCGCAAAATCTCCGCCGCTTGTTCGACGGCATACCCTTTGCCGATCGCGCCGAGATCCAGCATCACTCCCTCGCGGGCAAAGCGGACGGTGGTTTGGCGCGGGTCGAGTTCGACCAGGTTCATCCCCACGCACGCGCGTGCGGCGGCAATGGCCTCCGGTGAGGGTTTTCGGCCGTTCCCGTGGTGGAATCCCCAGCACCGCATCAGCGGCGCGATGGTGATGTCAAACGCCCCGCCGGTTTCGTCCGTGAGCCGCTGGGCGTGCTGCAAGAGCGCGAATACTTCAGGTGTGACGCGCACCGCCTCGCGAGCGGCGCGGCTGTTGACCCGGGCGATCTCGCTGTCCGCACGGAACAGGCTGAGCCGCGCTTCCAGGCGTTCGATTTCCGCCAGCGCCTCTTCTCCCGCGGCGCGCAAAGCCACCGGGTTCTCGCCGTGCAACACGATCTCAAATCGTGTGGCCATGGCGTCGAGGGCGACGGCGACGGTTTGCACGGCAAAGGAAAGCCGGGTTTCGCAGGAAGCACCCACGAAACCCGGCATGGCGTTCAAGTCAAAACAACTCAGGACAGTTCGTTCCAACCGTAGGTCGGCAACTTGACTTCCTTGCCGTCGCCAGTGGTGACTTTGCGAGTCTTCTCGTCGAAGAGACACATGATGCTGAGGCGCTCGGAGATTTCGGCCAGGGACACCATGGTTTGGACGCGAATGGCCAGATCAATGCCGCAGTTGGGCTGCTGGTTCGCGCGAATGGAATCGAACCAGTTCTTCTCGTGCGGCAGGACTTCGGCCGGGATGGTCGGGGGAACATCTCGCGGGCCGAGGAATGCCTCGCTCTTCTCCGGATCAATTTCCTCGGAGAACGGTTTCTCGGGGTTCAGTTCGACCCGGTTGCTGCCCAACGTGAGCGTGGCTTTGTGCCCTCGGATCATCTCCTGCGTGCCCACCTCGTTGACGGAGCTGCTGGTGATGTGCAGGACAATGCCGCTCGGGAAATCAGCGATGATCTGGATGATTTCCGGCACGTCGCGTTCGGGTGTGCCTTCGGTGTTCTTGTCGGTGCGCACCGGTTTGCTGCCGACACAGGCCACGCGCTTGGGGAACTCCGGATTGCCGGTGGCCAGCAGATACGGGTGCGCCTTGTGTGGTACCAAGTCGCTCATCAAGCCGCCGCAATACGCGTAATACTTGCGCCAGCGGAAATAGTCATCGGCACTGAACGGCTTTTTCCGGGCGACCTTGCCCAACCAGGCCTGCCAGTCAATGTCGTCCGGCTTGGCCCAATCCTGAATCGCATAGTTCCATTCGCCCTTGGGATTGTTCCGCATGTAGCTGCCTTGGGACATGACGACCTCCCCAATCTTCCCGGCCTTGATCCACTCCGCGGCCTTGTGCCACTTCAAGTCCGAGCATCCCTGCGAGCCGACTTGTAGAATCTTGCCGGTCTTCTTCACCGCGTCGTGGACCTCGAAGGCCTCGCCCAAGTAGCGGGTCATCGGCTTCTCCACATAAACGTGCTTGCCGGCATTCAGGGCATCCAGCGAACACTGGGCATGCCAGTGGTCCACGGTCGCAATCGTCACCGCGTCAATATCCTTGCGCTCAAGCAGCTTCCGGTAATCCCCGAACCCTTGCACCTCGCCGCCGATCGTCGCCTTGGCCTCCTCGACCCGGTGCTTCGAGACGTCACACACCGCCACTTGGGCGATGTTATTCTCGTTGGCCCGGAACTTCTGGGTGCGGACGTGCGTCAGGCCCATGCTGCCCACGCCGATGTAACCGACAGTGATGCGGTTGTTCGCGCCGGCGACGTTGGCGGACGGCGCTTGGTTCTGGCCATAAACCGGCGTGCGCAGGAACGAGGTCGCCGCCACTGCGGCGGCCGCCGTGGCGGACTTCTTGAGGAATTCCCGGCGGGTCGCCGGAGCGGAAGCGATGTTGATCTGTTTCATGTCCATAAATCGTGCGTTGTTTGTTGCCCTAAACTAGACGCAGCGTAGCGGAAACTCATTCGCGGTCAATTCATCAAAACTCACTGACGCAAACGCGTCAACGGGAGGTCGGGCCTGCCATTGGGGATCAAGGGCCGCCACGCGCACGCGCCGGGCACGCTGAACCTGCTCACGTAACCGGCCCCGTAGCGGCGGCTCGGCAGAGCGCCGCCGTTTGACTTGGATTCAGCGGAAGTGATTCGGTTCCGCGAGCTCACCTTCGCGGCGCCGGAGCCGACGTAGTCGCTGCCAATGTGAATTGGCAGTGAGGCGGGGTGAAAACAGTTCTGCGGACTCACGTTCGCAGCGAGGTCGAACTGGCGACCGTGCGGGCGGACGGGCTTCTGGACGGCGGGAGCGTCGCGGTGTCGGACAGGGGTGCATGGTTTTGGGGCAGGACATGATCGTGTGGGCTGGCTGGAGGGTGTCGGCTCCGGGCGTTATCCACGTGGCCCATCCCGCACCGCACGCGGCACTTGTTCCCGCGCCTCGCCGCCTCTTGTGGTCAGACCCGCGAAGCAGCTGGGCGACGAGGCGTCTCTGCGATGCGGTATAGTAGCCGCCATCAACAAGTTCCACCTGCTTTCGGCTGCCCCGCGCCCACTCCGCAAAGCCGGCCCGCCTGTTTTCGAAGTCGCCCGTGTTCCGGAAACTCGCCGCCTTGGGACCGATGCGTTGGGATAATGAAGTCGGGGAGATGCCTCAACCCACCTTCCCCTTGGCGGGGCTTTTGGATGGGCGGTGGCCAACCTTGGCGGCGTGACGGAACCCCGTGGCACCACCGCTGCTTTTCGCGAGGTGACGCGCATGACTACGTGTTGGCCATAATCAGGAGCAAGGTGCGAGCTTCCGGATGCGGCAAGGGGAGCGCAACCTTGGTCGCCTTTCTGGCAGTACTCCAAATCGCCAGCGGCGTGACTTTGGAGTGGGATCCCAGTCCTGACGCCTGGGTTGCCGGCTATGCCATTCACTATGGTCCAAGTGCCGGCAACCACCCCGTTCGCGTGGACGTGGGCAATCGAACTTCCACGACGATTACTAATCTCACGCCCGGCGTGTCCTACTTCTTTGTGGCCACCGCCTACACCTCCGACGGACAGGAGAGCCTCCCCTCCAACGAAGTGGCCTATACCACACCCGGGGTGGGCGCGCTTCTAAGTGACTTGATAACGGTCACCATGCGCGGGCCGGTCACCGTTGCCACTGGGGCTTCGATCAATTTGACCAACGCGGTGGCCAACGGCGGCACGGGCGGCGCGGGCTCATTCATCGTCGGGTTGTATCTCTCCACCGACGCCGTGATCACGACGAACGACCTGCGGCTGGCCACGCGCACGGTGACAAGTTTGGCAGTCGGCCAGACCAACAGCGCCATCACTGCGGCGACAATCCCAGTGACCACCACCCCGGGCGCATATTACATTGGCGTAATCGCCGACGATCAGAACGCCGTCAGCGAACTGAACGAAGCCAACAACACCTCGGCTGGCGTCGCCTTGCAGGTTCTCGGCATTCCAGACCTGAACATCACTTCGGTGCGGGGGCCATTGGTCGCGGCTCCCGGCGGCACGATCACCCTAACCAATAGTGTGCGGAATCTTGGAAATGGCGACCCCGGCGCGTTTCTCGTCGGGTTCTATCTCTCGGACGACGCCATGGTCACCACAGGCGACCTGTTCCTGACGAACCGGATGGTCTCGGGATTGGCGTCCGGCCAGACCAACACGGCCAGTTCGGTCGTCACCATTCCGTCGGCCACGCCCGCTGGCACGTATTACTTGGGCGCCATCGCCGATTACGGCAACGCGGTGGCCGAGGCGAACGAAACGAACAACGCCCAGGCGAGCCTGCCGATTCAGATCGCTGTCGGCCCGGACGTGGCGGTGATTGCGGTGGCCGGACCGCCGGCGGCTGGTACCGGTTGCTCCATCAGCGTCACCAACTCCGTGCAGAACCTGGGCGTCAACAACCCCGGTTCCATTTCCGTCGGACTGTACCTGTCCAGCGACGCAGTGATCACCACGAATGACCAACGCCTCGCCACGCGCACGGTGTCAGTGCCTTCCCCGGGCCAGATCAACACGGCGACGACGACCGTGACGATTCCGCTGACGACCCCGCCGGGCCGGTACCACCTCGGCGCGATCGCCGATTATCAGAACGCCATCGCTGAATCGAACGAATGGAACAACGCGCTCGCCAGCGCGCCGATTGAAATCGGCATCGGTCCTGACTTGAGCATGGTCGTGGTGCTCGGCCCCGAGGTGGCCGGCACCGGTGGCACCATCAGTCTCACGAACACCGTGGAGAATCTCGGAACCAGCAGTCCAGGCACCAGCCCCATTGGGCTCTATCTTTCCGAGGACGAGATCATCACCACCAATGACCTGCGGTTGGCCACTCGCAGCGTCACCGGCCCCGCCGCCGGGCAGACAAACACCGCGACCACCACCGTGACGATCCCGCTCACCACACCGCCGGGCACTTACTACTTGGGGGCCATCGCCGATTACGAACAGAAAATCACCGAGATTAGCGAGGTCAACAACGCACTCGCCGGCGCACCAATTGAGATCGTGGTGGGGCCGGATTTGGCGGTGGTTGCGGTGGAAGGTCCGGCACGGGCCGGAACTGGCGGAACGCTCAGTGTGACCAATACCGTGCAGAACGTCGGCACCGGCAACCCGGGTTCCGTCACCGTCGGGCTCTACCTCTCCACCGATGCTGTCATCACCCCCGACGACTTGCGCCTGACCACGCGCAGTCTTTCGGGACCGGCGCCCGGCCAGACCAACACCGCCGTCACCGCGGTAACCATCCCCCTGACTACGCCTCCCGGGACGTACTATCTGGGCGCGATCGCCGACTACCAGGACAAGATCGTTGAAGTCAGCAAGTCCAACAACGCCCTGGCCAGCGCGCCAATCGAAATCGTTGTGGGGCCGGACCTGGCCGCAATCATTGCGCAAGGGCCAACTGCCGCCGGCACCGGTGGGACCATCGTGTTCACCAACGCCGTGCAGAATGTCGGCACCGGCAATCCCGGTTCCGTCACGGTTGGGTTCTACCTCTCCGCCGACGCGATCATCACCACCAACGACCTTCGCCTGGCCACCCGCACCCTGTCGGGACCGGCGCCCGGCCAGATCAACACCGCGACCACCAGCGTGACGATTTCGCTCAGTGTGTCGCCGGGCACATACTACCTCGGCGTCATCGCGGATTATCAGGACGCGGTGGTCGAGGCGAGCGAGCTGAACAACGCGCTGGCCAGCGTGCCGATGCAGGTTGGCATCGGTCCGGACCTGGCTATGAGCGTGTTGCAAGGGCCGGCAACCGGGGTGACGGGCGGGACGATCAGCCTCACCAACTCCGTGCAGAATGTCGGCACGGGCGATCCGGGTTCGGTCACGATCGCATTCTACCTTTCGGACGACCCGGTGATCACCACCAACGACTTGCGCCTGGCCACACGGACCGTTTCGGGACCGGACCCCGGCCT
>CAZJTM010000284.1:0-6325 GCA_964548925.1 uncultured Verrucomicrobiota bacterium | reverse complement strand
CAGGAACTCGGCGTCGCGCTGGTCAAAGATGCGGTTGACTTCGTCGCTGGACTTCCCGGTGCGTAGGATGTCCGTCACCGGCTCGATGCAACCCACGGCGTTCTCGGCGAGCAAATCGTTGAACTCACCGGTCTGCTCCGGGGTGAGCTTCAATTTGGCCGCGAGGTCCTTGTATGCCTGGCCCAGCGCCAGCTTGTTCTGGTTGCGGATCATCTTCATCATCTCGGGATTTGCCGTGATGCCGCTGAGCACACTCGGGGCGTTGGTGCGTCGCGCCGCAGCCTGGGCTGCGACCGCGTTTTCCTGACGCAGCCGCCCGACTTCGCCGCGCAACCGCAGCAGTTCGGGCGACGGTCCGGTCGCGGGAGCAGGCGCGGACGATTCTTGAACCGCCGCTTGCGCCAGACGCTCGTTTTCCGCCGCCAAGGCATTTACCTGTTCCGCCTGTTGCCGCATCGCTTCATCGGCGGCGCGCAGCTTTGCCTGCGTCCGTTGGTGCATCGCCACGGGAATCGCCACTCCGGCAACAACGACGGCGCTGATGATGCCGATCTTCAATTTGGTCATGCTCATTATTTTGAAAACAGTTAAGGCCGTTCCACCGCCCGTCGCCGCGCTGGCCAAGGCGGCGCTGGAAATACTCATCGCCAAACCCGCCGGCGCCGCGGACACCGCCTGGGTCGCCAGCGCCGTGCCCAAAGCCGCTGCGGAAAACGCCACGCCGCGCCGCCGAAGCGACAGCTCCAGCTTCCCCAACGCCCGCTCCACGCGTTTGCGCGCCGCCTCCTCGCTGCTGCCCAGCGCCTCGCCCACCGACCGGAAATCGCGTTGCTCGAAGAACCGGAGCAGGATGGCGGCGCGGTCTTCCGAGCCGAGCTGGTTGATCGCGTCATCGAGCAGCGCGGCGACCGACGCGAGGCTGGCCGCGGAGTGATCTTCGGAAGCGTTCATTTCAACGGCCTGTCGTTCGCGGGCGAGCCGGCGGCGCTCGCTGCGGAGAATCTTGCTGGCCACATAACAGGTGTGCCGATGCAGCCAGCCGCCAAGTTTCACGTCGCGGGACAGGCCGCGCGCCTGGCGGGCAAGGTCAACAAACACGGTTTGCGTCACATCTTCGGCGAGATGCGCGTCCCCGTTCACCAAGCGGCGCGCCGCCGAATAGACCAGGTTCACGTAGCGAGTCACCAGTTCGCGAAACGCGGCTTCCGAACCGGACTCCACGTATTGCGCCAGCAATGTCAGGCTGTCCGTCATCTTTCTTCACCAGTAAAGACCCGCCGCAGTGAAAAAGCGGACAAAAAAGTAACCGGCAGCCAAGCTGGGCTCAAGACGCGGGCGCCGGCGTGCTTCCGGCGTCCTCGCGGGAAGCAGGCTTGGAATCGGTGAGGATTCGAGGGTCATCCCGCTGTAGCCTTTCAGTTCATCCGCTGCTAGCCTGCCGGTGTGAAGCAGCAACCGTTGGGAATCCCCACACCCTCCAAGTACCGCAAGCATTGGAGGCTCAAGCCGGGCACGGTGTTCCTGAACCACGGCAGTTTCGGCGCGTGCCCCAAACCGATCCTGGAATTGCAGGCCGAACTCCGCCGGGAAATGGAGGCGGAGCCTGTTCAATTCCTCTGGCGACGCTACGAGGAGCGGCTCGAACCTGCGCGGCGCGAACTGGCTAGGTTTGTCGGCGCCAGGCCGTGTGATCTGGTATTCGTCACAAATGCCACCGCCGGCGTGAATGCGGTCGTCCGTTCCTCGAAGCTGAAGCGTGGCGATGAGTTGCTGACCACCGATCAAGACTACAACGCCTGCCACAATGTCCTGGTTGCGGCGGCGCAGCAGGCCGGGGCCAAAGTCGTGGTGGCGCGCATCCCGTTTCCGTTACGCTCCGGCGACGAGATTGTCGAAGCCGTGCTCCATGCCGTCACCCCGCGCACGCGATTGGCCATGTTGGACCATGTCACAAGCAACACGGCGCTCGTCTTCCCCGTGGGGCAGATCATCCGCGAACTTGAAGCGCGCGGCGTGGACACGCTCGTGGACGGCGCACACGCCCCGGGCATGTTGCCACTGAACCTCCGTCAACTCGGCGCTGCCTACTACACCGCCAATCTACACAAGTGGGTTTGCGCCCCGAAAGGCGCGGCCTTCCTCTGGGTGCGCGAGGACAAACAGGCTGGACTCCAGCCCGCCGTCATCAGTCACGGCAACAACCGGCCCCGGCCCGGTTTCACACCGTTTCAAGATCGTTTCGACTGGGCGGGCACGTTCGATCCTTCGCCATGGTTCTGCGTCGGCGAGGCGATTCGTTGGATGGAACGATTGCTCCCGGGCGGCTGGCGCGAGTTGCGCGAGCGCAACCACGCGTTGGCGGTGCAAGCCCGCCGACTTCTCGGCGAACGGCTGGAGGTGGAGCCGCCTTGTCCAGAGAGCCTGCTCGGCGCAATGGCCACGATGCCATTGCCTGCGGCTTTTCAGCACGTCCCCGCATCCGGGAAGATTGATGTCGAACAATTGCGGCTCTACGACCGATTTGGCATCGAGGTGCCCTTCATGCGCTTCGGTGAACCGGAGCGGCGCTGGTTTCGCGTCTCCGCGCAAATCTACAACACCCCGGCAGATTATGAATACCTCGGCGCGGCGTTGGACCGCGTGCGCTCAGTTGTGTCCCCACACTAAGATCTTTGGGCGAGAGTGTCCGCCGCGACGTAGGACAGGCTTCCAGCCTGTCTCCATCTGCTGCCTGACCGATCACCGATTGGCGACGCGCGGGCAGGCTTGCGCGAACGAGCGGAGGACTTGTTCCACTGAAGTTTGAGACAGGCTGGAAGCCTGTCCTACGGCATGGATGCAACTCAGTTGGCCGGCCTGAGCAGCACCGAACGCAGGTTCACCGGCGTCCAGCCCTCCTTCACGGGCTTGATGATTAACTTCGTCGTGCCAGCGGGAATCTCCAGCGGGCCGGCCTCGGTCTTCTGAAACTTCGTGTAGTCGCCGGTGTTTGGGACGTTGAGCCGCACCTGTGAACCGTCAGCGCCAATCGTCAGGACGGCGCCGCCGCCCTGGGCCGCTGTCTCGGCCACTACGACAAACTTGCCGGGCTTGGCGAGGCGGAAATCCCAATCCACGTGGTCCTCGGGATTCGTCCAAAAACCAATGCATTGTTTGGCGTGATCGGATTCATATTGCACCCCGCCGTGCAGATTCGCCTCGGTCGCCGGGAGCTTCACCGAACCGTCCGCGTCTTGGAGGAGCGGGGTCGGGACAACCTCCGGCACGCCATTGATCTGCGCGACGATGACCGAGGCGATGGCGTCGGGCGCCTGGGCGGGGACGGCGACATACTGCCCCTGCGGGTCCATGGAAATCGCCAGCGGCTTTCGGGCTTTGTCGGAAAGCAGCCACGCCTTTTGGATCTGGTTCTTGAGGCCCGGCACTTGAAGTTTCCGTTCGGTCGGCCAATTGAAGACATGGAAATACAGCGTGGTGGCATTGCCCTGGATCTTCTTGGTGCAGCGGCCCCACGGCAGGCGTTTGAAGGGACTGGCGCTGGTGCCGTAGATGGCCTCGCCGTTCGCCTTCATCCATGCGCCGACTTGCTTCAGGCGCTCGACGCTTGGCGCGGGGATTAGCCCCTCCGCCGTCGGGCCGACGTTGAGCAGGTAGTTGCCGCCCTTGCTGGCAATGTCAATGAGGTTGCGCAGCAGTGTCTCGGTGGATTTCCAGTTGTGATCGTAGCTCTTGAAGCCCCACGTGTCGTTCATGGTCATGCAGACCTCGAAGTCACGTCCGCCCGGATAGCCGGTGGCGGGGATGTATTGTTCGGGCGTCTCGGTGTCGCCGCCGTAGCCGCCGCCGAGGCGGTTGTTGTGAATGATTCCGGGCTTGAGCCGCAGCAGCGGCAGGAGTTGGTTGGCATATTCTTTGGTCATGCCACAGGGGGTATCCCACCAGAGCACCGCGGGAAACTCGCCGTATTGGGTGAGGATTTCCTGCACTTGAGGCGCGGCAACCCTGCGAATGTAGTCTCCCATGTCTCCATCCTGAGCCTTGTCCCAGTGCTGCCCGCAGACGCCGCCGCCGGGATTGTTCCAATCCTGTGCCTGCGAGTAATAGAACCCGAGCTTGAGGCCGTGCTTCCGGCAGGCCGCGGCCAGCGGGGCGAGCAAATCCTTTCCGTAGGGCGTGGCCTTGACGACGTTCCAATCGCTGGCCTTCGAATCGAAGAGCGCGAAGCCATCGTGGTGCTTACTGGTGATGATGATGTATTTCATGCCAGCGTCCTTGGCGAGGCGCACCCATTCGTCGGCGTCGTATTTCACCGGGTTGAACTGTTTCGCGTAAGCTTGGTATTCGGCCGTGGGGATCTTGCCGCTGAACATGATCCACTCGCCAATGCCGCCGATCTCCTTGCCGTTGTAGGTGCCGGCGGGCACGGCATAGACGCCCCAATGGATGAACATGCCGAAGCGCGCCTCGCGCCACCACTTCATGCGCGCGTCTTTCTGGGCAGGCGTTTCGTCGGCGTATGGATTCGGCTTGATGATTTTGGGAGTACCTTCGATGTCGAGCGCAACCACGGTATCGGAACTGTCGGGCAGGCTGGAGGGAAACGCCACAGAAACCACGTTTTCCCCGGTGGTCACCTCGAGCTTCTGCCCCCCATCCAGCAGGAACGCTTTCACGGGTTTGTTCGCCAGCCCGGGTAGGGCCAGCTTGCCATCGGCGGGCCGATCAAACACATGCAGGTAAAGCCGCGTCTTGCCGCCGCTCAGCGCCTTCTGCGTGCAACGGCCAAAGTTCAGCTTTTCAAATGGACTGGCCTTCGTGCCGTAGATGGACTCGGAGTTCACCTTCATCCATTTGCCAATCTCGGCGAGCCGCTCCACGCTCGGCCCGGGAATCAAACCCTCGCTCGTCGGGCCGACGTTGAGCAGGTAGTTGCCGCCCTTGCTGGCACAGTCCACCAGATTGCGGATCAGCGTTTGCGTGGATTTCCAATTCTGGTCGTGTTTGTTGTAGCCCCAGTGGTTGTTCATCGTCATGCACGATTCCCAAGCCACGCCTGGGCCAAAGCCGGTGGGCGGGATTTCCTGTTCCGGCGTGCCGTAATCGCCCACGCCCTGGCCCTTGTCCATGCCCTGCATGCCGGAGCGCCCCTTGCCGACGCGGTTGTTGACGATGATGTTCGGCTGGAGGCTGCGGACGTAGTTGTAAAGGTCCACGCCGCGCTCGTGCGTCCACGGCTTTTCCCATTCGCCGTCAAACCACAAGATGCCCAGCGGCCCGTAGCCGGTGATCAGTTCCTTGAGTTGGCCTTTCATGTAATCCACGTAGCGGTCCATGTTCGGCTCGCCGCTGGCCTTGTCGTTCCACGGGCGGCGTGTGCCCCAATCCGGGTGATGCCAATCCATGATCGAGTGGTAGAAGCAGAGCGTGATGCCGGCCTCCTTGCAGGCAACGGCCAGCTCCTTGAGCGGGTCGCGCTTGAACGGCGTGCGGCCAATGTCCCAATCCGTGAGCTTCGAGTCCCAGAGGCCGAAACCATCGTGGTGTTTACTCGTGATGACGATGTATTTCATGCCGGCGTCCTTGGCCAGGCGCACCCACTCGCGGGCATTGAACTTCACCGGGTTGAATTGATCGGCAAACTTCTCGTATTGCGACACGGGCATGTGGGTCTCCTCCATGAACCACTCGCCGTAGTTGGTCTTGCCATTCCACTCGCCGGCCGGAACAGAATAGACGCCCCAATGGATGAACAGGCCGAAGCGCGCGTCCTCGAACCACGCCATGCGTTTCTCGCGCTGGGCGGATGTTTCCTGGCTGAAATCTTTTTGCGGCGCGGCGTGAGAAGAAGCCGAGCCTGCGAGCACAAAGGCCAGGCTGAGCGGGAGCAACGGACGGATGAAGGCATGCATGGTTTGGATCCTGTCGAAGACTATCGCAATGACGGACGCTCTCCCGCCGGACGAGGTGGCCGGCGATGTGCAAACAATCTGAGGCCGTGTGTTCTGAGGCGTCACTGCACCCGCGGGGATACTGGTTTCAGGGGAAGGTGCCAAGTGTTTCGTGCGGTTATCGAGCCGTTCGGGGCCGTTCTGCAGCACCTGCTCCCACCGCGATTACGCAAGTTGGTCCTGTGCGCTCGCTCGCTGACCGGCACTCGGCGCCCTGGAGCAAGAGGATCGGCACATGAAAACTCACAGTTGCGTATGGCGTGTGACCTCGGCAAGGACTCAATCGGCGAGTTCCTTCTCCACATTGGATGGGGAGAAGGTGGACGCCGCTGTTCCTGCCCTGCGATCTGCGCGAATGGTTGCCGGCCGACCACATT
>CAZJTM010000283.1:0-6357 GCA_964548925.1 uncultured Verrucomicrobiota bacterium | reverse complement strand
GAACCGTTACGCCCCATTACGCCCAGATAATGGTGCGGGTGTCAAATTGCGCCCCCGTGGGTCTCACATGAGGGCGACTGGAAGTGGTGGTTACCAGGAACGGAAGCCCTCCATCAACCTGAGAAACCGGATCGCAGACAATCTCCGCTCCGCAACGCGAGGTGGCCGCCGGATGGTGGCGATTTCCGCCGGGATTGGCTGGTTTGGCCGCTGCGCTCAGGGATCGCGCACGCTCCTCCTGACTGCCACTTCCCTTCACACCCATTTTTCTCGTGCCACTTGATTATTCGCCCTGCAGGCTTACCGTGGCATAACCTTTAAGAAAGGAGCACCCATGCCAGTCAAGAAATTGAAGCAGTTCCTTGATGCGAACAACGTCAAATACGTCAGCATCATTCACTCCCCCGCGTACACCGCACAGGAAGTGGCCGCGTCCGCTCACATTCCCGGCAAAGCCCTCGCCAAGACCGTCATCGTGGACCTGGATGGCCAACTGGCGATGGCGGTCTTGCCGGCCAACCGCCGCGTCGTCCTTCAGGACCTGCGCGACCTCACCGGCTCGGACCGCGTCAAGTTCGCGTCTGAGGAGGCCTTCAAGGCGCGCTTCCCCGATTGCGAGGTCGGCGCCATGCCGCCATTCGGGAGTCTTTACGGCATGGAAGTCTTCGCGGCGGAGTCGCTGCGGGAGAACAAAGAGATTGCGTTCAACGCCGGTTCGCACGTCGAAGTCATCAAACTTGCGTACGAGGACTTCGAACAATTGGCCAAGCCGAAGGTGATCGCCTTCACGACTTGAGACGCAGAAAGGCTGGCGAGTTCAGCCCGCCGGCTTGCGAACGAGGCGGCTGACCCGCTGGCGATTTCGCACAACAAACCGATAGCCCGCTTCGAGCATGCGGGCGAAGCCGGGCAAACGCTCGCACAGCCCGAGGAGTAGCGCCCGCAGCGGTCCTCGACCAGGCGCACGGAGAATGGCTTGCGCGCCGCAGTGCACGCACCCGGCGGCGTCAATGAGGTGAACGCTCTGGGTCAACAGATCGCGAGCGAGGTTGGGGAAGCGGTTGGACAATCGAGCATCGTGACAGGAGACGCATTCCAAATCCGGGCCTTGTCTTCGGCGCAGCCGCTCCACCCACGCCACGCACAATGCGCAGTTTCCGTCGAATACCAGCACCGGCTTCGGCGGCGGCGGGTCGTAACTACTACGTCCTGTCATGGTACAGCCCGCCTTAAAGCGGTAGCCCAAAACTCGGCCAATGCAAGAGGCGGGACAGACGTGGGGAGTCATGCCAAAAGCTGGCGGCCATGGCTGAACGCTCGACGGTGTGGATGGTCAATTCCGTGAAGTGGATATGCAACTGGACAAGCTGACAATCAAATCACAGGAAGCGTTGCAAGCTGCGCAGCGTGTGGCGCACGACTACTCGCACCAGGAAATGGATTGCGAGCATTTGCTGCTGGCGTTGCTCGATCAGGGTGACAGTCTGATCCCTGAATTGCTGGAGAAGATCGGCGTGCCGCCGGCCAAGCTGAAGCCGGACGTCGAGCGCGAGTTGGCGCGACGCCACAAGGTTCAAGGGGCGGGCGAGGTGTTCGCCGGCCAGCACTTGCGTCGCGCCCTGGAGGCAGCACACACCGAGGCGGGCCGGCTCAAGGACGAATACGTCAGCACCGAACACTTGTTGCTGGGGTTGATGGGGGAGGCGGGCCCGTCCCTCAAGCAGATTCTCAAAGCGCATGGGCTTAAGCGAGACACCGTTCTGAAGGCGCTCGTGGAATTGCGCGGCAACCAGCGCGTCACGGACCAGAACCCCGAGGACAAGTTCCAAGCACTGGAGAAGTACGGCAAAGACCTCACCGCGCTGGCCCGGCAGGGGAAGATTGATCCCGTGATCGGGCGCGATGATGAGATCCGCCGCGTCATGCAAGTGCTCACGCGGCGCACCAAGAACAACCCCGTGCTCATCGGCGAGCCGGGCGTGGGCAAGACGGCCATCGCCGAGGGGTTGGCGCGGCGCATTGTCAGCGGCGACGTGCCGGAGTCGCTCAAGAACAAACGGCTCGTGGCGATGGACCTCGGCGCGATGATTGCCGGCGCGAAATATCGCGGCGAGTTCGAGGACCGGCTCAAGGCATTCCTCAAGGAAGTCACGGCCAGCGAAGGCCGGATCATTCTGTTCATTGACGAACTGCACACGATTGTCGGCGCGGGCAAGGCCGAGGGCGCCGTGGACGCGGGCAACATGCTCAAGCCCCAGCTCGCGCGCGGCGAGTTGCGCTGCATCGGCGCAACGACGCTCGACGAATATCGCAAGTACATCGAGAAGGACCCGGCGCTGGAGCGGCGTTTTCAACCCGTCCTGGTCAACGAGCCGACGGTCGAGGCGACCATCGCCATCTTGCGCGGGCTCAAGGAACGGTACGAGGTCCACCATGGCGTGCGCATTCAGGATTCCGCTCTGGTGGCGGCGGCGACACTTTCGCATCGCTACATCTCCGACCGGTTCCTGCCTGACAAGGCGATTGACTTGGTGGATGAGGCCGCGTCGCGCATCAAGATGGAATTAGACTCGAAGCCGACGGAATTGGATCAGTTTGACCGGCAGATTCTCCAGTTGGAGATCGAGCGGACTTCGCTCGCGAAGGAAAAAGACCCGGCGAGCAAGGAGCGATTGAAGAAGCTTGATGCCGAGTTGGCGAACCTGAAGGAGAAGTCCAAAACCCTCACGGCGCAGTGGCAGAACGAGAAAGCCGCCGTCAACGCCGTCAGCGTGGTGCAATCGCAATTGGAGCAGGCGAAGATCGAACTGGAGCAGGCGCAGCGCCGCGGCGACTTGACCAAATCGGCGGAAATCCAATACGGCCGGATTCCCGAACTCGAAAAGAAGCTGGCCAAGCTGCAACGTGCTTCCGGCCTCGCGCCGGAAGGTTCATCCGACTCGGGCGGGAAGACTGGACAGACATCCGTTTTGCCGGCTGGAAGCACGGCAGCGCGTTCCACATTGCTCCGCCAGGAAGTCACGGATGAGGACATCGCCGAAGTGGTGGCGGCATGGACCCACATTCCGGTGAGCCGGATGCTGGAAGGCGAACGCGAGAAATTGCTCAAGATGGAGGAGCGTTTGCAGCAACGGGTCATTGGCCAGACGGAGGCAATCACCGCCGTCTCGAATGCCGTCCGTCGCTCGCGCAGTGGCTTGCAGGACCCGAACCGTCCCATCGGCTCGTTCATCTTTCTCGGCCCAACGGGCGTCGGCAAAACCGAGACGGCCCGGGCGCTGGCTGAGTTTCTCTTCGACGACGAGAACGCGATGGTGCGGATAGACATGAGCGAGTACATGGAAAAGTTTTCCGTGCAACGGCTCATTGGCGCGCCGCCGGGCTATGTTGGCTACGAGGAAGGCGGCCAACTCAGCGAGGCCGTGCGGCGGAAGCCGTACAGCGTGGTGCTGTTCGACGAAATCGAGAAGGCCCACCACGACGTGTTTAACGTGCTGCTCCAGGTGCTCGACGATGGCCGGCTCACGGACGGGCAGGGGAGGACGGTGGATTTCAAGAACACCATCGTCATCATGACCAGCAACCTCGGTTCGCCGATCATTCAAGAGTATTTCTTGGACGGGCGCACGACGGTGGGGGCGCGTTCGGCAATGGAAGACAAGGTTCTGGCCGAGTTGAAACGCCATTTCCGCCCGGAGTTCCTCAACCGCGTGGACGACGTCATCATCTTCCAAAGCCTCGACGAAGACGAGTTGGCGAGTATCGTGGACATCCAGCTTGCACAACTCAACAAGCGCTTGGCCCCCCAGCAGCTCACCCTAGAAGTGGACAAGGCGGCGAAGGCGCTGCTGGCCAAGGAAGGCTACGACCCGCAGTTCGGCGCCCGCCCGCTTAAACGCACGATTCAAGAGCTTCTGCTGGACCCGCTGGCGACGAAGTTGCTGGCGGGCGAATTCAAGCCGGGGGCACGAGTCAAGGTTGCGGTCGAGCGCGATACGTTGAGGTTCGAGGCGAAGTAGCGTCAGCAAACCCGCTTGGCCATGCCGGTGGGGAGGAATTCGTTTCAGAGCACAACAGAAGCCACAGTGAAGTAGATCAGCAGCGTGAAAATGTCCGTCAGCGCCAGGCTCACCGGGCCGGCGGCGATGCGGGGGTCGAGCTTGAACCGGTGCAATACTGCCGGGACAGTCAGGCCGATGAGGCAGGCCATCACCATGGACAGGGCAATGCTCCCGCCGATCACCAGCGCCGCCGCTCCTTGCCCGCGCCACAGCCACGCCACCAATCCCACCACGCTGCCGCACGCGCCCCCCAGCATCAGCGCCGTCACGAATTCCTGGCGCAGCGCCCGCGCCAGCCACACCCGGTTCGGCGTCCGGCCGCGCAATGTTTCCACCGTGACCGTCACCGATTGAGCGTTCACGCTCTCGCTCAGGCCCAACACAAGCGTCAGAAAAAACGCGAGCACGAGGCTCGTGGCCAGCGTCGTCTCATAAAGGCCCGCAAGCATCGCGCAGCAAATCCCGCCGCACAAGGTCGCCGTCAGCCACGGGAACCGATGACGGAAAGCCCGGGTGGGCGAGGCATCCTGCACCTCGGAGACACGGAAACCGATGCGCTCGAAGACTTCGTCCCGATGGGCCTGTTCCGAGACGCCCAACGCTTCCTCGGTGAACATGCCCACATTGATCACTCCAACCATCCGGCGCTCCGCGTTGACGACGGGAAATGCGAGAAACTTGTGCATCAGAAACATCTCGCACGCCTCGAGCACCGTCGCGGTTTCGGGAATGGTCACGACGCGGGCAATCATGATGTCACGCAGGCGGGCTTCGGGCGGGGATAACAAAAACCGCCGCGTGGGTACCACGCCAACCAGCCGTTGTTCCGCATCCACCACGTAGAAGTAGATCACCTGTTGCGCCACGCCTCGCTCCCGGATGTGGGTGAACGCTTCGGCCACCGTCAGGTCCTGCGCCAGCGCGGTGAAATCCGCGCTCGCAAACTGGCTGATGGGTTCGTTCAAATGTTCCGCGGGCACGGGGAGAGTGTAGTTCAGGATTCCAAACACTGGCAAAATAAGATTTGTCCCCGCCTTTGTGACGATGCCGGTCCGTGCGTTTGGGGTGGCCAGGACCAAGCGCAATTCAAGGCGTCGCTCAAACCGCTGGTGCGCCACCTCAAGCACGAGTGCGCCGTGAAGGTGATCCGGCAACTGGACGAAACCCTGGCCGGCTTGCCGGCGGGCCCTGCTCGGGACGCCGTGGCCAAAGAGGCAGCTACTTCCACGAACACCAGCCCCGGATGGACTGCCGCGCGGCGCAACGGGCCGACGGACCGATCGCCAGCGTCCCCGTGCAAACCTGTCAGCAAGGCCGGGGCCGCTTCAAGCGGACTGGGCAATTCTGGAGCACGGTGGGCGACGAAGCCCTCCTGTCCTCGAAACTTTCCGGCGCAACGAATGCCGGCACCTCCTCCTTCCGCACACCGCCCACAACTCCTCAAGGAACTGTGATGCGCCCATCCTTCGCGGAATGCTCACCCCAATCTTGTCAAGCGTTCGGGCCCGCGTATGATGGGCGTTGGTGAAAGGAAAACTGGTTTTGCCGTTGGTGCTGATGGCCGTGTTCGCGTTGTCGCGAATCCCGGGCCTCTTGCCGCCGGGGCTGACCGCCGCGTACGCGCTGGCGTTTTGTGGCGGCGTGTACTTCTCGCGGGGCATGGCGTGGTGGCTGCCGCTGGGCACGCTGACGCTCACTGACGTGTTGCTGAATCTCTTCTACTACGACCGGCCGGTCTTCAATGGCTACATGCTGGTGACCCTGTTGGCCTTCGCGGGCATCGTGGCGTTGGGCCGCTGGTTCAAGCCGTCCATGTCCTGGTTCAAGCTGCTGGGCGGCGGCCTGCTCGGGGCGATTCTGTTTTACTTTGTGACCAACACCGCGTCCTGGCTCTTTGATGCGGGTTACGCCAAGACCCTGGCCGGGTGGATTCAGGCGCTGACGACCGGCCTGCCCGGCTATCCCTCGACGTGGGAGTTCTTCCGCAACACGCTGCTCAGCGGCGGGCTGTTCACCGCCCTGTTTGTCGGCACGGTGAAGTTGTTCCAACCCGCAGAATCACCCGTGGAGAAGGAGGCGGGCGCGCGGGCTGACGAACCGGAAGCCGAACCGGAGGAAGCACCGGAAGAGGCGAAAGCGTGAAACATGAAAACCTGAATCGGGATCCACGATCCAGACGATTCCACGTTTCACGTTTCGCAAATCACCCCCCATGAAACTCGGCGTCCTCTCCGATACCCACGGTTTTCTCGATCCACGCATCCCCGATTTGTTTGCCGGCGTGGACCACATCCTG
>CAZJTM010000282.1:0-6535 GCA_964548925.1 uncultured Verrucomicrobiota bacterium | reverse complement strand
ATGTCAATACTCATTACTATTAACTGACCCCTTTACTTTCATATTTCGCACACCCAACCGACTTCTCCCCGCACTTCTGCAACCACGGCGACAGAGCGCCCCGCCCCGCGTCAGCTCCCTGGAGCTTTCCGCAACCGAAACCTCGCAGAGCGGCAGAGAGCTGCCGCAGTCGAAAACTTCGCGGACCAACGCCACGTCCACCCTTCCACGAAGCCGCCCATGTCAATGGGCGGCCCCAACCCGCAGGCCTGCCCTCCGCCGTGGCTGCGACACCCACGTCGCTGGGAAACTGTCAGGCGGAGGGAGCAAAGGCAAAACCGCCGCCCACGCCGTTCATTACGCCTTCCCAATTCAAAAGTGCGGCGCTCTCCCGAGCCGCCGCTACACCAAAGACCACCGCCCACTCACCCGCATACCACACGTTTCCCACTACCGCCTGCTCAAACCACCCGCAAATACTACGTTACTATTGACTGACCCCTTTCCAAACAGGGTGGCCCGCCGTCGGTGCGCCACGTGCGCGGACTGGCGCGAGCCGTGCCTTTGGGCCTGGGGGCAGCACGGCGAGTGACAGGGAGCGCTGGCGGGGGGAAGCATGGGCCGCCAGTGCCTAGCAGCCCTAGCGAGCGCGGTCACCGCGAGCGGTGCTGACGACGGCGCGAAGGAGCGGCCAGGCCCAGAGGGTGCGGGGGCAAACAGGGCGCACGCTCTGGGACTGGACGCCATGCACTCCGCAGCGACGGAGGAACGCAAGGGCTGTGGCACACGCGCGGGTGGCCGACCAACCCCGGCGCGGCCTGAGCGGCGCACGATCCTTCTCACCGTTTGTGCGGGACAGCCGCGCTGCGGTCAGGGTTGAACCACGACTCGAAAACCAATGTTTGCCGCCCCGCTTTCGTCGGACTGAAAACGTCTCCACGTCGGAGCAAGGTAGAGCCTCTCATCGAACACGCTTTTCCCGAACACTCGGAACATCGGGCCGCCTCTTATCACACGCCGTCCGCTTCCTTGCCTGCAAACCGGGTCTTTGTAGGGTGACATCGAGTAAAAACTGTCGTTGTAGATGTCCTTGCACCACTGGTAAACGGGCCCGTTTAAGTCAAAGATTCCGTCAGGCGTCGCCAACTCTGGATGAGCTCCAATCGGCTGGTTCAGAGGATTGGGACGAGTTTCTTTGACCTCTTCTCCCCACGGGTAAGTCCTGTTTTTCTTCCCACCTTTGGCAGCGAATTCCCATTCTGCTTCGGTGGGAAGGCGGCATTTCCTCCCCGCGAACTCCGAGAGCCACGTGCAATATCCCTCCGCATCCTTGAAACTCACAACGATTGGGTGCGAGTCCTTCGATGCCGCCGGAGAGTAAGCGCCGTTGCGCAATTCAACATGCTTCAAGAACACTGCCGAGTTCACTGTCGGCGGCGCGTGGTGTGACTTGTTCAGATACTCACAGAATTGTGCTACGGTTACCGGGAATTTCCCGAGCAGGAACGGGGAAACGAAAACTTTGTGCTCAGGGGTGGCAGTGTCGCTCGACTGCCAAGGTTTAAGCGGTTTGGGAGGGCATCCCATCAAGAACTCGCCGCCTTGAACGAACACAAACTCCAAGGTGTTCGTCAATCCGGTGGCCAGCACCAAATTAGCCTGCTCCAATTGGCCCGCTGAACAGACCAACGGCGTGGCCACGCTCACCAACGCTGCGGCGAGCCAACTAGAAAATGATGATCGTGACATCCTTCTCGTTGATCTTGTAGAACGGTCCAGGATCTGCCTCCGGTGCTCCTTTGAGATCCTTGCATTGGTCTTGGCAATTCTTGTCCTTGGGGCAGTTGATTCCCTGAGCGTTATCTTTGAAATCACTCGGTTGGAAAGCACTGTAACACTGTGGCGAGTCCCACTTGCCCGTCCGCAGCCCTTGATAGGCGCACGTGATTAAGTCGTAGAACTCTTTCGCAACACCAGCCGCGGCCGCAGTGTCCTTACCGCACCACTTGCCGATTTTGCAGCTCACCATGCAGTGCGCGTAGCGGGTGTCCGCTTGGCTCTTGAAGTAGATTTTCGATGCAATACCGCCGACCGCTGCGCCGCAAGGCCCTTTGTATAGCCACTTCAAGGCTTCCCACGCGTCGCCAAGGGCAGACAAACCATGAAGGTCAACTGTGTTTATCGGGTTATTGTGTACGAAGCCGTAAAGGTTGATCGCGCCCAACTCGCCGATGGGGTCTCTGTTTGGCCACCTCCCGGTGCTCGCATTGTAATACCTGTATCCATAGTAAAGCAGGTCGCTTTCATCATCTTGGTATTTGGTCGAGAACCGGAAGGGGTTGGCCCTGGCCATGGGGCCGGTGGCGCGGAGGACTTCCCCGAAGGGGCCGTACTCGTATTGGGCGTTCACCTTCCCGTCCGCCGCGTTCACCAGGGCCATCACATTCCCGTTGCCGTCGTACCCGGCACAGTTCACCGTGCCGAGGGCCGCATCTCTCGTGATGAGGAGACCGCCCACGCCGCCGGCGCCTTGCAGACTGCCGGAAAGGTCACTGCCCCAGGTGAAAGAGGCGAGGAGGGAGGATTGAGCATTGACGATGGCCAGCAAGTTCCAACCGTCGTAGAGGAACCGATAGGTCAGGAACGGCGTGGTGTCGGTGCTGAGGGTGTAATAGCTCTTGGCGATCCGGCGTCCCAGTGCGTCATACACGAAGCCCAGCTTCTGAAACGAGGCTCCAGTGGGCGCGGTGGCCAGATCAATCGTCGGGCTGTTCTTAACCATCTTGACCAGACGGTTCTCGGCGTCCCATGTGTAGGTCCAGCGACCGTCGGCGGTCACGTTGCCGTCCAGGTCGTAGGTGTAGCTCTCTGGCGTTTGCGGCACGAAGACGTTGCCGTTCACGGTGGTTTCGCCGGTGGCGGCTACGCTCACGCTCTGCCATACGGGCAGACTCGTATTCGCCGCAGTGAGTTCCTTGCGGAAGTACTCGGTGCGACGATACACAGGTGGCGTGGGGCCGTTGACCGTCACCGTGCTGCCGGCCAGGGCCACGCCGGTCACATCCACGTATCCGGGCACGGTGCGGCTGCTGTATTGGTTGAGCTTGTTCGCGGTGTAGCTGGCGGAGCGCAGGTTCGCCCCGCTGGCGTCGCCGCCGACCTTGGTGCCGGTGCGGTTGCCGATGTCGTCGAAGCCGTATTCGAACTGCTGACCCGCCACGGGGGTCCAGTCGCTCCAGTATTTCTTGCCGCTCTTCACTTGGCCGAGTTTGTCGTATTCATACAGCCAGAAGCTGCCATCGGCAAGCGCGACGCACCCGCGGGCAGCAATTCTCATTATGGCAGTATCCAGCTCCGCTGGCTGAGGGCACCCGGCCTACAACCGCACAAAACCACCCGGTGGTAAGCTGGGTGGCCTCACCCGGCGCCCTATCTGGTCCACAATGAGGATTGCTGACGCGCTGGTTGGCGTTATTGTGGAGGTCGGCAAAGGGGACGGGAGAGAGGAGCTCGGAGTTGGAAGAGGGAAGGCTCGCCAGCCGGTTGAGCTCGTAGGACTTGGCCGTCACCAGCCGCTGGCAGCCGCCGCTCGCAGATGTGAGGCTGCTCACCAGCAGGGGAATTTGCAAGACGGGTGTGGGCCGCGAGGCATGCTGGCGCTGCGGCACTGTCGGAACTCGTTGATGCTGCAAGCCGGTGAAGCAGCCCCGGGATGTGGGCCGCAGGTCTCGCTTCGGCGCCCTGCCGCGAATGCCACAACGCATCGCAACTTTTCGCGCATTGCGTTTTTTCCTCCACTGTGGCAGTCATTGCCCGGAAGAATCCGATGCGCGGGCGCGTGCTGTTGATCCTGTCGCTGGTCGCCAACCTCCTGCTGGCCGTTGGCTGGTGGTCCACGCGCGCGGACCTCCGGGCCGGCGCGAGGGCGCAACTTGCCGCCGCCGCCACCGCGACCAACGCCGCCGTCCAAGTGAAGACCAACGTGGTGTTCCGCCGCCAGTTCTTTTCCTGGAGCGAACTGGAATCCAATGACTACGCCACGTTCATCGCCAACCTCCGGGCGATCAATTGTCCCGAGCAAACGATCCGCGACATCATCATCGCGGACGTCAATGCGCTGTACGCGCGGCGCCGGGCGACGGAAGTGATCACCCCCGACCAGCAATGGTGGCGGGCTGTCCCGGATGCCGAAGTGCTCGCGACTGCCACCAACAAGATTCAAGAACTCGATGCGGAGCGCCGCGCCTTGCTGGCCGGATTGCTCGGTCCGCAGTGGGAAACTGGCGACCAGGTCAGCCTGCCGCGTCCTTCCCGCCCCGGGGTGAACCTCGACGGCCCCGTGCTCGGGGTGCTTTCGGACGAAGTCAAACACGCCTTACAGGAGATCAGCAGCTACTCGCAGGACCGCATCGCGGCCTACGTGGAAGCCCGGCGCAAAGAGGGATTGGAGCCCGACCCGGTGGAGTTGGCAAAGCTCCGCCAGCAGACGCGCGAAGACCTCGCCCGCGTGCTTACGCCGTTGCAGGTCGAGGAATTCCTCCTGCGTTTCTCGGCAAATGCTTCGGCCCTGCGCGGCGAACTGGCCCAGCTCCAGTTTTTCAATGTCACTCCGGACGAATTCCGCGCCTTGTTTCGGGCCCGCGACACCTACGACCAGCAACTCGCTCTGCTGGGCGACGCGACAGATGCCGCCACGGCCGCACGCCGCGCCGGGCTGGAACAACAACGCGAAGCCGCCGTCAAACTCGCCCTTGGGGAGAAGCGCTACGCCGAATACGAACGCCTGCGCGACGCTCAGTACCGCGCGGCCTATGCCGAGGCCCGCCAGGCGGGTGAGCCGCAGGCCACCGATGCCCTCTACGAAATCCGGCAGGTTGTTTTGGAAGAGCAACAGCGCATCCGCAAGGACGCGAGCCTGACGGAAGAGCAGAAGCAGATCGAGTTGAAGCGGATCGAATTGGAGCAGCTCAAGGCCAACGCCCTTGCCTTGGGACAGGAATTGCCGCCCGAGCCGCCCGAGCCGCCCACGCCCATGCGCAACCACGCCTATCGCGAGCGCGACAGCCTCATCGGCCTGGCGTTGCAATATGATGTTTCCGTCAGCGCGATTGTCGCCGCGAATCCGGACGTGGATTTTACCAAGCTGCGGCTGGGTGAGACGATCAAGATTCCCACGCCGACGAAGAAGTGAACCCTCCGCCCGGGAAGGGGCGTGCTGAATCGGATTGGCGAAATCTCGTCGAGAGTGTCAGTCCCGCGAGACGCCCTCCAGCCCGCAAACCAAGAATGCGCAAGATCAACACCAACAACATCACCGAGATTCACTGGTCTTCTCCCAAGGGGAAATTCGCCATCGCCGGGAAGGAGGTTTCCGAAGAGTTGGGGCGCAAACCGCAGTCCACCGACCTGAAGGAGCGCCACCCGTTCGACGTGGAGATTCTGCGCATCCCGCCCGGCAAGATCGCCTACCCGTATCACTCGCACAGCGCGCAGTGGGAGTTCTACCACGTGATTTCGGGGCGGGGGCTGGTCCGTCACGAGGAGGGCACCACGCCCATCGAGCCGGGCGACGCCTTCCTGTTCCAACCTGGCGAGGCGCATCAACTCAGCAACAACAGCGCGGAAGACCTCATCCTCTATGTCGTGGCGGACAATCCCATCGGGGAGTCCTGCCATTACCCGGACAGTGGCAAGTGGATGGTCCGGTCGCCCGAGCGCCGGTTGATCCGCTCGGAATCGCTGGACTACTTCGACGGCGAGGAGTGAGATGGGCGCGAGTTTGCCGCGTAGGACAGGCTTCCAGCCTGTCTCAAACTTCAGCCGTGTCCATGCGGATGGGATCCACGCCCGCCTTCACCCCGGCCCTCTCCCTCGGAGAGAGGGGGTGGCCGTGAGCGCGCTGGTAAGAGTCGCTGAACAGTGAGCCTCTCCAGCGTCGCAACATGTTCTCCCTCTCCCGGGGGGAGAGGGCCGGGGTGAAGGCGGGCGTGTCTGCTGACTGAATGGATACGGCTCAAGACATGATCCCCGAATGAGGAGCGAGCGGTGAAGAATTGAAACCGGCTGGAGGCCGGTCCCACGCCAGCGACCCGGCTCAAGCCGATTCCAGAATCACGTTGGCGTATTGCGTCGTGTCGCCGGTGCGAATGAGGCCGATGGCCTGCGGAACGCGCCGCTTGAAGGCCACGTGCGGCTCGAAGACCAGCGGCACGCGGTCCAGCGCGGCGGCGAACTTCGCCTGCGTGGCGGCGGGGTTCTCGCGTTTGAATTCCCGCGCCATCCAGGCCTTGCCGACGATGAAGTTCGGCCGCAGGGCCTTCAGCACGTCGAGCACGGTGGGCACGTCGTCCACCAGCGAGAGGTCCACGGTTTCGAGCTGCGGCCAGAACGGAAAGCCGCGGTCGGCGATGACCAGGGTGTTGGTGTGGCGCACGCGCGCGAGGAGCGAGAGCACGTGCGGATTGAGGATTCCAGATTTCAGCATGGCAGGCGGTTGTTTACCACAATCCCCAGACCGGGAGCAGCCCTTTTTTGAATCCCTGTCGTGTAGTTTTCA
>CAZJTM010000281.1:0-6568 GCA_964548925.1 uncultured Verrucomicrobiota bacterium | reverse complement strand
CCGGCGTAGACGAAACTGGTGATCATGATCATCCCGGCGTTGATGTTCACGATGCCCTCGGGCTGGATCGTGAGGCCGCCTTCGTCCATCCCCAGCAAGAACTGCCACACGCCATTCCGCGTGCCGTCCGGACCGAAGAGGAATCGCACCATCGGTGCGGTATCCACCCAATCCTCGATGTACTTCGGCAGCACGTCCCAGATCATCGGAAACATCAGCCACCAGACGGAGAAGATGAGGAGGTAAAGGGCCAGATGCGGCTTGCGCAGTTCCCGCAATGATTCGAGGGCGAGGTTTGCCTGTTTCTCCCGGCCTTCGCGGACGCGTTGCCGGCGGGCGAGTCGTTCCTCCCGGCCCGGCTCCCGATACGTGAGCAGCAGCAGGAAATTCAGGCAGATGAACGCCGCGTTCGTGTAGAAGACATAGGTCCAGCCGATCCGTGTGCGCATGTGCAGCGCGATGAGCGGCCCGATCCAACCGCCGATGTTGACCGTTTGGTAGAAGATTCCCCAGGCCATGGAGCTGTTCCGCCGGTGGGTCGCCCGGATGAGGGTGGCTTGGATGCCCGGCTTGAAGATCGCCGTGCCAACCGCCAGGAACATGGCGCCGACAAAGAAACCCCAGTAGCTATGAAACCAGGCCATGACGAGGTAGCCCAGGCACTTGACCCCGGTCGAGAGGGCGATGGTCAGCTTGTAGCCGTAACGATCCGAGAGACCGCCGGTGAAGATGGGGATGAGCGACTGCGCCAGATTCCAGCACATCAGCAACCAGCCAAACGTGGCCATCGTCACGCCGAGGCCGTGCTCCGACGCCGGTCGTGTCGCGTAAATCGTCGCTACCGAGCGGACGCCATAGAAGGCCAGGCGCTCGATCATTTCCATGCCCCCCACGACCCAGAACACGTAGCTGAGGCTGCCGATGGCGGCCCACATGCCGAGTTGCTTCACATCCGCCAGCGTCGTTTCGTTTTCCGGCGGCTGGAGTTGGGTGCTCATCGGTTAAGAATGGCTGCCGACTCTAAGCCGTGCCCAGGCGCATGGAAAGACCTCCGCCCTTTGTCCCCCCAAATCCAATGGACAATTACGTGTTGCAGTTGCAACACAGAATGGTCCAGCCACAAATCGTGGTTCGCGGGCAGAGCGAGGGTGGATTCCACCGGAATGGACACGGCCAAGCCGCCCTCATCCTCGGAGCAGGGCACTGACCTCGCATCCGCTGAAACCCAGTTGTGTTGTCGCTCCGGTAACGCCGGCGCACGGACGATTGATGCTCGACGGCAATTCGTTGTGCCTTGCATTTTGTGCGCGGCGGCCACGGCCAGCGGCCTTGCACCAGCCACCGGCAACGTCCCCGGAGAAGCGCCCACGTGGATCATCATCGCGCCGCAACGATGCGCGGGACCCGCGGCTGAAGCAAGCTTGCGGTGCGGGCCGGCGCGATCCACGCCGCGGCTCGTGGCCAACGCCGGGCGGCGACACCGGTCCTTCCACTTGGTCAAGACTGTTCAGGCTTTGATCTTCATCCTCCGTTGTGCCACGCTCCGCCCAAGCAACTTATGAAACTCAGCCCCGCCCAACCGCTGGCCGGTATCCTCGAACCGGTCTTCGCCATCCGCACCGAGGAAGACCTGGGCATCGGTGACACGGAAGGAGTCCGCCAGATGGTGGACTGGTGTCATCGCCACCGGCTCTCGGTTTTCCAGACGCTGCCCATCAACGAGACCAGCGACGACAACTCGCCTTACAATGCCATCAGTTCGCTGGCGATTGAACCCTCGACGCTGGCCGTTTCGCCCAAGCACGTCCCCGACCTGCCCACAGCGACGTTCGACGAAATCGCCAAACCACGCCTGCTCGCTGAGTTGGCCACCGGCCCGGTGAATTACCCGAAGGTCAAGGCGCTGAAGCGAAAGCTGCTGGAGGCCGCTTTCGCGAACTTTCTGACCCAGCATTTCAATCGCGAGTCCCGACGCGCGCTCGAGTTCCGCGCGTTCATGCTGGAGAACGCCGAGTGGCTCTCCGACTACACGCTCTTCCGCGTGCTGATGGAAGAAAACGGCAATTCGCCCACGTGGGATCGCTGGCAACCCGAGCATCGTGGCCCGCGCCGGGCGCGCACTTGGTTGCTTTCGCTGCCCGAGCGTCGCCGAGACGAGTTGATGCAGCGCCAGCTTTTCTTTGCCTACGTGCAGTGGCTCGCCTTCAGCCAATGGCAGGCGGTCAAGGCTTACGCTGCATCAAAGCAGGTCTATCTCATGGGCGACATCCCATTCGGCGTGGGCCGCTACAGCGCGGACGTTTGGGCCAACCGCGGCATCTTCGATCTCGATTGGAGTGGCGGCGCGCCGCCGGAGCGGACCTTCAAAGCGGACCCGTTCACGGTGAAGTGGGGACAAAACTGGGGAATCCCGAACTATCGTTGGGACGAGTTGCGCCGGCACAACTTCGATTGGTGGCGCGTGCGCGTCGGCAACATCCAGAAGGTCTTCCACCTTTACCGCATTGACCACGTCCTCGGCTTCTTCCGCATCTACTCATTCCCGTGGACGCCCGACCGGAACGCCGAATTCCTCCCATTGACGGAAGAAGAAGCCGCCGCGAAAACCGGGGGTCGCCTTCCGGGCTTCAAACAATTCCCCGACGACACACCGGAGCACAAAGCCGCCAACCAAGCGCAAGGCGAGGAAATCCTCCGCATGGTGCTCGAAGCCTCGGGCGAAACCACGGTCATCGCCGAAGACCTTGGCGTCGTGCCGGACTACGTTCCGCCGACGCTTTTGAAGCTGGGGATTCCCGGCTTTCGCATCCCGATGCTCTTCCGTGAGCCGGACGGCCGCTACGCCGATCCGAAACGCTATCCGCGTCTCTCGCTCGCGCAGCCCGCGACGCACGATCATACACCGCTGGCGGCGATGTGGGCCGAATGCTGGGCGAACATTGACGCGGGGCACGACGTTGAACACAATCGGCTGGAGCTTCGCCGGATGATGGACTTCGCCGGCTTGAAGGAGGAAGAACCGCCGCGCGAATTCAGCCCTCACCTGCATGAGGCGTTCACCCGCACCGTCATGGAATCCAACTCTTGGCTGGCCGTGTTTCAAATCACGGACGTGTTCGGCCAGGCCGAACGCTTCAACACGCCGGGCTCAACTTCCACCGCCAACTGGTCGCACCGACTGCCCCAAACGGTGAAGCAACTCGACGAAGACCCGCAGCTCTCGGTCAAGGCACAGATGTTCGCGCGCCTGGCGGAGCAAAGCGGACGGGTGCTTGGAAAATCGTAGCCGTGAACGTGAGTTCGCGGGCTGGCGGAGCAAACTCCGCCGCCTCACGGCGGCGGCTACAAGGCGCGGCGCTGGTTCAACTGCTCCTGCCCCTCGCGCGTCATCATCGCCGGATGCCAGGGTGGATCCCAGACAACTTCCACGTCCACCTGCTCGACGCCGTCCAACGCCAGTACGGCGTGTTGCACGCCGGCGGCAATGCTCTCATGCATCGGGCAGCCGGGTGTGGTCAGTGTCATCGTAACCTTCACGTGGGCGCCATTGATCTCGACGCTGTAAACCAAGCCGAGGTCCACAATGTTGCAGTCAAGTTCCGGGTCAATAACCTGCTTGAGCGTGTCGAGGACGGTAGCTTCGTCGAGTTGAATCGTGTTCATGGGAAAGTTGTCTTGGCCGCTTTCGTTGCGGGCTTCGCCAGCGGTTCAAGCCGGGGATGCCAGAGGTGAGACAGGATTCGGCCTGTGTTGCAGACCAGCAATGCAACGCTGGCGGTCAAGATGAGACTGCCCGCCCGCACCCCCGCGTTGTTGGCCCGAACAATGCCGACGCTCAACCCGATCAGGCCGGTGACGTAGAGCCAGTAAGCCGCCTCTTGCAGGCGCGCCGAGTAAAGTTCGCTGAACGACGGCACGCGATGCTTCCCAACCTCCCGGCTGTAGCGGCCATACCAGACGAGGAATGGCAGGATTTTGTGCAGCATCCCAAGAATGGCGAGGGTCACGACGCCCAACACACCCAACACGCCGTACAGGTTTTCCAGTTGACCGGTCAGTGCTGTCAGCGGCAGGACGTGCCAACTCAGAACGAGCGCCAGCGCGCCCAGCGGTATGAGCAATCCCACTGCGGTCAGAAACTGCCGCACGCCCCAGTCGAGCGTCTGGCGTTTGCGGGCGCGAAGCATGGCGCGCACTTCCCAGCCGTAGAGCGCCAATGCGCCCAGCATCAACAGCGCGAACGCCAACTTCCACGGGCTGCGCAACAGCACGGTGACGAAAGTCCCTGCCAAACCAATGTTCAGCAGCCACACCGACGCCGCAGCGCGGCGCGGGCTTTGCAGTTCGCTCAGCGTAAACATCGGGACGAGCCGGAACGAGACGCCGACGATCAGCATCAGAAAGAATCCCACCACACCCAGATGCGCGTGCGCGTGCATAACGCTGATTTGATCGAAGCGCTTGACGTAGTTCGCCGTGTTCTGCAACGCATGGATCATTGCTCCCAAGAAGCTGGTGGCGGGGAGGGTTTCCGCAGATTCGTAAGTGCATTTCGCGGCGGCCACGCACAGTCCGGCGAAGACCGCGCTCCCCAACCAAAACACCGCCGAGGCGACCGCCGTGGCAATGACATTCCAGCGCGGCACGCGGAGCAGCGTGCGTCCGATGTTATAGGCGAACAGACCGACGCCGACCGCCAGCGCCGAACCGTAGTGCCCAACCTGCTTCATGTCCCAGCACCAGAACATCCATACCATGCCGATGAAGCCGACGACATGAATCAAGTAGTGCAGCATCGCCAACCGTTCGCTGTGAAGCTTCGTCTCCAACGCCACGGGCACAAGCTGATACACCGCGCCCATCACCGTCGTGCCTGCCCATCCCAACACGAACAAGTGCGTCAGCGCGATGACGTATTGGTTGTAGTGGTAAGTGGCGAGTGTCTCCGGCCGGAATGCCAGCCAGACCACGCCCACCAGCAGCGTGACAATCCCGGTCAGGACAAATGCCAGCGGCAGCGCAATGGACGGCGCGTTCGCCGTGGCCGGCGCGGAATTCTTCGTAGCCGCGGTTGTGAAACCGCGGACCGCACTCACTTTTGCCACATCCGCCAACTCACGTTGGCGGCTTCCATCAGCGGCGGCGAATGATGGTGACAACACTTCCATCGGTTTGTTCCTCGCTCTCGCCCACGAACCCACGGGCTTCAAGCAGCGGATAGAGATGCATCGGACGACGATCGGTGCGCGCACGCAGCTTGGTCGCGGCGGGCAACCCTTCGAGCGCTTCAAGAACGCGCATCATCGGCTGCGGCGGTTCGAGCCCGCGGGCATCCACCTCGATTTCTTCCGGCGCACCACAACTGCAACCGCAGGCGGCGGACGATTGGGAGGCGGAGGTCTGCGCCGCCACGCGAGCCTGCTCGGCATCGCGGAAGAAGAGCACCTCCCAATCGCCGTCGCCAATCTCCCGCGCGCTGTGCGCGAAGCCTTGCTGGCCGAGAAGCTCGAAGAGCGGCTTGGGCGCAAACGGCGCAAGCAGCCGCAGCGATTCGCCGTCCTGCAGCCCTGCCACGGCGCCCATGATGCTGGAACAGGGTTGACGTCCCGCACGGATGTCGGCGCGAACGTCCAACGTGACAATGTTGTTGTTCATGACGCGGCCAAGGTAGCCGGGGCGCGGGTAGGCTGCTTTGATGCAGGTCAAGCCGTGGCCAATCATTCCCCTGAGCCCGTGTTGGGGCGGTAAAGACGCATCCCGCCAAGTTTTCGTTTTTCCGGGAGAGAGTTTCTCGAAACGAAAACTCGCGCCTTGAACCGCAAAACCTACCACGCCTCCACGGATTCAAAGCGTTCAGAAATGGGGGAGAAATCCTTGGACGCTTTGAATTTGTGTGGCAGTTCATGGGGTGAACTCCCGGGAGGATTCGCGCTTTGAACTCTTGGAGCGTAGCGGCGTCTCAGCAGAGCGACCCAAACTCACGAAGGAGGAAGATGGCGGCGCTCTGCTGAGACGCCGCTACGCCAGGATTCTCGCAAAAGCCCAGATTGCAGACGTTCGGGCGAAGGATTTCACCATGGGCCAAGTGAACACTCGGATATTCAACTCGCCCAAGGATGGCTGGGATCGAATCCTTGAACGCTCTGAATTCATGGGGCCATTTGTGTCGGCGCATGGTTTCCACGGAAGAGGCCCGCATCGTCGAGGCTGGCCACAACCTCGCAAGCGCCGGCGTTGCAAACCCGACTGGGTCGCGTACACTTCCGCGCATGGCGGACGGCTTGGGTTCATCTCGCGTGTGGCTGCGCAACGGCAGTGAAGCTTTTCCAGCCATGCTCACCGCCATTAACGAGGCGCGGCACAGCGTCTGCCTCGAAACCTACATCTTCAGCCCCGACGACTTGGGCCGCCGTTTCCGGGATGGCTTGGCCAGTGCACAACGGCGAGGCGTGCGGGTGCGTGTGCTCGTGGACGCGGTCGGCTCGTATGGGCTGTCTCCGAGTTTCTGGCTGCCGATCACCGATCTGGGCGGCGAAGCTCCTTCGAAAACCAGCGCATCGCATCCCTT
>CAZJTM010000280.1:0-6673 GCA_964548925.1 uncultured Verrucomicrobiota bacterium | reverse complement strand
GGTCTCCCTGATCCTCGCGGGAGGACTTCCGACCATTCCGTCTCCACCCAGCGGCGCGCCGTCTGGGGGCCGCCCGGTTGTCAGGCGATTCGGCTGCTCGCCGCTCGCCCGTGTTAAAGGGCTTCGCCCTTCGCCAGCAGGCTCGCCCGTACAGGCCGACCGAATCGCGTTCACGGCGACGGCGCACACGGGCCGTCTGGGTTGCGGACTGGTCGTTCTCGTTCCGTTGTTTTCCACTCCGTGTTGCCGCGACGCAGTCACGGTTCGATACCGCAAGGGAGCAGACTTCCAACTGCTCTATCCCCTCGCCTTCCCGGGCGTACCAGCGCAAGATTCCAACCTGCAGTATCGCGGGTTCCCCACCTGCCGCCCGCCGGCGCAGCGGCAACACCTTGCCGACTGGAAGTCGGAGATGTAGCAGGTTGGAAGCCCCCGCTGCGCGCGAAGGGCGTGCGATGTGACCGGGCGGCCTGTGAAATATGCGGGTTAGCCGACCAACCGATACCAATTGTCCCGCTGGCGCGGTTCGTAGCCGAGGTCTTTGATCAGCCGGTGCATGTCGTCCACGGTCATGCGGAACGCCGCGCCGGCCTGGCTGACGACGTTTTCTTCGATCATGATGCTGCCAAGGTCGTTCGCACCAAACTTGAGCGCGATCTGCCCGATCGCCGGGCCTTGCGTGACCCAGGAACTTTGCACGTTCGCAAAGTTGTCCAAGTAGATGCGGGCCAGCGCCTGGGTGCGGAGGTATTCATGCGCGCCAACGGTCGCTGCGCGGAGCTTCGTGTTCTCCGGTTGGAATGTCCATCCAATGAAGGCGGTGAAGTGGCCAAAGCGCGCTGCGGCGCTTCCGGTTCGCAGATCACTCCCGCCCACTACTGGGGACGTGCCGGAAGTTTGATCTTCCGGCGGGACGCCGGAAGCACGCTCGCCGGAAGCACGTTGCAGCGACTTGTCTTGTTGAGCACGCAACCGCTCCAGATGCTCGATCCGGTTCTCCACCGTTTCGACGTGGCCGAACATCATCGTGGCGCTGGTGAACAAGCCCAGCCGGTGCGCCACGTCCATCACTTCGAGCCATTCCTCCGTCATGGCCTTGAGCGGCGCGACACGCTGGCGGACGCGGTCCACAAGGATTTCCGCCCCCCCGCCGGGGATTGAACCCAGCCCGGCGGCCTTGAAATCGGCGATGAGTTTCTCCAGCGGCTCGTCGAAGACTTTGCGGAAGTGGATGAACTCGCTCGGGCTGAAGCCGTGGATGTTGATCTGCGGAAACTTCGCCTTGATATGAGTGAGCAGATCGAGATACCACTGCTTCGTGAGCTTTGGATGATGCCCGCCTTGCAGAAGCAACTGCGTGCCGCCTTGGGCGATCGTCTCCTCGATCTTGCGGTCCATCTCCTCAAACGAAATCACGTAAGCGTCAGCGTCCTTTTCGGTGCGGTAAAACGCGCAGAATTTGCAATAGACGTTGCAGACGTTCGTGTAATTGACGTTGCGGTCCACGATGTACGTGACGATGGCGTTGCCGCGACCGTCGTAGGCTTTGGCCTTGGCGAGCTGCCGTCGCCGATCCGCCAGCGCGCCGAGTTCCTCCAGCGGCAAGTCAAACAAACGCCGGGCCTCGGCGGGCGCAATGCGTCCGCCGTCCCAGACCTTTTGCAGCAAGTCATCCAGAGCCGCGTTGTCAATCACGCGGGAAACCTAGCGGAGGCGGTTCACTGAAACAAGCGGCGCGCCCTTGGGCTTCGCGGCGCTCCGGCAAATTCCTTGCGCTCTGCGCGACCAGCTTGAACAATCCTCACGATGTCTGCCGAGACCCAACTCACGCCCATGATGGCGCAGTATCGCCGCATCAAAGCCGAGCTGCCCGGGGACGCGCTCTTGCTGTTTCGGCTCGGCGATTTCTACGAGATGTTCTTCGAGGACGCGCAAACCGGCGCGCAGCTCCTGAACCTGGCCCTCACGGCGCGGAACGGCGTGCCCATGTGCGGCCTGCCGTTTCACGCGGCGAACAACTACATCGCCCGCATCCTCCGCGCCGGACGCAAGGTCGCCATCTGCGATCAACTCGAAGACGCCCGGCCCGGCAAACTCGTCAAACGCGAGGTCACGCAAATCCTCTCGCCGGGCACGCATTTTGACGAACGGATGCTCGTGGCGGAGCGGAACAACTTCCTCGCCGCCGTTTGCCCGGCAGGCAAGAGTCTCGGGCTTGCCTTGGTGGATTTGACCACGGGCGATTTCCGCACGACGGAGCTGGAATCCGACGCAACCCTCCTGGCTGAACTGGAGCGGCTGCGCCCGGCCGAAATCATTCTGCCCGATGAAGCCACCGCGACGCGCGATCTGTTGCGCGGCGCGTTCCGCATCGTGAATGGCTATGATGGCTGGACCTTCGCGCCGGATACGGCGGTGTTCACCGTGCGCGATCATTTCAAGGTGGCGTCGCTGGACGGTTTCGGCTTGAAGGATCGCCGGGCCGCCATCGGCGCGGCGGGCGCGGCGCTGCATTACCTCACGCAGCACCTCCGCCGGGATGCCAAGAACCTCACCCGGATTTCGTTCTATCGGCGCTCGGATTTCCTCGCGCTGGATTTCACGACGTTGCGGCATCTGGAAATTCTCGAACCGCTGCACCACGACTCGCCGCGCAATGCCTCACTCTACGGCGTGCTGAACCGCACCGTCACGCCGATGGGCGCGCGGCGGTTGCGCGACTGGCTTTCGCAACCCCTCGCGACCGTCGAGCCGATCCGTCGTCGGCAGGACGCGGTGCAGGCGTTTATCGAAAGCCCGGCGGCGCTGGAAGAGTTCCGCGCGCAGCTCACGAGCGTGCGCGATCTGGAACGCACCATCGGTCGCCTGACCACCGGCAGTGGCAACGCCCGCGACCTCGTCGCGCTCCGTGTGGCTCTGGAGCAGATTCCTGCCATCAGGCAAATCCTCGCCTCGGTGGGGACGAGTTCCAGTTCCTCCTTGCTCAAAGAGGGGGATATGGGCGCGACGGAACGCGTCCCTGCCTTGATCGAAGAACTGACCGCGCAACTCACCAAAGCCCCCGGCCTTGTGGACCTGATCTCCCGCGCCATCGTGGACGAACCGCCATTGCCGGTGAAGGAAGGCGGCATGATCCGCGACGGCTTCAGCCCCGAGTTGGATGAACTCCGCAGCGCCCAGCGTGGCGGCAAGGATTGGATCGCCAAGCTTCAAGCCGACGAAATCGCCGCCACTGGCATTGGCTCGCTCAAGGTGCGGTTTAATTCTGTCTTCGGCTATTACATCGAGGTGACGAAGGCGAACCTGGACAAAGTGCCGGCGCATTACGTCCGCAAGCAGACCATTGCCAACGGCGAACGCTACATCACGCCCGAGTTGAAGGAGATGGAGGGCAAAATCCTTGGCGCGGAGGAACGCAGCGTGAAACTGGAATACGAGTTGTTCCAACGCGTGCGTGAGGAAGCGCTCGGCCAACTGGCGCAAATCCAGCAGACCGCCGGCGCGTTGGCGCAACTCGACGTGCTGGCGTCGTTCGCCGAAACCGCGCGACTGCACAACTACTGCCGTCCACAGGTGGGCAACGAGGGTGCGTTGCACATCCGCGAGGGCCGGCATCCGGTGCTGGAGCAGAACCTTTTAGACGAGCGATTCGTGCCGAATGATACGGCGCTGGCTGCTGTCAAATCGTCACAAACTTGCATCGTTGAACCGGAAGCGGCCGATTCAACGAATGAGCGATTGAACGATTCAACTCCTCCACAAATCACCCTGATCACTGGCCCGAACATGGCGGGCAAGTCCACCTACATCCGGCAGGTCGCGCTGATTGTCCTCTTGGCGCACACGGGCAGCTTTGTTCCGGCGTCGGAGGCGCGAATTGATCTGGTGGACCGCATTTTCACCCGCATCGGCGCGAGCGATGACCTGGCGCGCGGGCAAAGCACGTTCATGGTCGAGATGACCGAGACGGCGAACATCCTCAACAACGCCACGCCCCGCAGCTTGATCGTGCTGGACGAAATCGGGCGCGGCACAAGCACGTTCGACGGGTTGAGCCTCGCCTGGAGCATCGTCGAACACCTGCACAATCAGGTCGGAGCGAAGACGCTGTTCGCGACGCATTACCACGAGCTCACCGAACTGGCCCAGCGCTTGCCGCGCTTGAAGAACTTCAACGTCGCCGTGCGCGAGTGGCACGATCAGATCGTGTTCCTGCGCAAGATTGTGGAAGGCGGCACGGACAAGAGCTACGGCATTCACGTCGCGCGGCTGGCCGGAGTGCCGAAGGAGGTGCTGGAACGCGCCAAGGTCATTCTCGCCAACCTCGAAGAATCGGAACTGACACCCGAGGGCAACGTCCGCCAGAACCGCCGCCAGCAGGACCGCGCCAAGCTCCAGCAACTCACCCCGCCGCCGCAGATGGATTTGTTCAGTGGCATGTCCCGCTGAAGACAACGAGGCGGGGAGATGAACTACCGTGTGACGTTCAGTCGGTAAAATGCTTTGGGAGCACTTTCTGAGGTGACGATGAAGGCTGGAAACCACGTCTCAAGATCCACGGACTTTTGGACGGTGACGATGCTGCCAACTGGAGACTGGATGGATTGCCCCTCAGCCTGAATCACGTCGGCGGCAAAGAAGTAAGTGAGGTAGGAGGAATTCCAAAGCAACGTCGGATCACCGACCCTGACGGTTAAAGGACCTGCCAGTTCAAATCCAACCGGACTCAGGGTGACGCCCGTAGCTGTATCGGTCGTATCAGAAGAGACGCGGAATCTCGCAGACGCTCCATTGGTCAATGTCACCGTCAGGGTGACTGGATAGCTCCCGTCCAGAAAACGCAGTCGTTTGCCAGCGGGTACTTCAACCACAATATTAGTGCCTGCTTCCGTTTGAATGCCGTTGGCTGACACCACATCGTAATCGAAAACGCAGTTTTCCATGGGGAACATTTCCGGAGCGTATGTGAACACGCAGGGTCCGGCCAAGTAACGTGGCCCGCATCTGGTACTGAGGTCCGAATTCATGTCGGGCGCAAACATGCCTCCGCCACACTGAATCCTCACCCCATCTGGGATCATTCGCGGTAACGATGATGCCCGGATAATCATCATCTTCCCCGCCGGGACGTTGACCGTCAAATTGGTGAGTCCCGCCGGGGGCTCGCCCGGCATTGACGCTCTCCCGAGAATAACGGTTTCGGCCGAGGCTGCTGGAGCGCTGGTCAGTATTGAGGTGACACAGAATGCTATAGTGGACAGAGACGACGTTTTCATGATTCGCTATGCGTTAAATGAAGTTTCGATCACTACACCACGACGTTGACGAAGCACAAGAACAATGACACTCGGGAGGTGGGGCGGGTTCCACGCCCCTTGTGCGGTTCGTAGCGGCGCGGAGGCAGGACAGTACTCCACGGCTGGACACAACACATTTCGATTGAATCGCTGACCTCCCGCCGGATGAGGTCGCCCGGCCAGCAACTTGAGACCTCAGGACCTGTGAGCCCAAGACTTGGCCGCCTACCGATGATGGTATCGGAGTTGGTCAAGCTCCCGCGTGGGATCAACCTCCCGATTCGCATTGTCATGCCGGCGACGCCCATCCTCGTTAGCCCGTTTCGGGCGGCATCTCCAACGGTCGGGCCGGCAACACCAGGATGAACGCTATGAACCCGGTTGCAGTGCGCGCACAGTCGCTGAAGGAAACCATAGTAGGGGTCGTTCCTTGTTTCCCTTCGCAACCTCCGTGCGGCTCTTAAACCTGCACCAGCAGCGGAGCATCATATCGTGCTACCTCCTTTACGGTGAATCGAGATGCCACGCTCTTGTGCCGCCTCCTCAACCCATGCTCCTCGCCTCCCTCTTCAGCCGCTGTTTCTGTGACGGGAGGCCAACCCGTTCAAGCCGTGGGTTTGCCATCCGCCGGCTTGCTGTCAGCCCGCGCCAGTCGGCTGTGCCGCGTGCCATAGATGAAATAGATCACGAAGCCAACCGCCATCCACACCAGCAGCCGCGCCCAAGTGTCCGGCGGCAGGCCGTACATCAACCAGCCGCAGAAGAAGACGCCCAGCGGGCAGACCAGCCAGAACACCGGCGTGCGGAAGGGACGGCGAATCTCCGGAGCGGTGAAGCGGAGAACAAACACACCGGCACACACGATCACAAACGCCAGCAGGGTGCCAATGGAAACCAACTCGCCGAGCAGGCCAATGGGGAACAGGCCCGCCAACAGCATGGCCACACAGCCGGTCAGTATCGTTGCCAACCAAGGCGTGCGGAACTTGGGGTGAACCCGGCTGAACACAGGCGGCAGGAGACCGTCCTTCGACATGGCATAGAAGATCCGGGGTTGTCCCAGCATCATCACCAAGATGACCGACGAAAGCCCCGCGATGGCGCCCACCTTGATGATGGGCCGGAGCCAGGCCACCCCGGGTCCGAGCGAGTCAATTGCCACGGCCACCGGGGCGCCCACGTTGAGTTGGTCGTACTTGATGACGCCGGTGAGCACCAGCGCGACGGCGATGTAAAGCACCGTGCAAATAACCAAGGAAGCAAGAATGCCGATCGGCATGTCGCGTTGGGGGCGCTTGGACTCCTGCGCCGCCGTCGAAACCGCATCGAAGCCGATATAGGCGAAGAAAATGACCCCCGCCGCCCGGAGCACCCCG
>CAZJTM010000279.1:0-6753 GCA_964548925.1 uncultured Verrucomicrobiota bacterium | reverse complement strand
CTGCCATTTTGCCCAATGCCCCAGTAGCGGAAGTCGGGCTAGCTACTGGCGACGGAGATTTGGCCGTCGCCCTTGGCCGCGGCGTGCGGCGGAAACGCCCAGACTTGCGGCTGTTCACGTTGAGCGTCGCGGGATCAGCGAGCGCGCGCCTGCGCAATCGCCCCGACCTTTTCGATGGCCACATCATTGCCGGACATGACTTGAGCCGCTCGTGGAGCGGCGAGTAACAACTGCACCAAACCAAAACGAAAGGAAAAACTATGTGTGACTACAGAATTGAATCCAAAAAGGCGGTGGCCGGATTGCCCATGCCGTTGGCAAAAGCACGCGGCTACCTCGGCCCGACTGCTCACGGCGCGCTGCTCCAAGTGGTGAAAAGCGGGCGGGCACAGCCCGGCCACGATCTCTGCGACGGCAGGCTGCTGCCGAACGGCAACTTGGCGCGCGGGCATTACATGAGCGAAGGAAACTTTCAGCGCACTCTCGCCAGAATGAACGCGCAACCGCACCGCTGCCAATGGTGCGGCAGGCCGTTGCCTGCTGGCTTGGTGCGGCAGCATCAACAGCCACACGATCACAGGGAACACCTCCAGCATCATTTTCACGATCAATGCTGGCGAGCGCGACTGCTGGCGATTGCCGTAATCTTCGGCCACGTCCGTCCCGAACAATTGCTCGCGCGCGGAACGTCGCAGAGGCGGCATGGCGGATTGCGCGAGACGATCACCGTCACCGTCAAGAAGGTGTTCACGCTGAACCGGCGGCCACGAAACAGAAAATGGCGGAAGTGGCGCTCATGAAACTCTGGCGACAATTCACGAGAATGTGGCGGCAGCGGAACGCTCCACCGCATCCGCGATTTCGCAGGCGGCAACCGGCACGGCACGGCGGCGGGTCACACCGCCGCCTGTTTGCCGGGCGCTCAGTGGGGCGAACCGCGTTCCACCGATTGCGGCGTCTGTTCAACGGAGTGACGAGACCACGTTTGATGCGGGGTCGAGTCGTCGCCTACCACGGCACACCCTCGGCCACGAATGCGCGAAGCATCTGCCGCGATGGTTTCATGGCGGGCGGCGGCAACGCGCTGGGCGATGGAATTTATCTCGCCACGGACCTTGCGACGGCCAAGAGCTACGCGGGAAGCGCCGGAGTTTATGTGAAGTGCCTGGTCACGTTGGGCCGGACCTGCGTTTGGGGAGCGCCGATGCAGGCGCGTTACGCGGCGTGGTGTCAGCGGCACGGGGTCCAGCAGGACAACTCGGCGATGACGGCGTTTCTGCTTCGCAACGGATACAACACGATCCAGAACGGAAAAGTCGTGGTGGTCCTGTCGCCGGGCTATCGCAATCCGACCGCATGGAAACGAAAGAGCCGCTTCATCCGAGTGTTGTCGGTTCACCGGGCGTCAGACGGCGCGCGAGTCAACGTGTGAGGAGGCAGCCATGTTCACAACGCTGCTGACGTTCCGGCTGATAATGTTTCTACTGCTGTTGCCGCTGTTCGTTTGCTGGCGAATCCTGAAACCGAAAAAACCTATGGGGCACTTCACCGCATTGATACTGAAGGAAATGTTGGTGGAATTGAGACACCAGGATGCGCAACTTCATTCCTCCACCGGCACCACCAGCCGCTCCATGATGTAATCCTTCCGCTCGGGCGTGTTCTTGCCCATGTAGAAATTCAACAGCGGCACGTGCTCGGGTTTCGGCGCGTATTCCACTTTGCTCAACCGCATTTCCTTGCCGATGAATTGCGCGAATTCTTTCGGGCTGATCTCCCCCAGGCCCTTGAAGCGCGTGATTTCAATTTTTCTCGAACGTGCTTCCGGCATCTTGCCGGAAGTTCCGTCTGCTGGAGTTTGATCTGCCGACGGGACGCCGGCAGCACGCTGGCCACCGAGTTCTGCCACGGCGTTGTCGCGCTCGGCTTCGCTGTAGCAGTATATCGTTTTCTCCTTGGTGCGCACGCGGAACAGCGGCGTCTCCAGCACATATACGTGGCCGTCGTGGACCAGTTGCTCGAAGAACCGGAAGAAATACGTGATCATCAGATTGCGGATGTGCAGGCCGTCCACGTCCGCGTCGGTGGCGAGGATGACCTTCTCGTAGCGCAACCCTTCGGTGTTGTCCTCGACGTTGAGCGCCTGCATGAGGTTGTAGAGCTCGTCATTCTTGTACATGACGTCGCGCTTGAGGTCCCAGACGTTGAGCGGCTTGCCCTTGAGCACAAACACGGCCTGATTGTTCACGTCGCGGCAGCTCGTGATCGAGCCGGCGGCGGACTGACCTTCGCAGATGAACACCATCGTGCCGCGGCCCTTGTCGCGCTTCTTGTCGTAGTGGTTCTTGCAGTCTTTCAACTGTGGGATGCGTAGTGTGATGGCTTTGGCCCGCTCGCGAGCGAGCTTCTTCACGTTCTGCAATTCCTTCCGCAACTCCTGCGTGTCCTTGACCTTGGCAACGATGGTTTCGGCGATCTGTTTGTTGCGTTGGAAGAAGTGCAACAACTCCTCGCGCACCTTGTTGACCAGGTCGGTGCGAATCTCCGTGTTGCCCAGCTTGTTCTTGGTCTGGGATTCGAACACGGGGTCCTGGAGACGGATGGCCACCGCGCCCACCATGGCTTCGCGCACGTCGTCGCCCTCGAACTTGCCGTTCGAGAATTCGTTCACCGCCTTGAGCAATCCCTCGCGGAACGCGCTCAGATGCGTGCCGCCATCGCTGGTGTACTGGCCGTTGACGAACGAGTAGAAGGTTTCGCCGTAGCGGCTGTTGCTGTGCGTGAAGCAAAACTCCAGCGTCTTGCTCGCGTAATGCAGGGGCGAATACAGCGGCTCACTGCCGTCGCTATTCAGGTCCTCCATCACCAGGTCCATCAGGCCGTGCCGGGATTGGAAGGTCTTGCCGTTGTAAATCAGTCGCAGGCCGGTGTTCAAATAGCTGTAGTGGCGCAGGCGGCGCTCGATGAACTCCGGGCGGAACTCGCTGTCCTTGAAGATCTCCGGGTCCGGCTCGAACTCGATGAGCGTGCCGTTCGGCTCTTTCGTCTTGCCGGAGTCTTCCTTTTTGAGCTTGCCGACCCTGAATTGGGCTTCGGCAAACTCGCCCTCGCGATAACTGCGCACGCGGAAGACCCTGGAGAGCGCGTTCACCGCTTTCGTGCCCACGCCGTTGAGGCCGACGCTGAACTGGAACACCTCGTCGTTGTATTTCGCGCCGGTGTTGATCTTGGACACGCAGTCCACGACCTTCCCGAGCGGAATGCCGCGCCCGTAATCGCGCACGCTCACGCGGCTGCCGTCAATCTTGATTTCCACCTCCTTGCCGAAGCCCATGATGTATTCGTCAATGGCGTTATCAATCACCTCCTTGAGCAGGATGTAACAGCCGTCATCATAGTGCGAGCCGTTGCCGATGCGCCCGATGTACATGCCCGTGCGCAAGCGGATGTGCTCCAGCGAACTCAGTGTCTTGATCTTGCTCTCGTCGTAATTGTGTTTGGTCTTTTCGGACATAGCATTCGTCGCGGATGAACATGGGAGAAAGATTCGCGGATGAAAATGCGAAAGTGTTGGCGGCTGACAAGCTCGCCGGTCCCGCTTGGCCCTCCAGCACGCGTGGGTCGTTCAAATCCGCTTCCGGCCTCCGTCCGCCGCCCGGCTTGGCGGTCGCGGCCCCGGGCATCGCCACACCCTCAATCGTCACGCCCAGCCTCGCGTACGCGGATGAAACGCTGGAGGGCGATCAGGCCGATGGGAGCGACCGCCGCGATCAAGCCGACGACGAGCCACATGGTCCCCGAGTCCCGCGCTCCCTCTTCGGGACAGTACTTGGCCAGCAGCCGGAACGACACCGTGCCCACGAGCAGTTTCGCCAGAAGGAACGGGACGTAGGAGAGCGCGGCGTACGAGGCTTCCTGCCCCTTGGGCGCAATGGCGGCCGCGTACTCATACACGCGTGGCGAATAGAACGCCTCGCCAAACGACATCAAGATCACGAAGAGGGTGATCATCACGTAGTAAGGATGCACCTCGCCGATCAGTCCCAGATAGCCGTGGCCGATCCAGCGTCCCAGCGGACTGGCTGCTGCCAGTTGAAACCAGGCTGCGGGCAGCGCCATGATGAACACCGAGAGGGCGGAGATGATGCCTCCCAGCGTGACCATGCGGTAGGCGGAAAACCGTTGGGTCAACGCCCCAATGCACGGCACGAGGATCACGATGAGGAGGTTGTTGATGGCGAGGAGACGACCGACCGGAGCGCCGGCGCCCAGCTCGCGGATGCCGAACTTCGGGAAGACGTAGTCCATCTGCATGAAGATCAATTTGAGGAAAGCAATTAACATCAAGAACGCCAGCAGCCGATAGAATCCCGCCTGTCGCACCAAACCGGCGAAGAGTCTCGCCGTGGCCCTCGCACTGTCGCTCACTGTCCGCCAGCCGGAACGCCAGAGGTTTGCACTGGCGGACTTGGCCGTCTCCGGCGCCACCGTGACGCCTTCATCAGTAACCTCCACGCCTCGGCGAATGCCCCAGAGCAACGGCAGAATGGCGACCTCGATGACGAACGCCGCGAAGAACAACATGCGATAGGTGCTCAGCCGGCAACTCACCAGCGGCAGCGTCAGCTCCCCCTGTTCGCCCAAATGTTGCCGCAGGAAATCGAAGAGAAAGGCGGCAAACAGGAAGCCGAGGTTCATGATCGTGTAGAACAGCGAATATGAGATGGACCGTTGCTGTGTGGTCGAGTACTTGCGCACCGCCGCCACAAGGACGGGCGTCCCGAGTGCCTCCCCGACCGCCAGCGGGAACAACCCGGCCAGCAGCGCAACCCATTTGACCGTCGTGAAGGCCATCACCGCGCGGGCCACCACGCAGATCCAGACCCCCAGGAAAAACGTCTTGCGCAAACCGATCGCATCGGTCAGCGATCCCACCAGCAGTGTGACCACCGTCATCGAGATGGACCATGCCGCCACGAGACTGCCGGCATCCTGGTCGCCATAACCCAGGTCCGACATCAGCCACAGAGCGAGCGTGAGGACGGTTACCTTGTAGGCCATGACGCCAAGGAACTTCACGGCAAAGGTGATCCACAGCTCCCGCGAAGCGCCTCTCAGCACCAGGAACTTGCCCAGAAAAGAAGTGGAAGTGTGGGCTGCGTCAGCCATGTGGCGGGGCGTTGGTGGATGTGATCGTCACTGCGCGGGAGCATGAAAGACCAAACCGAGTTGCGGCGTAAAGGAAGAATGTCGTCTTGCGCGCAATGGACACGGTCGCCAACCAGCCGAAATCCGCAGGGGTTCTCCATGCATTGCCGTCGGTGGCAAGCCATGGAACGCCGCCCAATGGACGCTGGCCCTGAACGGGGTGATCGGTGGGGGAGTTGAACCCGTGCGACCCTTTCCGGGGCGGAAGCCAATGGGGACGCCGACCTTGGGTACTCCCCCACGGCTATTCATGAGGCAGCCCTCCGGGCTGCGGGGAGGCGGGCCATGCGCCGCAGCAAAGTGAGATGTGCCCCAAGCTTGGTTTGCCTCTGAATTCTGCGTGCATTCGGGGTCAAGCCAGCCTAAGTTAGCCCCGCATGTCAGCGCCGGTTGCGACCAAAGACCCGACCGCCGTCGAAGCCGAAGTCCAAGCGGCTTATCTCGCGATGTTCCCCGACGGCGATCCTTCGTTTGTGCCGCGCGCTTTCGGGTGGGCGATTGATTGTTTCACCGGCCGCTTCGCGGATTATCTGCCGGTGGACGCCAGCTATCACGACTTCGAGCACACCCTGCAAGGCACGCTCTGCATGGCGCGGCTGCTGCATGGCCGACATCGTGCCGCAGCCCGGCCCGCCTTGACCCAGCGCCTCTTCGAGTTGGGCATCACGGCGATCCTGCTGCATGACACAGGCTATCTGAAGCGATGCGACGACGCCGGCGGCACCGGTGCGAAGTACACCGTCACCCATGTTCGCCGCAGCGCCGAGTTCGCCGCGCAACTTCTCGCGCAGAAGGGCTATGCGACAGCCGAAATTCAATCGGTCCAAAACATGATCCGCTGCACCGGCGTGGACGCGGACTTGGCGGGAATTCCATTCCAAAATGAACTGGAGCGAACGGTGGGCTTTGCGTTGGCTACGGCCGATTTGCTAGGGCAAATGGCGGCGGACGATTACATCGAGAAACTGCCGGAGCTGTACGCGGAATTCGAGGAAGCCGCAGCCTTCAGTCACGACAGCCGGAGCTTTGTCGCCTCGTTTACCAGCGCCGCCGATCTTCTGTCGCGCACGCCCCAGTTTTGGGAGGGGTTTGTGAAGCCGAGGCTGGAGGGCGCGTTCGGCGGGGTCTATCGTTTCCTCAACGAGCCGTATCCTCAAGGGCCCAACCCCTACGTGCAACGCATCGAGGCAAACATGACGCGCTTGCGTCAACGGTTGACCGCCGGCTTGGACACGAAGTCAACTCCGTGACCGCGCTCTGCCAACGAGGAGACGGTCGGACGTCTCTCCGGCTGCGCCTCAAATCACGATGGTCTGCTCCCGCCCCGGCCCCACCGAGGCGATGGTGATCTTCGCGCCGATCAAATCCTGCAACGCTTTCAAATAGGCGCGGGCCCGGGCCGGCAGTTGCTTCCAAGTCCGCGCGGCATGCGTCGGCGTACGCCAGCCGGGGAATTCGGCATAGACCGGCTGGCATTCCGCCAGCACCGCCACGTCGTTCGGGAGATGCTCGTAGCGCTTGCTTCCCTGCCGGTAGCCGATGCAC
>CAZJTM010000278.1:0-6775 GCA_964548925.1 uncultured Verrucomicrobiota bacterium | reverse complement strand
GCAAAATCACCCCTGCCATTTTGCCCAATGCCCCAGTAGCGGAAGTCGGGTTAACGCATGATCTGGCCGTGGATTTCGCCCGCGGCGTAGTTCGTGGTGTGGAAGTTCACGTAGTTCGAGCCATCAATCAGGCTCAGCAAGTTCGACGTGACAAGCGATACAGTTCCACTGAGGCCGCCGGCTGTGCGGTAGCCGCCGCTGTCCAAGTCGCTTCGCCGACCGACGCGGGCGCGCCGCGTGGCGTTGCTGCCGTTCGGGCCATCCGTGCCGGCGTGGATTGCGTCTTCGCCGCCCTCGTTGTTCCCCGGATACCCGCTGGTGATGAAGGCGTCGGCCGCAACCGGCAGTTGGACGACTTCGGCGCTGGTGAAAGTGGTGAGGCTGGTCCACGCGGACAGGCATGCGACGGAAAGCCTGTGCGGCAACGCGCGTCGCAAACGCACCCGGTGAAGCGAGGAGAAAGCTGGTGGCTGGAGCGATGGTTGAGTCCGTTTCATGACCTGGGTGTGAGGTTCAATGGGTCTGGGCCGCTCGCGATGGCGCGAGTGGGGGGCGACAGCCGCAATCTGCCTGCCGAAGCCGAGTCTCCGCCCGGGAACACGGGGTGAGCGGACGCGGATCGAGAGGCCCCGCTCGCACCGGGGTCGCCCTGCGTCCCGCGACACGGTGTTGATGGGCACAGGGAAGGAGACTTCAACCCAGCAGTGCGGTTGGTGCGGGTTCGATTGCGGCTGCCATGCACTCACACTTATGAGAGACATGAAGCGGACTGTTGGTTCCCCGGCGCCGACAACTTTTTTGACTCCCGCCGGATTCGGTTCAATGTGTTGGCTGTTCCTCTGCCGCCCGTTCGACACCATTGCCGGTTCCGGGTTGGGCGCGCGCAACGCCGGGAACATTTTGACTGCTCAAAGCTCATATCCGGGTGAAGGCCACAGCGACCGGGAGTTCGAAGCCCTGGTGGACCAACACTATGGCCCGCTCTACAGGTTTGCCTTGAGCTTGACGCGCACAGAAACCGAAGCCTGCGACCTGACCCAGGAGACTTTCCGGGTTTGGGCCACGAAGGGACACCAGTTGCAGGACCGCACGCGGGCCAAAAGCTGGCTGTTCACCACGCTGCACCGGCTGTTCCTCGAATCGCGCCGCCGCCACACGCGCTTCCCCCATCTGGAACTCGACGAAGTCGTCCACGAGATTCCGAGCGTGGCTCCGGAAGTGGTGAACCGGCTGGATGCGACGAAGATTCTGGAGCTGCTGGCGCAGGTGGACGCGCAGTTCCAAGCGCCCGTTGCGCTGTTCTATCTCGAAGACAGCTCTTACAACGAAATCGCCGAGATTCTTGGAATCCCACTGGGAACGGTGAAGTCACGGATCGCCCGCGGCCTGGGCCAACTCAAGCAGCTTTTGCTCAAAGACACCGCCAACGCCGCCGAGGGGAGGTCGGCCGAGCCATGACGACCCGGGAGGCCAAACAGATCCTTCTGCCGCACCGGCCCTGGCTGGGAGAGCCGCCCGACGCGGAAACGGTCGAGGCGCTGACCTTGGCGGAGCGCGAGCCCGAACTCGGTCGCTGGTGGGCGGAACACCTGGCCTACCAGCAAGCCCTGCGCGCGAAATTCCATGCACTCCCTGTACCCGCGCAGTTGAGGGAGACACTGCTAGCCGAGCGCAAGGCGCTTCGGCCCGTGTTCTGGCAGCGCCCGCCGTTCTGGCTGGCGACCGCGGCGGCGCTCGTGTTGCTGCTGGGCCTCGCCATCCACTTCAGCCAACCGCGCGTGCCCGATCAGTTTGCGGACTTCCGCTCGCGCATGGTCCGCAGCGCCCTCCGCCAGTACAACATGGACATCGTGACGAACGACATGCCGACGGTGCGGCAATTCATGGCGGCACGCGGGGCGCCGGCGGATTACTCGATTCCCGCCGGTCTCGGGCGGCTGTCCCTGGCCGGCGGTGCGGCGCTCAAGTGGCGGAGCCATCCCGTCTCGATGGTCTGCTTCGAGCGTGGTGACAAGGAGATGCTTTACTTGTTCGTGCTGGATCGCGCGAGGGTCAAAGACGCCCCACCGACCACCCCGCAGGTCGAGAAGGTGAACAAGCTGGTGACGGTTAGTTGGTGCGAAGGCGACCGCGCTTACGTGCTTGCGGGGCCGGAGGAGGCGGGTTTTGCGGAGAAGTACTTGTGACGACCGCCTCAATAGGTCCGCGCCGCTTCCTCCCGGCGGAGGCTGGTGCGTTCCATCAACCAGTTGAAATCCGCGCGCTCGTCCGCCGGAATGGCGAGCGGTAGGCCGGCGGCGTCCGGACGCGCGGGCGGACGCGTGCCGGCATTCACCCAGCGGCGACTCTCCACGTGCCCGTCGGCAAAGACAAGGTTCGCACTGCCGTTGTGGTAGGAAGCCGGAAGGTCATGCCACTCGGGCTTGTAGGGGTTGTTCAGGAAGTACCCGTCATCCACGCTGTCCGGGTGTTCCTCGATGAACACGAAGATGCGCGCCGGCTGCGGGATGTGCGTCGTCTTGAAGAATTGCCGGTAAGCCGGCGCGTTCACGTTTGCTCCGCTGCGGGAGAACTCGCCCGCATCGCCGACCAAGGCGTTCATGGAGATGCTGCGCACGCGTTCTTTCCAGCCGGCGCCCTTCTGGAGGTCGCTGAGGACCACGTCAGACGGGCAGCGGAAGGCGTCCACCATGCCGCCAACGTACGGGCCGAGTCCGCCGGCGGTGACCCAGGCCCGGTTGGTGTTGTCCGGATCGAGTTCCCAACTCAAGACGTTGTTCACCCAGTTCAGGAACTGGCCTTGCGCGACAGTCCGGCGTGTCTCGACATCGCCATAATTGTTCGGGAACGCGTCGCCGTGATCACCCGAGTACAGGAGGCAGGCCAACATCAACTGCCGTTGGTTGCTCGCGCACGCCGTGCCGTGGGCTTTGGCCTTGGCGCGGGAGAATGCCGGCAAGAGCAGGCTGACGAGGATCGCCACGATGGCGATGACGACCAATAACTCCATCAACGTGAATGCGCCCGGGCGACGCGGCCGCTGCGTCGCCGGGCCCGGGATAACCAAAGGCTGCTGGTCCATAATGCCGTCTGCTGACAACAATTCCTCTCTGGATTTGGGCGGAACATAGCAGCCCGCCGGCGTTGTGCAAAAACCGCGACCCGCGTGCGCGGCTCCGGTGGGGGGCCGTGTCGTGGATCAGACATCCCGCCTGTTGGAAAAAGGCGATACCACTGGAGCGTCCCCCAACAGCCTGAATGTCGGTTCCTCAACCGGGTGCGTGGCGAATCGCGATGGCGGCACTTCTCCGGTTGTGATGTTGGACACGAGGGGCAACGGGGCGGGGCGCGGCAAATGGGCGCGGCAAATGAGCTTTGCTTGCCGGCCCTTTTCGCATACTAATCTCTCCGCTTTATGCAACGACGCACCAAACCCGCGGTTGAAATCTACGACACCACCCTGCGCGACGGCAGCCAGGGTGAAGGCATCAATTTCTCCGTGATGGACAAGCTCCGCATCGCCGAAAAGCTCGACGTGTTCGGCGTGCATTACATTGAAGGCGGCTGGCCCGGCTCGAACCCGAAGGACATTGAGTTCTTTGCCCAAGCCCGCAAGCGCCAGTTCAAGAATGCCCGGCTGGCCGCGTTTGGCTCGACCCGCCGCAAGGGCGTGGCCGTCGAACACGATGATCAGGTCAAGCTGCTCATCGAGGCCGCCACGCCGGTGGTCACGATCTTCGGCAAGACCTCGATGCTCCATGTGAAGGAAGTCCTGCGTTGCGCGCCGGACGAGAACCTGGGGATGATCGCCGATACCGTGCGCTACCTCAAAGACCACGGGAAGTTCGTCATTTACGACGCAGAGCATTGTTTCGACGGCTACAAGCTCGATCCCGAGTACGCGCTGGCCACCTGGCAGGCGGCGGAGAAGGCGGGCGCCGACTTGGTCGTCCTGTGCGACACCAACGGCGGTTGTTTGCCGGGCGAAGTGGCAGCCATTACGAAAACAGCCGTGGGCAGGCTGAATTGCCGGGTGGGCATTCACACCCACGATGACATCGGCGTGGGGGTGGCCAACGCGCTGGCCGCCATCGAAGCCGGTGCAACGCACGTGCAGGGCACCATCAACGGTTACGGTGAGCGCACGGGTAATTGCAGTCTCACGAGTGTGATTCCCTGCGTCGCGTTGAAGATGAACAAGAGCTGTGTCCCGCAGGCCTCGTTGCGGAAGCTCAAGGAACTTTCCCAGTTCGTGGACGAAATCGCGAACCTCCGCCACAACCCGCGCCTGCCGTGGGTCGGCGCGTCCGCCTTCGCGCACAAGGGCGGCATGCACGTAAACGCGGTGCAAAAGCTGGCCGCCAGCTACGAGCACATTGACCCAGCGCTGGTCGGCAATCAGCGCAACGTGCTCATCAGTGACCTGGCCGGCCGCAGCAACATCGTGTTGAAGGCGCGTGATCTCGGCTTCCGCATCACCAACGACACGCCGGAGTTGAAGGAGATTCTGGAGATCATCAAGCTGCGGGAGCACGACGGCTACGAGTACGAGGCCGCCCCGGCTTCGCTGGCCTTGCTCATCCGGGGCGTGCTGGAGCACAACCCCGAACTCCTCTTCACCGTGGACACCTACCACGTCTCCATGCGCCGGGACGTGAAGGAATCCATCTGCGAGGCCACCGTCAAAGTCCGGGTCGGCCAAACCGTCCATCACACGGTGGCTGAGGGAGACGGGCCGGTGAATGCGCTCGACGCGGCGCTGCGCATGGCGTTGGTCAAATCATTTCCGCAACTCAAGAAAGTCACCCTCACCGATTACAAGGTGCGCATCCTCGACTCGGCCACGGGCACTGCGGCCAAGACCCGGGTGCTCATCGAATCCACCGATGGCAAACACGAATGGGGCACGGTGGGCGTCAGCGAGAACATCATCGAAGCCAGCTTGCAGGCGCTGGCGGACAGCATCGAATACGCATTGTTGCGGAAATAGCGGAAGCAATGGTTGAACTATGAATACCCGTCATCGTGCCGATCGCTGCGGACGTGAGTCCGTGCAATCTTCTGTTGGAACAATGGAGCGGACTCACATTCGCTGCTACAGGGCAGGGAAGCGGCGACGGGTCGCGGGTCTCCTCACGGCCGCAGTCTTGGCGGCGGGTGGAGTGGGCAACGCGGCGGATTGGGCCACGCTCGAACCGAAGGCCGGCACGGCCAACGGCAAACACATTGTCCTGCTCGCCGGCGATGAGGAATACCGCTCGGAGGAATGCCTGCCGATGCTGGCGAAGATACTGTCGCAGCGGCACGGCTTCAAATGCACGGTGCTGTTCTCCGTCAACCCCGCCGACGGCACGATTGATCCGGTGAACCAGACCAACGTGCCCGGCATGCATTTGCTGGACACGGCGGACCTGGCCATTCTGCAGTTCCGTTTCCGCGAGTTGCCGGACGCCGACATGAAGCATTTCGAGGATTACCTCAAGGCCGGCAAACCGATCATTGCGCTGCGCACGGCGACGCACGCCTTTGCCTACTCCCGGAACAAGTCCAGCCCGTTCGCCAAGTACGATTGGCAGAGCAAGACCTGGCCCGGCGGCTTCGGCCAACAAGTGCTGGGCGAAACCTGGGTCGCCCACCACGGCGATCATGGAAAAGAGAGTACTCGCGGCTTTGTGGATGGTCTAAATGCAAACCACCCCGTCCTTCGCGGCGTGAAGGATGTTTGGGGGCCGAGCGACGTTTACACGGTCAAGAACTTGAAGCCAACGGACACCGTTTTGATGCACGGCTTGACGCTGCGCGGCATGAAGCCGGACGATGCACCGAACTGGGCCAAATCGCTCATGCCGCTGGTTTGGATTCGCGACTACACCTGGGGGAACGGCAAGACCACCCGTGCCCTGACTTCCACCATCGGCGCGGCTGTGGACTTGGAGAGCGAAGATCTGCGCCGTTTGATTGTCAACGCGTGCTATTGGCTCACAGGCTTGGAAGTGCCCGCCAAAGCGGATGCCACCTGCGTCGGCGAATACAAGCCGCTCTATTTCGGCTTCGGCAAGTTCACGAAGGGTGTTAAGCCGTCGGCGTTCGACGTGAAGTAGGAGTGAGAAAGCCGTACCATCAGGACCATGGTCAACAAGGCTGGGTCTTGACCGGTGGGCTTGGTTTGTCGCCGTCTGCTTCTCAGTGGTTTCCACGGAGCGATTCGGCTGACTACGAATTAGCGTGAATTCCAAAGTCGCCTCGCAGGCCGGTGTTCGTAGCGCAAGATACCCTCCAACGCTGCGACCAACGGCAGACTCCGCTTCGGGATTCGGGATTAGATAGCTTGACCGGAGGCGCGTGAAGGTGTCAAAGAATCTGGCGGACGAGCCATTGTCCGACGTTTGGCTGATAGAAAGACCCAATATGGAACCAGTCCCGAGCTTGAACCAAAACGCGACTTTGCAGACGCAGCGGACGGCGATCAAGACACGCAAAAGCCCCCGACGCGGCTGGCTTGGGGTGGTTCTCGTCACATGCGGGTTGCTTACAGATTCGCACGCCGCGGCTTCGCCTGCTCCTGAGAAGGCAGCCGCAGAGCGGCCTACTGGACCTGTTGTGGTCATGCCAGTGGTGTTTCGCTATTCCTTGCTGTCCGGCGAATTGCCGCCTGCGATGCGCCAGGAGGAGTCGCGCCTCCAGCAAATGCGAGTCTTGGCCCCCGCATCCCGGCGCTATCCCGACTTCCGCTACTGGGGCATTGGGCAAAATGGCAGGGGTGATTTTGCTGGGG
>CAZJTM010000277.1:5049-6801 GCA_964548925.1 uncultured Verrucomicrobiota bacterium | reverse complement strand
ACGGAGTGCGGAACTGGAAGGGGCCCATGCCGGCTGAAGGACTGGCGGTGTGGTTGCGTGCGTGCCGCCTGCCGACCATGACGGCGATTGAGGAGCAGCGCGTGTCCAAGGTCGACCGTGAGAACAGGGACGATCAACGGCGGCGGCAACACTGGTGCGAGAGCGAGGCACAGGATCGGCAGGAAATGGAAGTGCTGTTCACGTTCTTGGCCGAGCGCTGCGAGTGGCGCAGCGTTCTGCTCACCAGCAACCTTTTCGGCCCACCGGGCAACGGCCCGCCGCCGGGGTGGACGTATCCGATCCCCACCAATACTCGAATCGTTTCAGGGATTTCCGATTTGACTCCAGAGCCGGTTTCGGTGACAAGGAGGCACGGGCAATGTTCGATATCGTAAGGCTTCAGTTCTAGGTGCGTCATGACGGCGGCTCAAATTGAATTCCCTTTGAGCCTGGCTGTGTGCGCTTGGTGCAAGCCGGAGGAGCGCGATGGCCGGTTTGGCGCGGTTTCGCACGGGATTTGCCTGCGGCATCTCAAGAGGCTGAAGCTGGAGGCCGCTGGGAAGCTGCCCAAGCGCGCCAACCGCTCCGCCCGACGCGCGGAGAGTGGATTGGGTGATCTGCTCTTCCCCTTCTGAAGTCTTCTCCGCCGTCTCGGTCTGCTGTGAGCCCTCGCTCGTCTTCCCGCGTGATTCCTCGCGGGGTTCGGAGCAGCCCCCCCATTTCAACCGGCCGGAGCCGGCAAACCGGCCATTGAAAAGTCCCGGCGGCTGGCCCATCCTGCCGGCGTGACTATGGTCAAGACCATCGCGTTGCTTATGCCGAGCCTGATTCTCTTCGTCGGATGCCAGAAACCGGCGGGCCCGGAGTCGAAGCCAGAAATTGACCCGCTACGCGGCCACCTGCTCCACGCGCAGCCCAAACTGCCCACCATCAAAGTCTGGCTCGGCGACCAGGAACTCATCACGGAGATCGCCCGCGCGCCAGTGCAAATCGCCACGGGCATGATGTTCCGTACCAACATGCCCGAGAACACCGCCATGCTCTTCGTTTTCCAGGACGCCCAGCCGCGGAGTTTCTACATGCGCAATTGCATCGTACCGCTCTCGGCCGCTTACATCGCACCGGATGGCACGGTGTTGGAGATCATTAACCTTCAACCCGGTGAGGAGCGCGGCGTGGAGTCGAAGTCCGACAACATCCAGTTCGTGTTGGAGGTGCCGCAGGGCTGGTTCAATCGCCACAACATCTCACCCGGCGCCGTCGTGAGGACCGAACGCGGCTCGCTGCGAGAGACCTTCTTTCCAAAGCGGTGAAGACTCGCTGAGCGGGTGTGCCAGTTGGCCGGTTCGGATGTGGCGGGCGCACTGCGCTTATTGCTGACTGTTGTTGGACGGCATTCCCATGCCTCGGATCCGATGCAGTGCGTTCGTCGCGCTGATTCTCACCTGCGGATGCTGGTCGAGCAGAGCCGCCTCCAGCAAAGGTATGGCAGGGACTGCGCTTTGACCAAACTGCCCCAACCCATCAGCCGCCACCATCCGGACTACTCCATCCGGATCACGCAGGGCCGCCGCAAGAGTTGGAACCGCCGCAGCGGCGGCATGGGTGAATCGCGCCAGAATCTGGGCTGCTGCCAGACGAGTGGCTGCGGAAGGGTCTTCCCTTAACCGTCCCACCACGAGTGGGGACAGCGCCGCCTGCAACTCCGGCGAGGTCACATGATAAAACTCCAGCAGAATGTTCGCTCGCAAG
>CAZJTM010000277.1:0-5039 GCA_964548925.1 uncultured Verrucomicrobiota bacterium | reverse complement strand
TGGTCGGAAGCGACTCCCCGAGCGCGGCAATCCCATCGGGGCCGATGGCACAAAGCGCCATCGCGGCGTTTCTGGCATTGCGCGGCTCATGGAGCATTTGTGACAGGGCCGGCACCGCGCCTCGCGCGGACGATCCGAGCGCCTGAAATGCCAGCACTGCGCTGCCGGGCTGGTAGGATTTCGGTGTGAGCAACCGGGCGGTTGCCAAGAACATGCGGTTGCGTTGCCGTTGCTGGCTTTGCAGCGACTCGATCAACTTCAACCGCAGATCATGCTCCGGGTAACGCATCCAGCGCAGAAGCGCCGGCAGCGCGTTGCTCCCCATTTGCCGCACCGCGAAAGCGGCCTCGTCAGACAAAATCACGCCGTAAGGTGAATTGGTGACCGATGGAACGTATTGCTGGGTCCAGTGGCTCAAAGGCTGGCCTTGGTATCGAGGTTCGCCACCGGCTCGATGAGAAGGAAGCCAGATGACAATCAGCGTTGCTGCCGCCAGGAGCACGACAATTACCACGCCGAACCGGGCTCGATGAGGTGACATGGTCTTGCGGAATCGCGTGCCTACTCAGTCTTCCTCCCGCCTGCCTCCCCAAAGCTCCCGTTCGGATGCCCGGTTCGCCAGGAAGTTCTTCCCCAGCGCCTCGCACAGGGGATCCACTTCCTCCGCGCTGAAGCCGTAGTGCAGATGCCGCCGCCAGCCTTCGGCGAACTTGAACCGCTTCGAGAGTCTGCCAACCATGCGGGCCACCTCGCGCACCTTGTCGCCCATGGAATCCAGGCCCTGCGTGGCATCCAGCCACGCCTGCTGGCTTTTGTGTTCGGCGAGCGCGGCGCATTGGGTCTCCAGCACGGATGCGGTGTTCACGAAGATTTCCGGCACGACCAACCGCCGCAGCGGATCGCGCATCGAGTGGGGGATGCAATGGTAAATCGTGGTGTCGTAATCCGCGGTCGGGCGCGGTGGCACGGAGCGGAAGTTCGGCATCGCGTGCGCGAACGCGGCGGTCACGACCAGCCGGCACGCATTTGTGTGGTCTTCCATGTAGTCCACCGGCGGGTGGGTGAGGATGACGGTGGGCTTCACTTCGCGGATCACGGCGGCCACGCGGCGGAGCAGTTTCAGGTTGTAAAAGATCTCCAAGTCATCGCACACACTGGCGTGCCAATGCGCCCCGAGAACCTTCGCCGCGCGGCGGGCTTCGGCGCGGCGGATGGCGCGGGCCTGCCGGGCGTTGTACACCTGGCTGCCACAACTGCCGTTGGCGATGTTGAAGTAGTGGATTTCCCAGCCGGCCTGCTTGAGCAGCAGGAGCGTTCCAGCCATGTAGAATTCAATGTCGTCAGGGTGTGCCCCGATGGCGATGGCGGTTTTCATAGATGGCGATAAGTTTAGATGCAGGGCTCAATGACCGGTGCCGCAAGGCATGGCACAAACTTCAACGCGAGTTGTCAAAGCAAAACACCCCGCATGCTCGTCGTCGGTCGCGTCGAATATTCTGCTTGCTGGCGCGGGCGGTTTTGCATATCGGAATCTCCCAGCCAATCGCGTGACCGCCCTTGGCCAGAACCAAAACGTCCCAACACCAACGCTGGATCATGAAACTCGGCTTGAATCGTCGGCGGTTTGTCTACTCAACCTCCATTGCGGGCGCCGGGCTGGCGTTTGGCTTGCCGCAGGTCGTGCGTGGCGCGGAGGCCGTCGCCAAACCGGCCAAGCTCGGCGGACCGAAGGCTCATCCCGGGGGATGGCCGGATTGGCCGGTGTTCGATCAGACCGAGGAGCAGGCGTTGCGCGACGTGTTGCACAGCAAGCACTGGTTTCGCGGCAGCGGCCAGCGGGTGGCGCGATTCGAGGAGGCCTACGCCCGGTTGACCGGCGCGAAGCACTGCCTCGCCACGTCCTGCGGCACGAGCGCGCTCACGACCGTGCTCGGGGCGCTGGACATTGGCCCGGGTGATGAAGTAATCACCACGCCCTACACGTTCGTCGCCACCTACAATGTCATCGTCTTGAACTACGCCCTGCCGGTCTTTGTGGATACCGACCCGGAGAGTTTTCAGATTGATGCGACGAAGATCGAACCGGCCATCACACCGCAGACGAAGGCGCTCTTGCCGGTCCACATCGGCGGGTCGCCGGCGGACTTGGACCGAATCCTGGAGGTCGGGAAGCGGCGCGGCGTGCCGGTTATTGAGGACGCCTGCCAAGCGCATCTGGCCGAGTGGCGCGGGAGAAAGGTCGGCACCTTGGGCTTGGCTGGCTGTTTCAGTTTTCAGGCCAGCAAGAACCTGAACTCGGGCGAAGGTGGCGCGGTGCTCACAGACGACGACACGTTTGCCGAGACGTGCTACAACTTCCACAACCAAGGCCGCGGGCGGCAGGTCACGGGCTACAACTTCAGCTACAGCGGCACGCGCGGTTCGAACCTGCGATTGTCCGAGTTCCAGGGCAGCCTGCTGCTGGCCCAGATGGCGCGCGTCGTCGAGCAAACAAACCGCCGCACGGAGAATGCGACCTATCTCTCCAAGCTCCTGAGCGAAATCCCCGGGCTCCAGCCGGCGAAACTCTACGCCGGCGTGACGCGGAGCGCGTATCACCTTTACATGTTCCGCTACGACCCGGCGGCGTTTGCCGGCTTGGATCGAAGGCGGTTCCTCGCCGCGCTGGAGGCCGAGGGCGTGCCCGCCTCCAGCGGCTACGGGAAGATGAACCGGGATGCCTATGTCACCGGCCTGGCGAAGAACCCGCATTACCTCAAGGTCTATGGCGAGGCCCGGATGAAGGACTGGCTCGACCAAACCCTGAACTGCCCGCAGAACGACCAGGTTTGTGAACAGGCGGTGTGGTTCACGCAGGCCATGTTGCTTGGGCCACGGAGCGACATGGATCAAATCGCTGAGGCCCTCCGCAAAGTTCAGAAGCACGCCGGCGAGTTGGCCAAGGCCTGATTCCGATGTCCGCGAAGCGCCCACCTTCCGCGCTGGCCCGGGTTTGCTTGAACTGCCCGGTCTGCCGGCAGGCCCGCCGGATGCAACGCGGCTTTGCTTTCTGGCTGGTCCGCAAGGTGGAACGCAAGACCTGTCCCTTCTGTCGTGCTTACGAACGCGCGTTTGGCCGGCCGCCGCACGAGCGGATTCAGTCTCGCCCGTGACGGGTGAGGCCGAAGGGGGGAAGCCCGGCCCTCCTCAGCGACGAAATCCAGAGGCTAGGTGACGCGGCCTCCCACCGCGGCCTCACGCCTTCTGCGATCCCTCAATCCGCACGCGGTAGAGGTAGCGGATCATCTCGATGGAAATCGAGTTGGCGGCGCCGGGCTTCACTTCGGGCTTGGCCGACTTTTCCGCGCGAATAGCCTCCAGTTCGCCCGCATCCAGCCAATAACCGCCGCAATTTGGGCACTGATCCACTTCAATCTGACGCTTGGCGCTGAAGAAATGGCGCTTGAGCTTGATGCCGTCGCAACGCGGGCAGGCGCGCTTGCGGCTGAAGTCCACTTGGATCGCCGGATCGCGCGGGATGTTCAAGAGCGGCTCGCCGGCGGCCTCGTGTTGTTCGTCCACGCGTTGCAGCTCGAACAAATCGAACCAAATGCCGCCGCAGCCGCCGTGGCAAACATCCACAACGACCGCGCCGACCTGGGTTTCAGTCAGTTCTCGGGAACACGCCGGGCAAATCATAGTGCCATCATTCTATGCTGGGCCGGGCCAAACACAACTCGGCTGAGCCTTGTCGAAAACGTCGGACCTGTCAGTTCCGTCCGACCTTGTTCACAGTAGCCGTGTGCGGCCGGGGACATAAACCGGGTAGCTCCCATCCGGGCCGGGTTTCACCGGCGGCTGCATGCCATCGTGACAATCCTCCGGCTTGGGCGGATAGAAGAAATCCGAGGCCATCGCTTGTTCCCAAGTCACTTCCTTGCCTGTGTAGCAGGAGAGCTGGCCCATGATCGTGGTCAGCGTGCTGCGCACCATGTAATCGCCATTGTTGATCGGTTGGCCGGAACGGATGCTCGCGAAGAGCTTGTTGTGCTCGATCTGGTAGGGATCGGTCAGCGCGCCCTCGGCCGCCTTCCAGCGCCAGTTCGTCGCGCCCGTGATCCGGCAGGCCTTCACATTCGCCATGCCTTTGCTGCCTAAAATGAGGCTCGAGTCTTCGTCGTAGCAACCGGTCGTGGTGCGGCAGAACGCATAGACCCGCACGCCGTTTGGAAACTCGTAGATCACCGAGTGATGATCGAAGACGTTGCCATAGACCGGCTCGGTCATGGTCGAGCGCCCGCCCAAACCGTGGCACTTGAGGGGCGCGGCCTCCTTCAACGCCCAGCGGGCGCGGTCCATGTTATGCACGAGCGACTGTGGCACGTCGTCGCCGGACAGCCAGGTGAAGTGATACTGCGTGCTGCACTGCCATTCGAGTTCGCTCAGGCCGGGCTTGCGCTCGGTCACGCCGTAGGGGGCGCGCAAAAAGTTCTCCTCGATGGAAATGATATCGCCGATTGCGCCGTCGTGAATGCGCTGGACGGTCTCCGCGTAGCCGGGGTGGTAACGGCTGTGCAAGCCGGAAACGATGGAGAGTCTCTTTTCCTTCGCCAGGTCAATCGCCCTCTGCAAGGTCTTCATGCCGTAAGGATCAATGCCGTGCGGTTTCTCGACGAACACATGCTTGCCAGCTTGAATGGCGGCCAGCGTGTGGAGCGGGTGGAACTTGGCGGCGTTCGCGATGCACACCACGTCTGACGCTTCGATGACGCGCTGGTAAGCGTCAAAGCCGGTGAAGCAATGGTCGTCCGCCACCCGAATCTGCTCGGCCTTGCCGTCCTTGCTGAGTTCGGCCTTGATGGAATCGCGCGCGTTCTTCACGCGATCCATGAAGATATCGCACATGGCCACGAGGCGGGTGCCGGGGTCGGCCTTGAGCGCCTGGGCGCCGGCGCCGGTGTTGCGTCCGCCGCAGCCAATCATGCCCACCTTCAGGATATCGCTGCCAGCGGCGTGAGCTGCGGCGGCGACGCTCAACGCGGTGGCGGCGGTGGTCTTGG
>CAZJTM010000276.1:0-6841 GCA_964548925.1 uncultured Verrucomicrobiota bacterium | reverse complement strand
GGACGCCGGAAGCACGCAGGAGTGACCTCCACAACCATCCCCCGGTGAAGCCTGCAATCACAACTGCGAGGATCCAGGAGGGTGAAGCCCCGGCATTTTCTGCGTGCCAAACCACCCCGCGCGGCGCTAAGTTTCGCGCATGACGATTTGGATTTTGGTGGTCTTGCTCCTCGCGTCCTTGGCGGCGCTGGGTTACCGACAGGGCGCAATTCGCGTGGCGTTTTCCACGGTGGGCATTTTGGTGGCGGCGTTCCTCGCGCTGCCGTTGGCTCCGTTGCTGAAGCCGTTGATGAACATCTTTGGCGTCAAGAACATGGTGCTGGCCTGGGCGCTGCCCCCGGCCATCGTGTTCATCATCATCAATGGTCTGTTCAAGGGCGCCGCGATGCCGGTGCATCGGAAGGTGGACGTTTATTTCAAATACAAGACCGGCGACCTGCGGCTGGCCCTCTTCGAGCGGCTGAACGCCCGGGTTGGACTGTGCCTCGGCTTGCTCAACGGCACGCTCTACCTGGTGCTCATCTTGATGGTGATTTATGTCTTCGGCTATCCCACGGTGCAACTGGCGACGTCGGAAGACGACCCTTGGACGGTACGTCTGTTCAACCGCGTCGCGCGCGACTTGCAGAGCACCGGCCTCTCGCGCGTCGCCAAGGCGCTAGACCCGATGCCGAATTACTACTACGACGCGGTGGACCTGGCCGGGTTGATTTACCACAACCCGTCGGTGGAGTCGCGGCTGGTGCGTTACCCGTCGCTGTTTGCGTTGAGCGAGCGAACGGAATTCCAGGCGCTGGGGAAGGACATCCAATTCACCGAACTGCGCCAACGCCGGGCCTCGTTCCGTGAGTTGACGGCCAACCCCAACGCCAACGCCATCCTCCAAAACGACGACTTGCTGAAAACCATCTGGGCCACGGTCAAACCCGACATGCAAGACTTGGCTGACTATCTCCGCACCGGCAACACGGCCAAATACGGCGGCGAGGCGATCCTGGGCCATTGGAGCTTTGATTTCACGAGCGCCTTCAACGCCTACCGCCGGGCGAATCCGAAGTTGACGGCGCTCCAACTGAAGGAGCAACGCCGGTTCATGTCCGGGTTGTTCTTGAACACGACTTTGACGGCTGGCACGGAAGGGTTCCTGGTGGTGCGCAGTCTGCCCAAACTCTCCAAACCGGGCGAGGCGTTTCAAGCCGGTTCGCCGGTGAACCTTTCTGGCAAGTGGGAGTCCAGCGGAAGCAAATACGACCTGAGCTTTGAGCAGGATGAAACCAAGACGGTGTACTCCGCCGAAATCCACGGCGACCGGCTAACCATCAGCGGGCAAGCCCTGCCACTCGTCTTCGAGCGGGATATCTGACGCGTTTGGCCCGCTCCCGCCCCTGCATCAGGGCACAGTCAGTTGCCGCCAAATGGAAACCGCGGGCGATCGCCGACCTGCATGGCTGGCACGGACTGTCCGAAGAGTCCGGGAGGAATCGCGTTGGTGCTGGAATCCAGTTGCGGCTGACCCAGCGAGTCGTGCGCCAGCGGCCCGGGGAAGCTGGGCACACCCGGCGCGGTGCTGGACAGCATGACCGAGGAGGCTACGTCATCTTGGGCCAAGGCCGGCATATTCAGACGCTCGGCATAGAGCACGCCGCCAAGCACTGCGGCGCAGGCCGTCGCCCCGAACACGCCGGTCAAGGCCGGCTTTGCCGACAGCAACTCCAGGAACCGGTGCAGCCACGGCACTTCCCAGCCCAACCGCTCGGCGGTGGTTTCCCGGCGCACATCGCCGGCCCGGAGGCGGTCAAGGATTCCGGCTCGAAATTCGTCGAAATAACCCGGAGGGGGCTGTTCGTGGCGCTTGAGGGCGAGTAAACGACGCAGATTCTCGAAGTTCTCAGGCGGGTTGTCCATACGGCTAGACGATTATTTCAAGTAGTCCGATAAAAAACCCTGCAACTGCTGCCGCGCGTAAAAGAGGCGCGAGCGTACGGTGCCAATGTTGCAGTCCATGATCTTCGCAATTTCTTCGTGGGGCACACCTTGCACATCGTGCAGGGTAACCGCCAGTCTGTGATCTTCTGACAGCTTCTGCATGGCCTCGTTCAATTTTTCCTGCAACTCGGCCAAGGCCGCCTCACGGCGCGGGGTCTTGTCGGAGACCAGCGAAACGAGGTCCGGGTCGTTCTCCACATTTACGTCCAGATCGTTCAGGCTCATGTGGGGCCGGTTGCGCCGTTGTTTGAGGAAGTTGATGGTCTTGTTGACCGCGATGCGATAGAGCCAAGTGTAGAAGCTGGAACCGCCTTTGAAGGACTTGATGGCCTGATGGGCCTTGATGAAGGTGTCCTGGGCCAGATCGTTGGCGTCCTCGTGATTGGCCGTCATGTGGTAGATCGTGGCGTAGATGCGCTCCTGGTACCGGCGGACGAGCTCATCGTAAGCTTGGAGGTCCCCGCGCTGGGCACTCCGGACCAGTTCCGCCTCGTCCGCGGCGGGCAAGGAGGCGGCGGGCGGCTCGGGATGATGGCCAGCAGGATTGGTTGTGGCGCGGTTGGTCATGGCAGGCGGGCGGGTCACGAAGCCCCCACCAAAGCGTCGGTCTGGCGCGCCAGAAAATCCGTCGCCCCCAACAACCCCGATCTTCCCTCCGAATCGGGCAACCCGTCCAAGGCGAGCCGCGCCCGGTCCAGATACCGATGCACCGTCGCCAGCGAGGGTGGCAAAGTCCCGTAGCGGTTCAACAATTCCAACACCCGGTCGAGGACCTCCCCCTGCGAGTTTTGCACCAGGCTTTCGAGCCGGCGGCGGTCGGCCGGAGCGGCTTCCTTCCAAAGCAACAGCAGGGGCAGGGTCAGTTTCCCCTTGGCCAAATCCGTCCCCAGCGACTTGCCCGCCTTGCTTTCCGCCCCGAAGAGGTCCAGGCAATCATCGTAAAGCTGGTAAGCCGTCCCGAAGGCCATCCCAAACTGACGCAACGCCGCTCGATACGCCGTCTCCGCCCCGCTGATGAACGCGCTCAGATCGCACGACAGCGCGAACAACTCCGCCGTCTTCATCTCCAACACCTTGAAATACTCCTTCTGCGACAACGGGAAATTGCGACGATGCCGCGTTTGCAGCAACTCGCCGGCGCAGACGGTGTTCGTGGCGGTGGCCACTGCCCGGCAAACCTCCGGCGTGGGGAAGCCAGCCGCCAATTCCAGCGCCCGGGCAAACAGGCAATCGCCGAAAAGCACGGCGATCTCGTTGCCCCAATTGGCCGCGAGCGTCAGCCGCCCACGGCGAATCTCGGCTTCGTCCATGACGTCGTCATGCACCAGCGTGGCCAGATGAACCATCTCGATGATCGTGGCTGCGGTGACATGCGCCGCGCTGGTCGGCCCCAAGGCATTGGCCGTGAGCGCCACGAGGGCCGGGCGCAACTGCTTGCCCTGGCCGTTCAAGGCATAGTCGGCGTAGGAACGAAGACTCGGATCAAAAGCCGTCACCTGCTCCGCAAGGCGCGAAATCACGGCGTCCAGAAACGGCTCGACAGGCCCGACGATCTGTTTCCAGAGTTGGCCCGCCGCGGCGTCCGGCGGTTCGGCGATGGGAGCGGCTACCGCTTTGGCTCGAGCAGCTAGCATGCTGCGCAAACTCTAGGGAGGCGTCGGATTCAAGTCAAACCGATATGCCCGCGGACGAGCGGTCAAACCCGGGAAATTCCATTCGCGAGGTTCACCCTTTTGCGTATGCTCCACTCGTGCAAACGCTCGCGGAGCAATTCGAGGCGCAGCCGGCGCTGAACTCAGTGGTCGTCCCGGACCTCTGGCAGCAGCAGGCCATCGCCGCGCTCCGGCAAGGCAAGGACGTCGTCGTGCAAGCCCCGACCGGCGCGGGCAAGACCTTGATCTTCGAATTGTGGTCCCACCAAGGCAAGTGCCGCGGCCAGGCGATTTACACCGTGCCCACCCGCGCGCTGGCGAACGACAAACTCGCCGACTGGCGTGCCCGGGGCTGGGATGTGGGCATCGCCACCGGCGACCTGGCCGAGAATCTGGACGCTCCGGTGCTCGTCGCCACCCTCGAAACCCAAAAGCAACGCCTCATCCGCGGGGAAGGCCCCACGCTGCTGGTCGTGGACGAATACCAGATGCTCGGCGATCCGGATCGCGGGTTGAATTACGAACTGGCCCTCGCCCTCGCTCCGCCGCGCACACAGTTGCTGCTGCTCAGCGGCAGCGTCGCCAACCCGCACCACGTCGTCCACTGGCTCACCCGGCTCGGGCGCAAGGCCGTGCTGGTGCGGCACGAACTCCGCCCCGTGCCGCTCGATGAAGTCCACGCGAACAATCTCAGCTATCACCTTCCGCCGGAGATTCAGGGTTACTGGCCCCGGCTCATTGCCAAGTCGCTGGCTGAGGACCTCGGACCGGTCTTGATCTTCGCCCCCCGCCGGCAGGTCGCCGAGCACATGGCCGCCGAACTCGCACGCCAGTTGCCCAATCCAAACCCGCTGTCCCTTAGCGCCGCACAGAAGCAAATCGTCGGCGAACACTTGGGCAGGCTGCTCAAGTGCCGCGTCGCCTATCATCACAGCGGCTTGAGCTACGCCGCGCGGGCGGGCGTGCTCGAACCACTCGCCAAGGCCGGCCAGTTGCGCGTGGTCGTCGCCACGATGGGGCTCGCGGCCGGCATCAACTTCTCCCTCCGCAGCGTTGCCCTCGCCGCCGATTCCTACCGCCGCGACCAAGTGGAGGAGTTGCTGCGGCCCGACGAGTTGCTCCAGATGTTTGGGCGGGCGGGCCGGCGCGGGCTGGACGAAACGGGTTTCGTGCTCATAACGGCCAACCAGCTTCGCCTTCTGGACGCGCGTCCCAGCCATCTTTCCCGCAGTGCCGCTGTGGACTGGAGCACGTTGCTGGGCTTGATGACCGCCGCGACTGAACGCGGCCAGGATCCATTCCGCGAAGCCGTGCGCGTGCAGGAACGCTTGTTCACCACCAAGCCAATCTTCCTTGGCGTCGAAGCGTCCTTGAAGCACCCGGACACCCCCTGCGGGTTGAAAACAGACGCCGAGCGAGCCCGCCACGTGCGCCGCTTCGTACGCGAGATGCGGAACAGCGGCGGCGAATGGGAAACGATGCCGGCGCTAACTGAGACGCCGCTGCGCGAAATCTGCATTTACGAGTGGCCGCTTCATACTTCTGCAGCAGCGGACGTGAATCCGCTCCATCTTTCGGAGAATCAGAGCAGACACACGTCCGCTGCTACCGCGTTGAAGGAAACTCGCCCCATTCTCTCCGAGCCGACCGCCCTCGAAAAAGTCGGCCAAGGCACGTTGGTCGTCTTGTCGGAAGACGTCGGCGGCAAGACCTATGGCCGCGCCGTCACGGTGGCGGAACGACTGCACGATGACCGGGTGATTATTGCCAAGTGGGTGCGTCGGCTCACGAACTGGAACGGACGCCAGGCATCCCTGCAAGCGTGGCAAGAGCAAATTCTGCCGTTGCTCCAGTCCAAGCTGCAACAGCAGCGGACGCCAGTCGTGCGGATTGTCCCGCTGGCGCACAAGTTCATCGCGCACCTGAGCCTCGCCGAGTTGACGATGCGCGTGCCGGTGGACCGCCATGGCGTCGCGCTCTGGCGGCCAGTCGAGCGCGAGGTGTTGCCCTACGACTGCGCGCGATGCGACCTCGTGGCGACCTGCAAGCAACTGTCCGCCGCCACGGGCACCGCGCTTCTATGGCGACGTCTTGGCTTGGTGGATGCCGCCGGCCAGCCCACACGGCGTGGACGCATGGTCAGCTTCTTCTCCCAAGGCTACGGTCTGGCGATCGCCGCGGCGTTGGAGGACGAAACCTATCCGCTCGATGAGTTGGTGTATGACCTGGCGAACCTCGACGCGGGGTTCCGCTTTTGCGGCGAGGATAACCGCTGGGCGGGCCAGCTCGCCATGGTCTGCCACGAGCGTTACGGACTGCAAAGCATCCCCGGCTACTTGGAAAACGGCGTGCCGCCGAAGTACGGCGCCGGCGCGGAGCAGATTGTGGCGTCTGTCCACAAGAACCCGGTCGCCAAACACGCTTGGGTGACGGACCTCGTCGGCGCGGGGGACATTGACCGCGTGATCATCGAATGGCGGAGTCTCCTGCGGCAGGTGGCGCACGCGCCGGTGCTCGAATGGCCGCGCTGGCTGGCGTTGCAGGCGATGGCTCGGGGCATTCTAAGCGAGACGCACTCCCCCACCCTTGCCCAGTTGCCCCCCTTGGAGTTTCACCAAACCAAGCGCGTGGACCATCGGCTCATTTTGCGACGACACTGAGGTCCATGCCGTAGGACAGGCTTCCAGCCCTTGTCATTACCCACATCTTTTCCGGGGCACCATCAGCGAATCTGCTCTGCACCTCGAAAAAGGCCTGGAAATCGCAGAATGCTGCGATCCAACGGCCGGCGATGCACTTGGAATTCCGCTCGCCAAGTCCGAGAGGGACTCGCTCCGTTGGGTCTGCCGACAGACCGAAAACGCAGAACCCACAGCTTCTTGGGAAACAACGGCTTGCACGATCAGTTGTCTTCAGCGATTCGCAGCGAAGATGTGGGTAATGACAAGGGCTGGAAGCCTGTCTCAAACTTCAGCCTTTTGGAACCGTTCTGATTCTTGGAGGAACGGCGGCGTCACGGCAAAGCGCCGCGCTTTGGCTTGGCACTCAAGCATGGCGGCGCTGTGCCGAGCCGCCGCTAGAGCCTGTCATGCACTTTAGCCGAGAGGCGTTTTGCAGGGACTACCGCGCCGGCGTCAGCGAGAAGGACCCTGTCATGCACTTTAGCCGAGAGGCGTTTTGCAGGTGAATTGACGCAAGTACTT
>CAZJTM010000275.1:0-6845 GCA_964548925.1 uncultured Verrucomicrobiota bacterium | reverse complement strand
CCACCTCTCGGGCTCGGCTCGCCCCCGCGTTCTCTACATTCCTTTGGGATGTTAGGCTGCAAAATCTCCATAACTCAAATCATCTCCGCAAATCTGTCACGGCTTGGCTTCGTCTTTCAACTTCCGTGCGATGGTGTCCAGCGAAGCTGCCATCTTTTCGTGTGCGCTAACAAATCTGCCAAGCAAGCGCAAAACGTAAATGATGATGGCGATGACGCAAATGAAATAGACGATGAAAAACAATCCGCCGAGACTTGTCATGATTTGTGGTTGCATATTCTGATGTGTGTTCGGTTTGTGTGTGGTGTGTCTTGCAGCCTAACGCTCCGGCTCAGGCACGCCGGGCCAATGATGTCCGATTGTCAACCGCGACGCGACCCCGGCGTTGCCTGCAGCCGGTTTGTTGGCCGTTTTCATTTCGCTCTGAGTCTCTGCTGACACTGGCGAATCTGAAAGGCAATACTCGCGGCCACCAACAGAATCGAGGACAGTGGCGGAAGAACACTCTCTGCGGACGTGATGTCTGAACCTCCAAAGACGATCAGAGATGCGAGCCATATCAACAGAACCGAGAACAGAAACCAAAGCAAACCGTGCAACACCTTGAGGCGGGCAGCATCGGGCCGACGATGACGCTGCACCCAAAGATACAAACACACCATAAGGGCAAGCAGCGGTAACAAAACCACGACCGCGATAAGCACTGGAGCGATGGTATTCATAACGGCAACGTGTAATTACGGCCAACGACTAAGCTCAGCCACGCCGGAGCAACGACGTGGCCCGCAACTGAGAGCGCCATCCGGCGTTGTGTGCAGTGATCTGGTTCGGCTGTGTTTTCATGTCACCAAAATCTCCACCACGGTCTGGCTATCGCCTTCGACGCTCCAGAATCATCGAGTACAACCTTGACGGAAAAACCTGTCATAGCCAACTCGACGTTGTCGGTGTCCTCGCCAACCTTGCTGGTGATGACTGCGCCCTCCTGAACTGAAACGACCGACGCACCTGCCTTGAGTGCGGCGTTCACTTGGTCCAAGCCAAAGAAACTCGGGCCGTCCTTCATGTGAATCCGCATCCCGATCTCCATTTGTTTCATACGTGGTGTCACGAAGCCGAACAATTTAATTGGCAGGAAAGGTTTCCTTGCTATTGGATATTACGGGCCAAACAGGGAAAGTCTGTTTTTGCCTTTTCATGGGCGGATTGTATAACGGGGGCATGAACCTGGGTCAACCGGCAACGTTGCTGGATTAGGTGCGGGCGTTGATGCGCGTGCGGCGCTATGCGCTGCGGACAGAGCGGACCTTTTGCGCTTGGATTCGGCGCTACGTGAAGTTTCACGGGATGCGGAGTCGGGAGGACCTGACGGAGGGGACGCGCAAGGTGGAGGCGTTTTTGACGCATCTGGCGGTGGAAGGGAACGTGGCGCCGCTCCGCCAGTGCCGTCTCGTTCCACGGGCGCCGCTTCCGTGCCTCCATCACGATCCGTTCCGCTTTCGCCTCCGCCACTTCCCGCACCGCCTCCCCGCAATGGCACTCCCCCGTTCGCCCCGCCCCCCGCGCCAGCAGTTCTGGTTTCGAGGCCTCCGTCCCGAAAAACCAGCCCCGGCGAACCGCTTCGTATTCCCAGCCCGCGTCCGCCCCGCGCCGCCGCCCCAGGAAGGCTTCCAGTCGCCGCCGTCCCGCCACGCTGTCTTGCGTAAGAGGATATTCCCCCCAGCAACCGGTCCATCCGCAGCCAGGCCGGCCGTTGTCCCGGCGGCTTCAAATACTCCGGCCAACTGCTCCACGGGCAGGCCCGCAGCGGCTCTGCCGGCCGGAGCGTCTTGGCCCGGCCCGGGTTCAAATGCACCTCGTCGCACCCCGTCCGCAAATGCCCGTTGCCGTTGCCGACCACAACCAACGCCTGATGGCGGCCACTGAACAAATGGCCGGAAACCTTGTGCCGCCGGTTGAAGGGGGCGGTGAAGGTGCCGAGAAACCAATTCATGCCGGCGACCAGATTGGGCTGCGGGGTTTCGGCCACCAGATGAACACGATCCGGCATCAGGCACAGCGCGTGGACCTGCCAGCCGGTCTTGGCGCAGACTTCACCCAGTCAGACCAAGAAACGCCGGCGGTCCTCGCTCCCCTCGGTTGCCACTACGCGGAGGGTCGGCCATGGCCTAATGCTACTTCTGCAACGCATCGGCCAGGAGTTGCGCCATGTGCCAGGTGCGGATGGCGACCAGGTGGGTGATCTGTTGCCGGCAACTCGTGCCGGACGCGACCACGATGGTGCCGAACGGCTGGTGCTGGATTTGCTCGGCGAGGGGTTCGGCGATCTTCAGCGACAGTGCGTATTTGTCTTCGAGCGCGCCAAACGCCCCCGCCATGCCGCAACAACCGGTGTCAAGCATTCGCACTTTGCGCCCCGGCAATCGGGAGGCCAGCCGCGTCATGCAGGAGGTGTCCAGCAACGCTTTGGCGTGACAGTGCGCGTGGATCAGAATGTTGCCCGGAGTGTCGTTGAACCAAATGGCCTGAGCCTCGCGCTCCAGCAGGCCGTCAATGAATGGCTCAAAGAGGAAACAGCGTTGCGCGATCGTTTCCGCCCCCGCCAAACCCAGCTCGCGATAGTCCTCGGCAAACATCGAGTAGCAGGAGGGTTCCAGGAAGAGGATCGGTACGGCGGGATCACCGCGCGCGAGCAGGTCGAGATTGTGCCGGCCCAAGCGGCGCGCTTCGTCGAGATTGCCCTGGCTGAACGCCGGCCGCCCGCAGCAGCGTCGTCCCGCCGCGAGCCGGACCTCGAACCCGGCCGCCTCCAGCACTGCGACCGCCGCCATGCCCACGCCCGGTTCATGGTAACGCACGAAGGTGTCGTCCCATAAAATGACTGGTCCGCGATGGGGCTTGATTTCGCTGGCGCGCCTGGCGAACCAGCGATCGAAGCGCTCCGCCGCATAGCCGGGCAACGGGCGTTGCGTGGCCAGACCCAGGGTGGTTTCCAAGGCGCGGCGCACCCAGTTCCATTCCAGCGCGGTGTTGGCAAGCCAGGGGAACGTGGTGCCAAGTCGCCCCAGGGTGTCCACCGCGCTGAACAAGCGCGCCTGCAGCGAAAGGCCGTCCCGCCGCCAGCGCGCGTGGAGCAGTTCGGCTTTGAGCAGCGCGAGGTTCACGTTCGAGGGGCACTCCACGGCGCAAGCGCGGCAGGCGAGGCAGTTGCTCAACGCCTCGCCGAGTTCCTCCGCGGACAACGCGTCGTGGCCGTCGAGGCCGCGCCCTTCGAGCACGGCGCGGATGAGATTGGCCCGACCGCGCGTGGACATGAGCTCGTCTCCCGTGGCGCGGAACGTGGGGCACATGGTGGGGGTCTGTTTCCGGCAACCGCCACAGCCGTTGCACTGTTCGAGGTTGCCGAGGAACGAGCCGTCCTTGGCCGCGAAGGTCAACAGGGGCTTGAACGGCAGCCGAAGTTCCGAGCCCGCGCCCAGGCGCAAGTGCGTGTCCAAGGCGAACTGTTCGTCCGGGATGATCTTGCCGGGATTGAAGAGATTGTGCGGATCGAACGAAGCCTTGATCTGGCGCATTGCAAGGAGGAGTTCTTCGCTGAGTTGCTGCTTCATGAATTCCGTCCGCGCGATGCCCACGCCGTGCTCGGCGGCGAGCGAACCTTTGAATTGCATCACCAACGCCGAGATTTCCTCCGCCACCTGCCGGAAGCGGCGCCGGTCCGCCGCCTGGTGGAGGTCCAGCACCGGCCGGACATGCAGCAACCCCGACGCGGCGTGGCCATAGTAGGACGCCCGCAAATCCAGCTTGCGCATGATCTCCTGCAACGCCGCGACGTACTCGGGCAACTGGCGGGGACGAACCGCGGTGTCCTCGACCCCGGTGGTGGGCTTGGCCGCGCCTTTGCAGCCGGTGAGCAGCGAGAGTCCCGCCTTGCGCAGCGCCCACACGAGGTTCATTTCCTGCGCCCCTGTGACCATTCGTTTCCGCAGCCCAAGGCGGCGCTTTTCCAGCATCGCGAGCTTGTCGGCCACCGCGTCAAAGAACTCCACGATCAACAGGGCCTCGCAGGGGCGCGCGTCGAGGTCCATCAAGTCGCGCGCCGCCTGAAAGGCGATCTGGCCCTTGGTCTGGTCCAGCAGCACGCGGTCAATGTGCTCGATAGCGGCGGGTTTGAGATCCAGCAACGCCACCGTGGCCTGCATGGCTTCGGCGACCGACGCGAAGAACAGCAGGCCCAGACCTTTCTCCGCCGGCAACGGCACGACCTTCAGCTCCGCCCCAACGATCCCGGCCAGCGTGCCCTCGCTGCCGCAGAGGATGTGATTCAAGTTTCCGGGATCGCGCAGAAAGCGATCCAAGCCATAGCCCGGCCAGCGCTTGACGAGCCCCTCGGGCATGCGTTCCTGGATCTGGAGACTGTTGAGTTGAACCAGGTCCTCAACGAGTTGCCGCTGAGCTGGAAGTTGATCCTCTCCCGGGCCGATCCTCCGCACGCGGCCATCGGACAGGACGATCTCCAGCGAGACGACATGATCCGCTGTCGTGCCATAGACCGGGGCATGCGCGCCCGAAGAATTGTTGGCGATCATGCCGCCGAGCGTGGCGCGCGAACTGGTCGCCACGTCGGGGCCGAACCAATACCCGAGCGGCCGCAAGAACGCGTTGAGCTGGTCCAGCACCACGCCCGGGCCGACGTGGACGGTGCGGGCTTCGGGATCGAACTTGCCGATGTGGGCGTTATGGCGCGCGAAATCCACCACCACACCGTCGCCAATCGCTCCGCCGACCAGCCCCGTTCCGGCACCGCGGGGGATCACGGACAGCCCGGCCTCCGCCGCCGCCTTTACGATGGCGCTGGCCTGTCGGGCATGCCGCGGAAAAGCAACCGCCTCCGGCTCGATCTGGTAGATGGAGGCATCGGTCGCGTAGAGCTGGCAGGTCAAGTTGTCGAACATGACCTCGCAGTTGGCCGCAGCCAGCGTCGCCTGCTGTTGGGTCGAAGTCATCGCGCCAAGGCAAGGCTATCGGCGCGTCCGCCGCTTGACAACCGCGAAGACACGGTCGCAATAACGGTTTGACGCCGGCAACGATTCCGGGTTTGCTCAGGAGCAGGTGGACGATTTGAAATCGTGCCCCGTCAACAACCAACATCGTCAACGCGAGTTTGATCCATGAACACTGTCAGCCAACTCAAGACCGTCAAAGGCAACACCCAATCCAAAGTCGCCGCCGAGCTGTCGCGCACCGGCGGCCTGCTGCGCCTCGCGCCGAACTGGGTCCCACGCTCATTCCTCCAGCCGGGCCTGCGCATCAAGTTGCATCCCGACGACACTTACGCCTATGGCGCCAACCGCGGCGGGATTGACGAGCGCTGGTTCGCCTCGACCACCGAAGCCGCCAACGAGGGCCGCGTGCCGGACGAGGGACTCAGTTATTGTGTCGTCGGCAACGAACGCTTCACGCTGCGTAAGGCCGTGGCGGATTGCGGCGCCACAATCGTTGGCGCACGGATTTGGAAGAAGTACGGCCGCTGGCCGGTGTATTCCAAGTTCTTCGACAACATGGGGCCGATTCCGCTCCACATGCACCAAAGCGCAAAGCAGGCGAAGCTGGTCGGCCAGGAAGGCAAACCCGAGAGCTACTACTTCCCGCCGCAGCACAACAATGTCGGAAACAACTTCCCTTACACCTTCTTCGGTCTCGAGCCCGGCACGACCAAGGCGCAGGTCCGCAAATGTCTTGAAGATTGGAACAAGGGCGATAATGGCATCCTCGACCTCTCGAAGGCGTATCGCCTGAAGCCGGGCACGGGTTGGCTGGTCGGGCCGTGCATTCTGCATGCGCCGGGCAGCTTCTGCACCTATGAGCCGCAATGGGGCAGCGACGTCTTCGGCATGTATCAAAGCATGGTCGAGGGCCGCTACGTGCCGTGGTCGCTCTTGGTGAAGGACATGCCAAAAGAGAAGCATCACGACCTGGATTTCATCGTGGACCAGCTCGATTGGGACGCGAACGTGGACCCGAGCTTCAAGGACAATCATTACCTCGAACCCGTGCCGGTGGCCGACACGCGGAAGGCAGGCTTCGTGGACCGTTGGATCGTCTATGGCAAGGTGCATGGCGAACAGCTCTTCACCGCCAAGGAACTCACCATCGAGCCGGGTGTAAAATGCACGATTCAGGACAAGGGCGCTTACGGCCTGATCTGCGTGCAAGGCAGCGGCAAGATCAACGGCCAACCGCTCAACAGCCCGAAGCTCATCCGCTTCACCGAACTGACCGAGGACGAATACTTCTGCACCGAAGACGGCGCCAAGGCGGGTGTGACCTTCGAGAACACCAGCGAAACCGAGCCGCTCGTGGCACTGCGCTACTTCGGTCCGGAGGTGAACCCCGACGCCCCGGCCCTCGGAGCGTATCGGAAGAACAAGTTCGCCTGATTGTCCCCCAGTGATGGGAAAGACGCTCGCCCTTGACGCGAAGCCTGCTCCTGTGGTGGCGTCCTGGCTGAACGTCGCAAACTGAGGCTCCGCAAGATGGCGGCGGTCCGTTTGGACGCGTCCCAAGCCACTCCAACGGCGCGCTTGGGATGATGTATCGCTCTCAGGCCAAGAACGGTTACTTGCCCGCATCGGCGCGTTGATAAACGCGCACGTAATCCACCGTGAGACGTTGCGGAAAAATCGAATCGTCCACGCCTTTTTCCCCGCCCCAACTGCCCCCGATGGCCAGATTCAAGATGAGGTATTGCGGCGCGTTGAAGGGCCACGAATCCACACCTGTGCCGTCGTTCTCGAGCGTGAAGTACTTCCGCTCGTCCACGAAAAAGTCCATTCGCTGGGGCG
>CAZJTM010000274.1:0-6869 GCA_964548925.1 uncultured Verrucomicrobiota bacterium | reverse complement strand
TGACCAAGCGGGCTTCACGCACGGGAGCGTGAGTTACAACAAATGGACGACGGTGAGCAAGGCTCCGGACGCGGCTGTGTCACAGGTCTATCCAAGTCTGCTGCCGATTGAGACGACAGTGTTGCAGGCCACGTCGCAGGAAAACGCGGGACTCACACGCATGACTTTCGAGGAAGCGGTCAAGATCGGGCGGGCGAATCTGGCGAAGCATGAAGCAGCCAAGACGTTGGTTCTGATTGACGTTGAGGCTTGGCGCAATATCGGCCTGCTTCCGATAGCTGAGGCTCAGTGAGATTGGGCTCTGTGCCGCCGATTCCCCAGTTGTCTGAAGCTGCCAGCGCGAGCAAGCCTGAGCCGCCCCGTAGCCGCGCCGAAGTGAAGTCCTAATTCCTGTGCCCGATGCCAAACGCCCGCCAGCGGGCCAGCGGCGCACGCGGCGGGGCGTTCCCGAGAGGTTCGGCGTTGGAATCAGCCTTTGAAGGCGAGCAAGCCGTCTTCGCCCACGTCCAGCAATGCGGCGAAGCGCCCGCCGTCGCGCAAGGCGTTGTAGGCGGTGGTTTGCTTCACCCCACGGGCTTTGAGCGCGGCCACGGCGTCTTTGCGCGCCAGCCGCTTCCCGTTGGCGAAGATGGCAGCCACGTCTTCCCGGTTCACCTTGGGCGCGAACAGTTGGAACTTGCCCGGCGCGGGCTTCACAATCACCGGCACGGGCGCGGCCACGACGTCTTGTAGCTGCGAACGTGAGTTCGCAGAACCATCTTTCGTCCCGTCCGCGCTCTGAGGAGACGCGGCTACGGACGCGGCCGGCGCGGGCGTAGCCTGCTGAATCACAGCCGGCGCTTGTGACGCGGCCGGCGTCGCCAACGATCGAGGAGTCACAGCGGCTTGCGGCGCGGAGATTGGCGCGGCCGGAATCGCCGGGCGTGGTGATGCGAGCTGAGGCCGGGCCGCAGCCTGGACCGTCACAGCGGCGGCCACGGGCTGGGCGTAGGCGTTCGCCAACTGCGCCCGCGTCTCTTCTTCTGCCGCCGTCAAGCGCGCAATCTCGTGGCGTTTGCAGGCAAGCTCGGCTTCGTTGTCACGGAGGCGTTGCTGGCGTTCTGCTTCTGCCGTATCCGCAAGCGCAGCTTCAACGGGCGGGGGATAGGGAATTCCGACCGGCCCAAGGCGCGGCGTTTCAGCCGGCGCGGTGTTGGTTGGTTTCGCGTCATCGTCAAATAACCAGTCCAACACGCCGCGTTCCTGCTTGGGCGGTGGATTCGGCGCGGGCGGTGTGGCACCGTCGGGCGTGGCCGTGGCAGGCTTGGGCTTGTCGTCACGGAAAAGCAACACCAGCCCCAAGCCAATCAGGCCGCCAATGGTCAGCGGGGGAAGAACTGCGGCAACGGCAGGCAGCCAGGCCGGCGCGGTCACAGCCGCGCCCACAACGGGGAGAGTTCGGGAGTCAGTCATAGATCATTTCAAATCGGTTTCGTCAGCCGGCTCAGAAAAGCCCGGGGCGTCACGATTTCAACGCCAAAGGGTTTCCCCAAGTCCAGCAAATCCGGGTCGCGGGAAATGATGAAGCGAGCGCGGGCGGCCAGCGCGCAAGCAAGATAGGGGTCATCTTTCGGGTCGCGGCTCCGTTGCTTGCCCAGCGGCGCGGGGTCCACCGTCAGGCATTTCGCGGTGAACCAATGAAACAGCGGCCAGGGCGACTGCTTGAAGAAGTTCTCCGCTTCCATCCGCTTCATCGTGCGCTCGTATTCGGCGAGAATATCCGCCGTCACAAAGGGCAGGCATTGCCGGCCAGCCGTTGAAAGGCACAAGTGCGGCTCGCTTCGCCAGCCAACGCCGGCCATGACAACGCCACAGTCAAAGACAACGGGAATCATGCGCGGCGGGATTTCTTGGAGTCTCCGCCGTTCCGCTCAGCGCGCAACTCAGCCCGCGCCTTGCGCTGGGCCCGCAGGATGCCAGCTTCTTCCCTTGGCGTGGTGTCCCGTTCCCAAATACCAGCGGACAACCGTTCAAACTCACGGGCCGAAGCATCCGCCCGGCGGTCATTCCACTCCCGCACAAGGTCGCGGATAAATTCGCTGGCGGACGTGTAGCGCCCAGCTCGCACTTCGCCATTGATGGCGGCGGCTTGTTCTGGACTCAGACTGACATTCATCGTTGTAGCTGCCATGCCCCGAATCTAACACACGGCCAAAGATTGGCAAGCTTTGGCCAGCGGCAGAAGGCCGGGGATGATTTCGGATTGATTCGTGCAAGCCCTACGCTGCCCCTTGAACCGGCGCGGCCATGTCCGGCAACGGTGGCAAGGGCGGCTCCGGCGCAATCGCCCAAAACGCGGCAGCCGCTTCCGGCGTCACAAGCTCGCGGTAGTGGGCAAACAGCATGGCTTCGCTGTGCCCGGCTTCCAAGGCCGTGCGCGCCGCGTTGCCGAAGTGCGCCAGATGGTAGGAGCAGAAGGAATGGCGCGTTGCATTGCGCGGCCAGTGGATACCCGCGGCACGAATCACAGCGCGCACCCGGTCGGGGTTGGAAACCGGCAGTTTGCCGGGCAGGGCCAGCCAGGCGGCAAGGTTCGCTTCAATCTTCACCAGCCGGCGCGCCCGCGTCTTGCTCTTGGCGGCAGGCACTTCAAGCACGTCGCCCCGGAAGTTCTCTTCGGTCAGCCGATGCGCATCCGCAGACCGCACGCCTGCGAAGTAGCGCACAGCCAGCAGTCGGCAGGTGTCGGGGTCAATGCGCCGCGCCGTCTCGAGCACGGCGCGGACTTGCGCGGGCGAGTGGATGCCAGGCGGGGCGCCGGGCGGCAATGTCGGCACTTCAACAGCATTTGCCGGATTCGTGGTGCAGAGTCCGCGTCGCAACGCGAAACTGAAAAACGTCCGCACGTCGGCCAGATAGCCGCGCTGCGTGCGGGGCCGCCATCGCGACGCGGCCAGCCAGCGTTCAAGCTCTGCCGTTGTGACCGAATCCAAAGCGCGGCGGGCCCGCCCATCGCTGAATTTGGACAGGGAGTTCCGCAACGTGCGGATGTAGCGGTCAGAACGTCCGGCGCGAGTCTTGGCGGCGATGAATTCCGCGACGGCTTTGCCCACCAGAGCGGAGATCGGGTCTGCGGCGTTGCTGAGAACATCGGGCAAGGGAGTGTCCGGGATTGGGGAATCCCCCGGCGAAGATCGGGCGGCGTTGGAAGTATCTGCCAAGGCAGCGGAAGCCAGGCGGGAAAGCTCGCAGCAGAGGGTCAAAACCGCCTTCCAGCCCTCACGCGACAGGTTCCGCGACAGTGAAGGGTGAGTTTGCCCCCCTGAAACCCCTGAAAAGGGGTGGTGCTCGCGACAGGACTTGAACCTGAACGGGTTTCCCCACTAGAACCTGAATCTAGCGCGTCTGCCAATTCCGCCACGCGAGCACACTACAAACAAGCGCTTCAGCAACGAAGCACAAGTCCTGACTGCCAGAGCACCACTGCTCGTGCCGAAGACACAGGTTACGCTGCCATGCAACCCACAGCAACGCCCGAGGCGCGGCTTCCGGCACTTCTGTTGGCACTCGTCAACATCGGGTAGGAAGATAGCAAACAATCAGCGATGACCGCAAGCGCCCAATTCACGGCCCAAATCGGCGATTTGCGCCAGAACCAGCTTGGCTCCGCCAAAGAGCGCGGTAATTTCGCTGCGGGTTGTTTTGTACAGGGTCGGCAAGGGTGATTTGATCATCATCCCCGATGCCATCAGCCCTTCCCTCATTGCGACCTTCTTCCACTTCGGAGTTCGGGTTTCGACGGGGTTGCCCCCGCCACTGCCGCCGCTCGATGGGTTGCGTCACTCGGCTTGGACTTCTCGTCTCCACTTTCCTGCGTCCCTTCGCTTCACGTTCGTTACCCGCTTCACCGCTCCTACGGACGCTCTGACTCCCGCCGGGCGGCTCTTCGGGCCACGGTCGGCCATCAGGGCAAACGCATCTAACTGGTTTTTGTGAGGCATGCACAAGTGGTTGAATGGAGCCGACTTCCGTGGGAGAACTTGGTTCTTCGCTGTTTTCGGTGGAGCCGTCGGGTAGGCTCGGGGATGACACCTGAAAAACTGTTTCATGAACTGCTGGGATTGGGTTTGAACTGGGAAGTGGTCGAAAGTCGCTTCGATCACAAAAGGGGCACGGTCTTTTTGGAGATTCGCGAGACCGAGCGGCTCTGGGAATCGGCGCGCTGTCCGGAGGAGGGCGGCCGGACCTTTTGCTACGATCCTACCGAGGTGCTGACTTGGCGGCATCTCAATGTGTTCCAACACCGCTGCGAGATCACCTGCCGTCTGCCCCGAGGCCAATGCCGCCAGTGCGGTCATGTCTTCCGGGTGCGCCCGCCTTGGGAAGGCTTGAGTCCGCACTTCACCAAGGAGTTCGAAGCGTTCGCCCTGCTGCTGCTGCGCGAGATGCCGATGAGCAAAGTGGCCGAGGTGGTGGGCGAAACCGACACGCGGTTGTGGCGGATGCTCTTTCGGCAGGTGGATGCGGCCTACGGGGAAGCGGACTTCAGTCAGGTCGGTTGTGTGGGGGTGGATGAGAGGAGCGTGCGCAAGGGCCACGAGTCTCTCAGCGTGTTTGCCGATTTGATGCGCAAGCGGGTGCTCTTTGCCACCGAGGGCAAGGACAAGGAACCGTGGGTGAAATTTCTGGCGGTGCTGGAAAACCACAATGGCCATCGGCACGCGATTACGCAGGCGAGCATGGACATGAGTCCGGCTTACCAAAGCGCGGGGGCCGAACACTGCCGCAACGCCGAGGTGGTGTTCGACAAGTTTCACGTGATCTTCCACGCCCACGCGGCGGTGGACCAAGTGCGGCGGGCGGAGGTGCGCTGGGGCCGCCGGGGCGTGTGGGAAGCGCTGCACAAAAGTCAGTGGCTCTGGCGCAAGAATCCGGAGAACCTCACCGACACTGAACAAGCGCGGCCGGCCCAGATCCAAAACAAAAACCTCTGCACGGCCAAAGCGTGTCAAATGCGGCTGGTGTTGCAGGACATTTACCGCTCCCCGACGGCCACGGAAGCACGACGACGCTTCCGGGTGTGCTGTCGGTGGGTGCGCTGGGTGGGGCGCTTCTACCAGACGGCGCTTGGGTCCGCGATGGTCCAGTTGGCCGCAATGGTCGAAACACATCTGGCGGGCATCCGGGCCCATTGGAAGTGGGGCGTGACCAATGCCTTCATGGAGGGGCTCAACAGCGTTTTCAGTGCGACCAAACGCAAGGCCCGCGGCTACCGCTCCACCACACACCTGATCACCATGCTCTGCTTCATTGCTGGCAAGCTCCGCTTACCGCAATGCTGAGGCTCCACCGAAAACAGCGAAGAACCCCGAAAGTTTTCGTAAGTGGTTTGCGTGAATGAGCTTTCGCCAATACAGGCGGGTTGGTTGAAGGGGGCCGATCCGTTAGAGTTCCGGCATGGCTCTTTCGCTTCCGCCCGCCGGAACCAACCACTTGCTGGATGGCGTATCGCTGGATGTGCCCGACGCATTCATCTACGATCTGTGTCCGCGCCCGTTCCCCGGCGGACGGCGATGTGCTCTGAGCGCGCCGCAGTTGTGGCGTCTGCATCTGCTGCCGTTGTTGACTGCGACGCATGCGCTCAATTTGGACGTGGCCCCGTTGTCCGAACCAGCGGCCTGGGGTCGGTTCTGCCGGCGGCGTCGCCACTGGCCCGGGGTGCGGATGCGGCACGAGTTCCGGCAACAGATCGGGGTCCGTGGTCGGCGCCGGATCAATCAACAATTGCTGGAGCGATTGCTTCGCCGGCAAGGCGTGCCACCGCACGCGGTCGCGCTGATGGACGCGACGGATTTGCCGGCGGCTTGCGGCGGCTTCAAGAAAAGACCCCGGCGTTTACACCGCCGCCCCCGCGGCCTGGGGCGGGCGCACGCTCAAGACCGGCCAGCGTCGCTGGTTTGTTGGTTACAAGAAACAGACGCTGCGGCTGTGGCTGCCCACGGGGCATCCGTCGGTGCCGTTGATGCCGGTGGTCAGTTGGCGGACGCCTGCCAACGTGGCCGAGGGCGGGTTGTTGGGGCCCCGCCTGCGCGGCGGTGCGCGGCCCTTGGGTTGGAGGCCGGGACTGGGGATCGCCGACCTGGGCTGTCTGGCTGCCGAACGCCAGCGGGCCGCGCGGGAACAAGGGCAGACCGCCGTGGTGACGAAACGGCGTGCGGACATGAAACTCTTGCCGCCTTATGTCACGGCGGAGCGCGTCGGATGTCCGCAGGGGGCGCGGCTGGAATGGTGGGAACACGAAGCGGAAAGCGGCCCACAAGGGTTTCGTGTCGCCAGCCACGAAACGCTGTGCCGCGAGTGTTGGCAGGCCGAGGCCGGTCCGCGGCACTTCGGGTCTCCGGTCGCGGCGCACGCGACGTTGTTTGGCTTGTTGCCGCGGGCCCGTCGCGCGGCCCGGCGGCGGTTCCAACCAGTCGGTCCGTGGATCGCCCCGGCCCAATCCTTCGAGAAGCATCACCGGGGATTGGGAGCGCTGTTCTGCAACCGCCTGCGGCTGACGTGGCAGATGAGTTTATGGGCCGAGAGCGCGGGGCTCTTGCGCACGACGGCCTGGTTGGATGTGCCGAGGGAAACGCCTCTGCTGACACCACTGATGCCGCGCCAGATGGAATTGGACTGGAGCGAGGAAAGTGACGCCGAATGGAGAATCACGCTCTTCCTCAACAAAACGCCCAATCACAAAATGACTTTCGAAACTCCCTCTGTTACTCAGTTTTTCGGGATTATGGCGGGGTCCATCTCCGCCGGGGGAGGGCACCCGGCGGAGATGGCCACTGTCATCATGAGACCACGCCGGACTTTTTACGCGCGTTGCGCCCATGAACCTGACA
>CAZJTM010000273.1:0-6897 GCA_964548925.1 uncultured Verrucomicrobiota bacterium | reverse complement strand
CCTGGGCTCGGCCGAGTTGATGCACCACATTCAGCACGCGGCGGAGATGGGCATTGATGTGCCCGCCGGAGCAGCGGTCAAATGGGAGAAAATCCAGGCGCGCAAGGACAAGGTTCTGCAAACGCTCCGGACCGGGATCAAGGGACTGCTCGGGGCGCGCAAAGTCACTGTTATCCAAGGACGCGCGGCTCTGGCCGGCGCGGGGAAGGTCGTCGTCACCAAACCGACAGGTGCGCCCGAGGAATTTACGGCGGACAAAGTCATTCTAGCCGTAGGCTCCGTGCCCTCGCGCATTCCAGGCTGGCCAACGGATACCAAAGTTGTCTGCACCAGTGACGAGGCGCTCCACTGGAAGACGCTTCCCAAGAAGCTGCTTATCGCAGGCGGCGGAGTCATCGGGTGCGAGTTCGCGTGCATGATGCAGGCGCTCGGAGTGGAAGTGACGGTGGTCGAAATGCTGCCGCGGATTCTGCCAAACCTGGACGGCCAAGTGGCTCAGTTGCTCGCGAAGATTCTCGGTTCGCGGGGCGTGAAGGTGTTTGCGGGCGTGAAGATTGAAAGCCTCACGCTGGGCGGGGCGGGCGCGATTGCGAAGCTCGGCAACGGCGAGAGCATTGACACGGAACGCGTGCTCGTGGCGACTGGCCGGCGGCCGAACACCGCCGACATCGGCCTCGACACCATTGGCCTCGCCACCGATCGCGGCTTCATCCGGGTGAACGATCGCATGGAAACCAGCGTGAAGAACTATTACTGCATCGGCGACGCCAATGGCCGCTGCTTGCTGGCGCACGCGGCTTCGGCGCACGGTGTCGCAGCGGTCGAGAATGCCCTGGGCCAAGGACACGAATTCAAAGCGCCAATCCCGAACGCGGTTTACACGTTCCCCGAAATCGGAACCGTGGGATTGACGGCGGACGAGGCGAAGGCCAAAGGCATGCCCGTATCGGTGGGCATGTTTCCGTTGTCGCATCTGGGCAAGGCGCTCGCGGTGAATGACAATGAAGGCTTTGTGAAAGTCGTGCGGCATCGCGAAAGCGGCCAACTCCTCGGCGTCCACATGATCGGGCACAACGTCACCGAGTGCGTCGCCGCCGCCGGGGCGCTGCTGCACCAGCAGGTCAGCGTGCAAGCCGTGGCGGAAATGGTCTTCGCCCATCCCACCATCAGCGAGTCCATCAAAGAAGCCGCCGAGGACGCCTTGGCCATGGGCCTGCACCTGCCGCCGCGGAAGATGTTGCGGGTCGCGGCCACGGTTCAATAGTATCGCCGTTGCTGAGTAGGACTGTTAGCTGCGTATGGGCGCGACCATCGTATGGATTTTGTTTGGGTTGGGCGCGTTGTTGTGCGTCACCAATTTCTATCTCTCATTTTTGAGATATCCACTGCACCGCCTGCGCGGCTTGCCCAAGGAGTCGTATCATTGGGTGTCAGGCTTCCCGCTGTTTGGCTCGCTGTTCGTTGCACTTTCCCTGCTCGGACTGCGGGACATTCCAGCGATGATTCCTGTGGCCATCGTTTTGATGCTGATTGATACTGGCGGCATTCACTGGTTCATCGGCTCGATGATTTATCAGTTCGTGCATGAGAAGAAACGCAGCTAACCAGAGCGCTGCATCTAACCGCCGCCCCGCCGGGCAGTTGGACGGTTCAGAAGATTTGTCAGCGACTGTTGAAGCCGACCGGGCGTTTCCGGCGGCGGTCGCTTAGCCTGGTCGTTCACGAAGAGCTCGAACCGTCTGTTTATTATTATGCCGCAACACGCCGCCGAAGCCCTCGCCTTTTTGAAAGGACTGGGAACGCCTCCTGACCTCACCGCCCAAGCGCACGCGGGGGGCGCTTCGTTGGCGCGGTTGAAGGTCAACAGCCACATCCACCTACCGCCGAATTTCTCGGCGTTTCAATCCGTACAGGAGGCGATTGAACACGCCGCCGCCCAGGGCATCGGCGTGTTGGGCGTCAGCAACTACTACGATTACGACGTTTATGGCGACTTTGTCGTGGGCGCCCGCCAGGCCGGCATCTTTCCCCTGTTTGGCCTAGAGATCATCTGCCTGCTGGACGATCTGGTGAAAGCGGGCGTCAAGATCAACGACCCTGGCAATCCCGGCAAGATGTACATTTGCGGCAAAGGCATTACGCGCTTTGCCCCGTTCAGCGCCGAGGCGGAGCGGTTGCTCGGCATCATCCGCCACAACGACAGCACGCGCATGCGCGAGGTCGTCAGCAAACTCGCCGAAGTCCTCGCCCAGCTCGGACTGCCCATCTCGCTGACCGAGACCGATGTAATCGAAATGGTGGCCAAGCGCCACGGCTGCCCACGCGAACGGATTTATCTTCAGGAACGGCACGTTTGCCAGGCGTTTCAGGAAGCCATCTTCGCGAACGTTCCGGTCGCCGACCGTCTTGAGAAGCTCACCCGGGCCTTCGGCCTGACGACCGCGCCAAAGTTTGGCCCTGAGGAAGCCGTTAAGATTCAGAACGAAATCCGCGCCCAACTCCTGAAGGCCGGCAAACCGGCTTATGTGGCGGAAACTTTCGTGAACTTCGAGCAGGCGTATCGGCTGATTCTCGAACTGGGCGGCATCCCGGCCTATCCCACGTTGGCCGATGGCACCAGCCCGATTTGTCCCTTCGAGCAGCCGGTTGAACAATGCATCGCCAACATCCGGGCGCTCGGCTTCACATGCGCCGAGTTCATTCCCGTGCGCAACACACCGGAAGTCCTGGGCCAGTATGTGCGCGCGATGCGCGCCGCCGGCTTGGTCGTCACCGCCGGCACTGAGCACAACACCCTGGACCTGTTGCCGATTGAGCCGACGTGCCTGAAAGGCGCGCCCGTGCCGGACGACGTAAGAGACGTCTTCTGGGAAGGCGCCTGCGTGGTGGCGGGGCACCAGTTCCTGACACTGCACGGCGAGTGCGGTTTCGTGGACGCCCACGGCAAACCCAACCCCGCCTACCCGAGCGCAGACGCACGCATTGCGGCGTTTCGATCGCTGGGTGAGACGGTGATCCAACGTTACTTGAATTCCAACCTGCATTGAGCAGCAGCATGAGCATGGCAACCAACATTCCCTGGCCCACATTTTCAGCCTCCGACTCTCCTTTGGACACGCTGGCAAAGCTTTCGCACTTCTACGGCCTGATGCCCGAGTTTGTCCTGGCTGGGGGCGGCAACACCTCCGTCAAAGTGGGTGACCGGTTGTTCGTCAAAGGCAGCGGCCACGCGCTGGCCACCATCCCGCCCGAGGGCTTTGTGGAAATGGACCGCACGCAACTGGAGACGCTGCTCAACAGCACTTTGCCGAACGACCGGATGGGGCGCGAGGCGGCGTTCAAAGCCGCGACGCTGGCGGCCCGCGTCCATCCTGAAAAGAACCAGCGTCCGAGTGTGGAAGCCCTGCTGCATCACCTCATGCCGCGCCAGTACGTGGTCCATACGCACAGCACGCTCGTGAACATGGTCACTTGCTGCGTCAAAGGGCCGGAGCTGGCCCGGCAACTGGCCAACGACGTGGTGTGGATCCCCGTGGTGGATCCGGGTTTCCTCCTCGCGCGCACGCTGCGCCAGGCGCTCCAGGATTTCCAGCAGGCTACCGGACGCGACTGTCCCCGCGCGGTGCTGATGCAAAACCACGGGCTGGTCGTCTGCGGCAATACGCCCGAGGAAGTTCGCGAGCACACCGACTGGCTCGTCGGAGCGCTCCGCCAGCAACTCGCCGCCGCCGACAACGCCCCGGCGTTTGGTCCGGTCACCACGGTGGAAGCCGCAACCGCCCGCCAACTTGTTCAGATTCTCGGGCCCGCCCTGCGGGGATTGCTGGCCACGGGTGACAACCTGAAGGTCGTGACCTTTTCCGATGCGCCGGAAGTCATGGAACTGGTTGGCGGGACCGCAGGCCGGGCGGCGGCAACGGGCGGCCCGCTCACGCCGGACCAAATCGTCTATTGCAAGTCGTTCCCAGTTTGGATTGAGCCGGAGGCCGACGCCACGCCCGCCGCGTTGGTCGAACAATTGCGTCAAGCAATTCAAGAACACACCGTGCGAACCGGCGCCGCCCCGCACGTCATTTTGGCGCGGGGTCTTGGCCTGTTTGCCGCCGGTGATGACTTTGCCGCCGCCGACACGGTGCGATTGGTTTATTCCGATGCCTGCAAGGTGATGGCCGGCGCGCGGCGACTCGGAGGCATTTGCTACATGGCCGACGACTTGCGGAAGTTCATCGAAGAGTGGGAAGTGGAGTCTTACCGCAAGACGATCAGCGCAGCAGGGCGCGCGGCGGGACGCGTGGCGGGCAAGATCGCGGTCGTCACCGGCGCGGCGCAGGGATTCGGCCTGGAGATTTCCCAAGACCTGATCGCGCAAGGGGCGACCGTGGTGCTGACGGATGTCAACGCCCAGGGCGCACAGGCGGTCGCAGATGAGATCAACGCGCGACTGAGCAAGCCGCGGGCGCTGGGCCTGCCGATCAATGTGGCCGACGGCGCCTCCGTGGCGGAAGCCGTTTACCGGGTCGTGCGCTACTTTGGCGGGCTGGATGTGTTCATCTCGAACGCCGGCGTGCTGAAGGCGGGCAGCGTGAAGACGCAACCGGAGAAGGACTTCGACTTCGTCACCACGGTGAACTACAAGGGATACTTCCTCTGCGTGCAGAAGGTCGCCCCGATCCTGGCCACGCAGCACCTGGCCAAGAGAGATTACTCCTCCGACATCATCCAGATCAACTCCAAGTCGGGCCTCGTGGGCTCGAATCGCAACGGCGCCTACGCCGGCAGCAAGTTTGGCGGCATTGGCCTGACGCAGTCCTTCGCGCTGGAACTGGTGGAGGACGGCATCAAGGTGAATTCCATTTGCCCCGGCAACTTTTTCGACGGCCCGCTCTGGTCCGATCCGGAGAACGGCCTGTTCGCCCAATACCTGCGCAGCGGCAAGGTGCCCGGCGCAAAGACGCTCGCCGACGTGAAACGCTTTTACGAGGCCAAGGTGCCGATGAATCGCGGCTGCACCACGGCGGACGTGGTGAAGGCCATCTATTACCTCATTGACCAGAAATACGAAACGGGTCAGGCGTTGCCGGTAACGGGAGGCCAGGTAATGCTCGCCTGACGTCCGATTTCAACTGATTGACAACTCACATCGCCCGCGAAACCTGGAAACCATCAAGGAATCTGACCATGGCAAACACCAACCTCCCCACAACGCAATACGCCATCCAACTCGTCGGTCCCGGCCAGCTCAAACTCAATCCGGCCAAGGAAATCCCGCGTCCCGGCCCGCGCCAGATCCTCGCCAAGGTCGAGTGTGTGGGCCTCTGTTTCTCCGATCTCAAGCTCTTGAAACAGTTTGACCAACACCCGCGCAAGAGCGGGGTCGTCCAAGGGTTGAGTGCCGAGGCCCTTAACGAGATGCCCAACTACGTTCCCGGCGGCAAGCCCACCGTGCCCGGCCACGAGGTCACCTGCCGGATTGTCGCCGTCGGTGGTGAGGTCAAACACCATCGGGTGGGCGAGCGTTGCCTCGTGCAGACCGATTACCGCGACCTGCCCACCGCCGGCTCGAATTCCGCGTTCGGCTATAACTTCGAGGGCGCTCTCCAGGAATACGTCCTGATGGATGAACGCGTGGTGATTGACAAATCCGGCGAGCGTTTCCTCATCCCGGTCAACGAGCACCTCGCCGCGTCCGCGGTGGCGCTGGTGGAGCCGTGGGCGTGCGTGGAAGATTCCTACGTCACGATCGAGCGTCAGGCCATCAAAGCGGGTGGCCGCCTCTTGATCGTGGCCGACAGTCCCGCCGGCATTTCCCTCGACGGACTTCCCTGCGAAGCGGGCGGCAAACCTGCTGAAGTGCTCCGGAAAACTCCCGCCGAAGCCAGCACCGTGGCCAACGAGTCCTGCGACGACATCCTTTATTTCGGCGCCGACAAGGACACGTTGGAAACTCTGAACGACAAGCTGGCCGCGCGCGGCATCATCAATGTTGTCCTCGGAGGCCGTAAGATCGGCGCGCCGGTGAATGTCGGCGTCGGTCGGGTTCACTACGGAATGACCCGCTGGATTGGAACAACGGGCAGCAACCCCGCCGACTCGTATAAAAACATCCCGCTCACCGGTGAAATCCGCGAAGGCGACAGCGTTGTGGTCATCGGCGCGGGCGGACCGATGGGCCAGATGCACGTGATCCGCGCCGTTTGTTCGGGCATCAGGAACATTTCTGTCGTTGGCACGGACATGGACGACGCGCGGCTCGCCTCCATCCAACAGAAAGCCGAACCGTTCGCCGCCGCCAACGGGGTCGCCATGCGAATGGTCAACACGGTCAAGACACCGCTGACCGAGCGGTTCTCCTACTTCGCCCTGATGGCGCCGGTGCCCGCGCTCGTCGCGAGCAGCATTCGGGACAGCAAGCCCGGTTGCCTCATCAACCTGTTCGCCGGCATTCCTGCCCCGACGAAACACGAGCTGGATCTCGACACCTACATCGCCAACCGCTGCTTCATGTTCGGCACCAGTGGCTCGACCATCCGTGACATGAAGATCGTGTTGCAGAAAGTCACCAGCGGGCAACTCAACACCAACTGCTCCGTGGATGCCATCAGCGGCATGGCCGGGGCGACCGCAGGCATTGCGGCGGTGGAGAACCGCACTCTGGCAGGCAAAATCATTGTGTATCCAATGCTTCACGACATCGGCCTGATTCCGCTGGCGAACCTGCACCAGCCGTTCCCGACAGTTGCGGCCAAACTGGATCGCGGCCAGTGGACCAAAGCCGCTGAGGACGAACTGCTCCGCGTGGCGGGGAAATAGGACCCGTTGAGCGCAAAGTAGCCGTGTCTATTCAGATGGAATCGAGCCAGAGTCCGCGCTTTGGACCACTGAACCGTTTGGAGACTG
>CAZJTM010000272.1:0-7030 GCA_964548925.1 uncultured Verrucomicrobiota bacterium | reverse complement strand
TGTCATGCCATCAAAGTCTGCCAAATCCGATCTTCACCGAAAACGTCAGAGAACCCAAATTCTGAAGCCAGCCCGTGATTTGCGGCTCCGTAATAGAGGCAATGGGGCCCGGAAAGCGGTTCGCAAAACGGCCCACCCGCGTTTCCAAGTCCCGCAGGTGATACTCTCCCACCCCATCCGCCTGCTTCTCCTTGAGCAGTTCCGCCAATATCTCCGATACCGTCCCGGGCCTCACCTCCGCCGCCGCGTGCCGCTGGTAGAACGCCACCGCTTCGGAAACCGAATGCCCCTTCAATGCCTTCAAGGCGTGCGCCAGCATCAGGGCCCCCTGCCGCACGTCCATCCCATAAGGGGAGAGTGCCTGCGTGGCAAGGGCATAGTCCCGGGCCGCCTCGTCTACCCCGCGATTACATTGGGCGAGAGCCTCGACCGCCGCCAAATAAAGCCGCCGCTTCCGTCCGGTAAGTTCCAGACGTTCCGGATCCTTCTGGCGCTCCGCAGCGACGGCATCCTCAATCAACGTGTAGATGTCCTCCCAACTGTTACGCCGCTTCTGCACGCGATCCCCGCCGACGTAGTAGGAGAGCAGGAAAGACTCATATTCGGCCGCCTCCCCGTTCTTGAGCGTCCTTTCTTGGGAGGCACGGTGGACGCGGAAAACCAGCCCAGCGGCGGAGTATTCAAAGGGGAAGCGGTCGGGGGTTTTCATGCAGGGGCTGTTACCAATCTGTTGCCCATATACACCACCTTGCAGAAACCCCAATAAAAAGTGGAGCGGGCGAAGGGAATCGAACCCTCGTGTGAAGCTTGGAAGGCTTCCGTTCTACCATTGAACTACGCCCGCGCCCCAGCGAAGCGCATCTTACCGCCCGCGCTTGCCTTGTCAATGCGCCATCGCTAGGCTCCCGGTCCGATGAACGCGCTGCTCCTCTCCGGCGGGCGAGTAATTGATCCCGCCACTCGTTTTGATGCCCCTGCTGATTTGTTGATCGCGGATGGCAAGATTGCCGCCCTCGGCTCGGAAGCCGCCGCCAAAGCCCCACCGAACACCGAGCGTCTGAACGTGGAAGGTTGCGTGGTGTGTCCGGGTTTGATTGACATGCATGTGCATTTGCGCGAGCCGGGTTTCACGATCAAGGAAACCATCGCCACCGGCACCGCTGCCGCCGCGCGGGGGGGATTCACGTCCGTTGTATGCATGCCCAACACGTCGCCCGCCGTGGACAACGCGGGCACGGTCGCGCTGATCCACGAACGCGCGGCGCAACAGGCGAAGGTCAATGTCTTTGTGGCGGGCGCGATCAGCAAAAGCCTGGCGGGCGAGGAATTGGCGTCCATCGGCTCGCTCAAGCGGGCGGGCGTGGTGGCCATCACGGACGACGGGCATTGCGTCCAGAACAACGAACTCATGCGGCGGGCGCTCGAATACGCCAAGATGTTCGATCTGCCGGTGCTGGACCATTGCCAGGATTATTCGCTCGTGACGGAAGGCGTGGCACACGAAGGGTATTGGAGCACGGCTCTGGGCCTGCGCGGCTGGCCGGCGGCAGGGGAGGAGATGATCGTGGCCCGCGACATCCTGCTGGCGGAAACCACCGGCGGGCGGGTCCACTGCCAGCATCTCAGTTCCGCGCGGAGCGTGGAACTCATCCGCGAAGCGAAGAAACGCGGGGTGCCCGTCACGGCCGAAGCTTGCCCCCACCATTTCACACTCACCGACGCCGCCTTGGCCGGCAGCGAAAAGTTCTGGGCTGAGGATGGCAAGGCACTCTACCCAAATCCGAAATCCGAAATCCGAAATCCCAAATTGCCCGAGTGGCCATCCTACGACACGAATTTCAAGATGAATCCGCCGTTGCGCTCGGCCAAGGACCGCGAGGCGATCCTGGCTGGCCTGGCGGACGGGACGATTGATGTGTTGTGCAGCGACCATGCACCGCACTGCGGATTCGAGAAGGAGGTCGAATTTGACTACGCGCCGTTCGGGATCACGGGGCTGGAAACCGAGTTGGCGCTGGCGCTCATGCTGCTTTACCACACCCGGCGGCTGAGTCTGGCGGACGTGATCGCGAAGTTCACGGTTGCCCCCGCCAGACTGCTGCGGCTGTACAAGGGCACGTTGAGCGTGGGCGCGGACGCGGACGTGACGGTGTTCGATCCGGATCGCGAATGGGTCTTCACCCGCGAGAATACAGCGAGCAAGTCCTTCAACAGCCCGTTCTACGGCTGGCCGTTCAAGGGCAAGGCGGTGGCCACCATTGTCGGCGGGCGGAAAGTCCACTTTGACTAGGCCGAAAGCGTGCTAAGCTTGCAGGCAAACGACCGAACACAGACACAACTTTATGAAGAAACTGACCATGACCTTACTGGCCGCGAGCGCCTTGCTCACGGCGTCCGCTGGAGAATTGAACTGGCTGACCGACGCCACCAAGGCGCAGGCGCAAGCCAAGGCGGAAAACAAACTGGTGCTCCTGGACTTCACCGGCTCGGACTGGTGCATCTGGTGCATCAAGCTGAACAAGGAGGTCTTCGACACGCCCGAGTTCGCCGAGTACGCCAAGAAGAACCTTGTGCTTGTGGAGGTGGACTTCCCGCGCAAGAAGAAGCTTGACGACGCCCAGAAACAGGCGAACGAAGCCCTGAGCAAGAAATACGGCATCAAGGGCTTTCCGACGCTCATTTTGCTGGATGGCAATGGCAAGAAACTCGGGGAGCTGAGCTACACCGACGGGGTTGAACAGACCGAGAACATGGATCGCAGCAAGATCACGGCAAAACCGGCCACCTTCATTGCCGCCATCGAGAAAAAGCGGAAGGGCTGAGATCGAAACTTACGGGATTGGTTTTGCGCGGCGCCGCTGTCGGGGGAGCCGCGCTCTTTTTTATCCTGACCTGCTTAACGCTTGACCCGTTCCGCTTCGCCCCTAGCATCCCGCCGCAATTGTGATGAAAGCAGTTCTGGCTCTGGAAGACGGTTCGGTATTTCACGGCGAAGGCTTCGGCGCGCGGGCGTCAGCCTGCGGCGAGGTGTGCTTCAACACCTCGATGACCGGCTACCAAGAAATCCTCACCGACCCCTCCTACAAGGGCCAGATCGTCACGATGACCTACCCGCACATCGGCAACTACGGCGTCAACGCGGTGGACATCGAGTCCTTCCAGCCGCACGTGTCCGGGTTCGTCGTGCGCGAAGTCTCGCCCGTCGTCAGCAATTGGCGCGCAGACTGGTCGCTGTCGGAATACCTGGAGAAGCACAACCTCCCCGGAATCCAGGGCATTGACACCCGGGCGCTGACCAAGAAGCTCCGCGTCCGCGGCGCGCTCAACGGCTTCATTTCCACCGAGGGCATCTCCGACGCCGAAGCCATCCGGCGTGCGAAGGAATTCGTCTTCGTTGGCGTGGACTACGTCAAGGAAGTCACGCACAAGCAGGCCTTCCGCTGGGACGAACGCGACGAACAGAGCGCCAGCTTCAACATCGTCCGCGGCAACGCTGCTCCGGACGCCCGCAATGTGCGCGACCCGCTGCCGCCGGCGGACATTCCGATCGTCGCCTACGACTTCGGGATGAAATACAACATCCTGCGCCGGCTGCGGCAACACGGCTTCGCGGTGCAGGTCGTGCCGGCGAACACGCCCGCGGCGGACGCATTGAAATACAAGCCCACCGGCATCTTCCTCTCGAACGGCCCGGGCGATCCCTCGGCGCTGGGCTACGCCGTGCAAGCCGTCAGCGACCTGGTCAAGACGGGCATTCCGATTTTCGGCATCTGCCTGGGGCATCAGATTCTGGGACAGGCGTTCGGGGGCAGGACTTTCAAGCTCAAGTTCGGCCATCGCGGCGCGAACCAGCCGGTCAAGGATCTCGAATCCGGCAAGGTCGAGATCACCTCGCAGAACCACGGCTTCGCGGTGGACGCGAAAAGCATGCCCGCCGACGTGTCCGTGAACCGCATCAACCTGAACGACCAGACCGTCGAGGGCTTGCGGCACAAGACCAAGCCGATCTTCTGCGTGCAATACCACCCGGAAGCCTCGCCCGGCCCTCACGATTCCACGCCGTTGTTTGCCGAGTTTCGGGAATTGATCCGGTCGCACTAGCTTGGTTGTGGTCGGGAACCAAGCTCTGAGGCCCGAAAAGGATTCGGAAATGCGTTTGACTTGGTCCCGGCGCCAGTGATAATCCGCTGCATACGGGCGAGTTGATATGGCAAAACTTGTTGTCCTCAGTGAAGGCATGACGGGACGCACGCACGAGTTGAAGGTGGATAAAACCACTATCGGCCGGGTGGAAGACAATACGTTTCAGATCGCCGAACCCTCCGTCTCCAGCCATCACTGCGAAATCGTGCTTCGGGGCGACGAGGTTGTGGTCAAGGACCTCAACTCCACCAACGGCACCTACATCAACGGGGAGAAGATTATCGAGTCACCGCTGAAACTGGGACAGATTCTGCGGTTGGGCCAGATTGAGCTCCGCCTCGAAAGTGACGCCGCGCCGGCACCCGCAAAGAAGCCCGTGGACCAGACCGTAGTCATGCAGCGGGGCGTGAGTCTCGCGGAGTTGGAAACCGGCGCCAAGACGGGCGGCTTTGACAGCCACACCAAGGGCTTTTCCAAGAAGGAAGACAAGACCGGCAAGATTTTCTGGATCGCCGTGGTTGCCGTCGGCGTGGTCATTCTGGGCCTGCTCGTCTTCGCCCTTTCACAGATCAAGTAGCAGGCGCTCTCATCGCTTGGACAAGTCTCGGCTTTCCTGATTCGCAAGAGTTCCCGCAAGTTCCCGAAAACAGCGAGCCGTTCTCCGTCAGTCACCCTTCAGCCAGCGCGCCACATCCACCGCGGCATACGTGATAAGAATATCCGCCCCGGCCCGGCGCATGCCCAGCAAGGCCTCCAGCGTGACTGACCGCTCGTCAATCCAGCCTTGCGCCGCCGCCGCCTTGATCATTGCGTGCTCGCCGCTCACCGCGTAGGCCGCCGTGGGCAGACCAAACAGAGTCTTCACACGATGGATGATGTCCAAGTAGGCCAACGCCGGTTTCACCATCACAATGTCTGCGCCCTCTTCAATGTCCAGTGCAACCTCGCGCAACGCCTCGTTCGCGTTCGCAGCATCCATCTGGTAACTCCGCCGATCGCCGAATTTGGGCGCGGATTCCGCCGCCTCGCGAAACGGGCCGTAAAATGCCGACGCGAACTTCGCGGCGTACGACAGGATCGGGGTGTCCGCGAAACCCCGCCGATCCAGCTCCGCGCGAATGGCCGCCACGCGCCCGTCCATCATATCGCTCGGCGCGACGAGGTCGGCGCCGGCCTCCGCGTGGCTGGCCGCCGCCCGCGCCAGCAGCTTCAGCGTCGGATCGTTGAGAATCTTCGCGCCGCCTTTGTCCGCCTGGACGATGCCGCAATGGCCGTGCGACATGTATTCGCACAAACAGACATCCGTGATGACCAACAACTCCGGCAACTCCTTCTTCAAGAGCCGCACCACTTGCTGGACGATGCCATCGCGGGCGTAAGCGCCGCTGGCCCGCTCATCCTTCCGGTCGGGAATCCCGAAGAGCAGCACCGCGGGCACGCCGGCTTCCATGGCGATCGTGGCGTCGCGCACGAGTTCATCTGGAGAGAGTTGAAAGACCCCGGGCATGGCGGCAATGGGGCGGCGGAGCTTGCGTCCGCCGCGCGCGAAGAGCGGCAACACCAACTGGCTGGCGCTGAGTTCGGTCTCGCGCACCAGCCGGCGCAGCGCGGCGGACTGGCGCAACCGCCGCGGTCGGCGCGTGGGGAAGCGGCCCAAGGCATTCGTGTTCATGCCGGCATTCTAGGTTTCGGCGGCCCCCTGCAAAGCGCAAATTGCGAACAGGGGGCTGGGCCGGGGGATAAACGTGTGCCAGCCAGATGGAGGGGCTGCCAATCGCCCCGGCTTCGCCCGGGTATTTGACACCTCGATTGAATCGCCAACCCTTCGCCGGGTTAGCGCCCGAATCGAAAGTTGAAGATCAGTTGCAGGCCGGTGAGGAAGATCGTCGCCAACACAAAACCGGCGAAGGCGCGCTCGGAGAACTGCCGGTTCAGCCGCACGCCCGCCCAGACCCCCGCCGGAATCAGCGGCAGGAAACAGAGGCTTTTGAGCAACGTAGCGCCCGTGATGACTTCGTTGGCGACGAAGAACGGGACTTTGATCCAGTTGATCCAGGTGAACACCAGCACGGTCGTGCCCACGTAGATTTCCTTGGGCAGTTGCTGCGGCACGAGAAACATGGTGACCACCGGCCCGGCGCCGTGGGCAAAGCTGGAGGTCACGCCCGCCGCCACGCCGCACGGCACGCCGACGGCGTGGTTCGGCTGGAAGGCGCCCTCCGCCCGGAAGATTCTCTCGCGGAATACCTGGAACACAACAAACACCACCGCGATGACACCGATGGCAATGTTCAACTCGCGCGGCGAGAAGCGCCCGATGAAATGCACCCCCACCACGACGCCGACCACCACGCCCGGGATCAGATACTTCAAGTTCTGCCGCTCCCACTTGCCCCAATAGTAGTATAGCGAGAAGATGTCCCCGGCGCAGAGCAGCGGCAGGAGGATGCCGATGGCTTCCTTGGGCGGAAACGCCAGCGCGCACAGCGGCGTGGTGAGCATGCCCAAGCCGCCCCCAAAGCCCGCCTTCGAGAGCCCGATGAACAGCACCGCCAGCGCGGCCAGCGTGATGATCTTCCAATCCTGCACCCGCATCGTTTAAGGGTTTGCGGGCGCGTTGTCGAGCGGCGGGATGCCGCGGGGACGAGGCTGGCTGCGACCGACCGCCGTTTCACAACGGCGGCCACCCCGCATGTTTCACCTCCGGGCGAGCGCGAAGCTGGGAGAGGGACACGGGATTGAACCTTGCCCCTCCCTCCGAACCGGGCGGGCGGACTTCCCGCATCCGGCTCTCCAGTCCGTGGGTTTGTAAACTGACGATGGTCCGTGGCTACGCGTGCGCCGCGGCCAGACTCAGCAACCTGCGGCAGGCAAACCACGCGTTCGG
>CAZJTM010000271.1:0-7097 GCA_964548925.1 uncultured Verrucomicrobiota bacterium | reverse complement strand
ATCGCCGCGATTGTGACGACACGACGGCATTTCCTCCGAGCCAGTTGATGACGCAAATGAACGTCCGCTGCTCAAGCCTCTGTGCCAATGGTCCACGACCTCCGCTGCTGCCAGTCGGTCGTATTTCAGGCCACAACCCGGGCGGGAAGAGCCGACTGCGCTTTGTTCTTCCGATGCGCCGCCACCAGAGCCTGCCACTGCTTGTCCTGTCGAAGCCCGCCCGGCGGCCCAGTATGCCGCGCTTGTGGGGATTGTGGGTGGCCTCGGCGATGGCCTTCGACGAAAGCCATCGTGAAGAAATGCCGGCCCTCGCGGAAACCGAACTCATGAATCGCGACGATGTTGGGATGGTGGAGCGCAGCCGTGCCAGCCAACCCAATCCAAACGCCGTTCCCGGCCATGCACCGTGGCAGCAACTCTTCAGCAACCCAAATCCCAGAATCCCCACCTCCACCGCGCGCAGGTCCTGCCTCAGCCAATGATGGAGTCTCGATCCATAATCCCGCGTGCCGCCAACTGCAACTTGGGGTCCATCCCGCTATGCGGATGCTTCAGTTTGGCGTCGCAGGCGCGCGGCGGAAACTCAAGGTGGCTCTTGCGGAGATAGCAGGACGTTCAAGATTCCCGGCGAGCGCAGCGTCATTGTGGACCTACAATGCGGACGCGGAACGGTTTGTTCCCATCCGCCCAGCGAAAAGCCGGCACGGGGCGCACGCCCCGAGCCGGACTCGCCTTGCTGCCATTGCGAAACGCCGGTCGTCTCAGCTCACGAGCCGCAGAAGCGCCGCGAACAGCTCGGCTTTGCTTGGCAGATGCGTTGGTCGGACAGCACTTCCCACCAGGCCAAAGCCCGCCCCATAGGCCGGCCCGTTTGCCACACAGGCATCGGTGCGACACGCCGCCAGTTGTTGCTCCGCCGCCCGGATCGCCGCGGCGCGGTCTCCCTCCACTTCATACTTCCACCCGACCAATCGCGTGCGGGGAAACCAACCGCGCAACTCCGCGATGAGTTTGGGCGTGGGCACCAGTTCCGCCAGCAGCGTTCCCTGGCGCGTGGAGAATTTGCCGGACTGCTGCTCCGTGAGTTGGCCGTCCGCCGCGCGCAGCCAGACCTTGCCAAACCGGAAGTCACTGACCGCCGCCGCATGAAACACGGCTCCCACATCGTCGTAGCCGAGCCTTTGCAGGCGCTCGCCCAAATCCGCCGTGCTGCTGAACCGCTCCACGCGGCCGGCCCGGGCTTCGCCCGCCCAAGTGGCCTGTTCGCCGAGCAACAGCGTGACGCGATGACCGGCGTCGGCCAGGAAGTTGGCGAGTTCCACCCCAAGCCGGCCCGTGGAGAAATTCGTCAACCGGCGCACCCGGTCGAGCGGTTCACACGTTGGGCCGGCGGTGACGATGCAGTGCATGGATGGGTTGGAACTTGCTCCGCCGGAGTTTAAGAAACCTGCGGGAACACCGGCGGCATCAGGGCCGGGCGCGAAAACTCGGGTCGGTGAGCAGGTACATCAGCCCGGCCACAAACGCGAGGATGAAGAGCACGATGAAGCCGAAAAACATGGCGGAACCGTACTTGCGGTTGAACCGCCGCCAGCGCCGACCCGGTCGCGTGTGGGCTTGCATGGCCGGACAATACGACCCCGCCGAAAGGGGCGCAAGCCTGAGAATGCCTGAGAATCCACTTGCCAGAGGACGCCGGATTCACGTTCACTGAGGGCAACATCTCAGGGCCCAATAAACCATGAAAGCGACACCTGCTTCCACCCGCCGGGGCTTGCTCGCCGGAGGCAACTGGATCATTGACCAGGTCAAGATCATTGACGTTTACCCACAAGCCGAACAACTGGCCAACATCCGCAGCCAGTCCCAGGGCACCGGCGGAGCGCCGTATAATGTGCTCATGGACCTGGCCCTGGCCGGCGCGCCCTTTCCCCTTTCCGCGGCGGGCTTGGTCGGCGAAGACCCGCTGGGCCGGCAGATTCTCGCCGACTGCAAGGCCCACAAGATAGACACCCGCCACCTTCGCGCCACGGGCAAGGCCCCGACCTCGTACACGGATGTGATGACCGAAGCCGCACAGGGCCGGCGCACGTTTTTCCACGCACGCGGCGCCAATGCCCTTTGGCGGGGGGAGGATCTCGCCTTCAAGAAGATCAAGGCCCGCATCTTTCATCTGGGCTATCTGCTGTTGCTCGACGCGCTGGACCAGCCCGACGGGCAATTCGGCACGAAGGCCGCCAAGCTCCTGGCGGAAGCCCAGGCCGCCGGCTTGAAAACCAGCGTGGACGTCGTCAGCGAGGACAGTGATCGCTTCATGCAGATCGTGCCGCCGGCGCTCAAGCACGTGGATTACTGCATTCTCAACGAGATCGAGGCCGGCAAGACCACGGGCTTCAAGATTCGCCTGGCGGACGGGCGTTTGGACACGGTGGCCTTGCGCCACGCGGCGGGCGCGCTGCTCCAGCGCGGGGTGCGCGAAATCGTTGTGATTCACTTTCCCGAAGGCGCCTTCGCCCGCACGCGGCGAGGGGATGACTTCTGGCAATCCTCGCTCAAACTCCCGCCCAATTACGTGGCCGGCACCGCGGGGGCAGGCGACGCGTTCTGCGCCGGCGTGCTTTGGGGACTGCACGAAGGTTGGGAAATCCAACGGCTCTTGCTCACCGGTGTCTGTCTCGCCGCCGCTTCGCTCTCGGACGCAACCTGCACGGCAGGGGTAAAGTCCCTGAGTCAGGCCTTGTCACTGGCGAAGAGGTTCGGCGTCCGCCCTCCGCTGGAGCCGAACGACTGACCGCGCCGCGCCGCCCTTCAAGGGCTTAAAGGGCGAGCTTCCGGAGCAGCTTCGGCTTCGGGAGCAGGGGACAACCAATTCCAGCACCACTGCTACCGTGTGGTTGTGTTCTTGGGTGAACGCACCGGGGCCGTTGGCGCCGCAGGTGGGGCGTTGGTGGCTTTTGTCTTGAAAGCCGAGCGCAACAGCCAGTGTCGCTTCAAACCCTGGAGCAAGTCGTCGGCATGAACCACGGCGTCGGAGACCGATTTCAGCAGGTTTGTGTTCACCTGCACCTGCTGGTTCAGATTGCTCGTGATGCCGGCCAGGTTGTCCAGTGAGCGGGCCAGCCCGGCGGTGAGGAGGGTCAGGGAGGCGTCCACGTTGGTGAGCACCATGTTGGCGTTCGTCAGCGCGCCGCGGGCGCCGGCCAGCGACCCTTCCAAGTCCGCTTGTCCGGCGGTTGAGAACAGCCACGCGCCGAGCGCGCCCTGTCCCAGCAACTGTGTGCTAAGCGTCGTGAGGTTGCTCGCTGCGGGACGGGCGTCCACGGCCACGGAATTGAGGTTCGAGGTCAGGTCCGAAACGCTATTCAGCGCGAGCGCGATCTGATTGGTGAGCGTGAAGAAGCTCGGCAGGGCCTTCTCCACTTGAGCCACGAGCCGTTCGAGTTGTTCCGTCACTGCGGGGGCTTCCTCCGCGCGCATCCAGAACATGTTCGTGCGGTCAAAATGCTCGTAGCGGCCTTCCCGGCTGTTCCAGACGGCGGTCATGGCGTTGCGCCGTTCCTGCGTGTTCAGCACGCGGACGCGCGTGTGTCCCAACGCCTTTAACTGCGCCACTACTTCGGGCCGGAGCATGGCCTTCTGCGCGTTGAGCAGGATCTCCGGTTCCTTGGGATCGTAGATGTCTTCCGCCAAGGTCCACTTCTCCGGCGATGGCAACCGGCCGATTTCATCCAGCGAGACTTCCAGCAACGGGTTGAAGACGTACGTGGCGCAACCGCCCGTGCCCTTGGTGACTTCCAACTCACGCTTGCCCAGAAAATCCGCCGCCGTCACCCGCGCCCGCGAGCCGTCGGTCCAGATGTAACCATAAAACGGCGTCTTGACCTCGAACTCGACATACACGTTGTAAGGCGTGCCCGGGTCCTCGGCGGTGATGCGCGTGATCTGGCCAACCTCGAAGCCCATGAGTTTGACCGGATCCCCGACCTTCAACCCGGTGGCGCGGTCCACATAGGTGAAGTACGGCGCCTTGGTGACGAACCAGCCTTTCCGTTGCGCCGTATGATAGACGTAGTAACCGAAGCCGAAGAGCAGGAGGGCCGTGGCCAACAAGACAAACCAACCCACCGCGCGTTCCATCCGGCTGAGCCGGGTGCGCAGTTGAGGCGTGAGGTCCTGCAAGGGCATGGTTACTCGGGGCGACGGCTCGCGCGCCACCCGGACTCGCCAAGCTTCGGCGGAACACGTCGCGGTTTCATCGTGCCCAGACGATTTCAGATTCGCGGGCCAGCGTCAATCCGCCGGGTGCCGGAGACGGTGGAGGCGGGGCCTCGGTCTTGATCTTCATCCTAATCTTCATCTTGCTCTCCATCCCCAACGCCTGGCCCTGAAGGGAGGCCGGGAGATTCAGAGGACGATTAACACCAAGACCCGCGACCCGCCGGTCAGCCAAACACCAGCCGGCAAATCGTCACAGACATGATGATGCTGACCAAATCCGCCGTCAGCCCGGCGATCACCGCATGGCGCGTGCGCTTGACGCCCACGGAACCGAAATACACCGCCAGCACATAGAAGGTCGTTTCCGTGCTGCCGAAGATCGTGCCGCCCATGCGCGCGATCAGGCTGTCCGGCCCGAATTGGTTCACCAATTCCGAGAAAATGCCCAGCGACCCGCTCCCGCTCAGCGGACGCATCAACGCCAGCGGCAGCAAGTCCGGCGGAAACCCCACCGATGTCATCACCGGCGCCAGCGCCCGGCTCAACAGATCAATGCCACCTGCGGCCCGAAACATGCCGATGGCCACCAGGATCGCGACCAGATACGGGATGATCCGGATCGCCACCTCGAACCCCTCCTTCGCGCCGTCCACGAACTCTTCGTACACCTTCACCCGCCGCAGCGCCGCGTAAAGCGGAAAGGCCGAGAGCAGGAACGGGATCGAGAGCTTCGACACCGCACCGACCAAACGGACGAAGGCGCTCTGCTGGGCAACTTCCGCCGAAACCTCGACGCCGAACGCCGTGGGAAACATCATGCGCGCGAACATGACCGCGAAGAACAGCCCATACAACCCAAGCAGCACAACGCCCCACCAACGCAATGGCTGCAACATCGCCGCCTCTTTCACGGCAGGCTGCTCCTTCTCCTGTTGCTCACTCGGGGACGTGGAGCTGGCATCCTGCCGGGCGAGCGCATCGTTACGGTTTTCGCCTCCCCTCACCAGGCAGGAGGCCTGTCCCCCGCCCGGTTTCCCGGGCGGTGCCGGCAACCGAAACCACGGCGTCTTCTCCAGCAACTTGGCCATCGTGACCCCGGCGGTGCAGGCGCAGGCCGCCGCGATCAACGCTGTGCCCACGATGGCCGTCGGCGCACTGGACTTGGCCGCCGCGAGGATGGCAATGGCCGTGACGGGGATGAGTTGGATCGAAGCCGTGTTGATCGCGAGGAACGTACACATGGCGTTCGTCGCCGTGCCGGGACGCGGGTTGAGCGATTCCAAGTCCTTCATCGCGCGGAGGCCGAGCGGCGTGGCGGCGTTGCCCAAGCCGAGCATGTTGGCCGCCATGTTCATGAGCATCGCGCCCGTCGCCGGGTGTTCCGCCGGCACGTCCGGGAACAGCCGTCGCATCAACGGACGCAGCGCCCGCGCCAGCAACGCCACGAGGCCCGCCCGCTCCGCCAGCCGCATGACGCCGAGCCACAGCGCCATGATGCCCACCAGCGGCAAAGCAATGTCCACCACCGCCACCTTCGCCATGTCGAGACTCTTGTCCGTGACCTCCTTCCACTGGTTGTTCCAGCCACCGATGAGCACGGCGAGGACGACGAGCGCCAGCCAGATGTAGTTGAGCATGCGCGCAGGCTACAGGGCCAGGGCGAAATCCGAAATCCGAAATCCGAAGCCGGGGGCGGACTAGGGAATCACTGACAGGAACATGAAGCAGCGGCGGCTTCTGCTCGTCATCTTCCGCCCGGCCATCTTTCGGTCTGCGCCCCTCGGCCTGGCCGCAGCGCGCGGAACGGGCCGATCAACTCGCTGCCTCCCGCACGGCGGCGAACCGCAACCCACGCGTGCTGACGCGCAGTGTGTCAAACCCGAACATCTCCATTGCGGCGGCATAAGTGGCGGCGCCCGTCAGGATGACATCCGCCCGCTCGGGCGGCAGGCCGGGAATCCGTTTGCGCTCCGCCAGAGGCAACGACCAGAGCCGCTCGACCCACCGCCGCAGTTGGGCCCGGCTCAGACGGGCCGCTTCGATTCGCTCCCGGTCGTAATCGTCCATCTCCTGCTGCATGCGCGCCAACACCGTGGCCGTGCCGCCCACGCCCACCAGCCGGACGGCATGATGCCTGGCGTGGAGCGCCACCTCGTTGCCCAGCGCCGGCTCCAGTTTTGGGCGCACAAACTCGTGGAGAAAGTGGCCAATCCAAGCGCGACAATCCTCCAACTCCGCCGCCGTGGGCGGTTCGCCGTGCGGCAGGATTTCCAGCAACCGCACCGCGCCGAGCGCAAAACTCGCGCGCAAGTGAATCTCACCCTTCTGTCCGAGGATGAACTGCGTGCTGCCGCCGCCCACCTCCATGAGCAACAGCGGCTCGCGGGCAAGTTGCGGGTTCGTGCATACGCCGTGGAACGCCCATTCGGCCTCCTGCTCGCCCGAGATAATCTCCAACGGCAAGCCGCACGCCGTCTCGACGGCGGCGATCAAGTCCGGGGGGTTGGCGGCATCCCGCGCCGCGCTGGTGGCAAAGACCCGCACGCGAGCCGCGCCGTGCTCGCGGGCCGTCGCGGCAAATGCCGCCACGGCGGCGGCGGTTCGCTGGATGGCCGCCGGTTGCAGGCGGCGCGCTTCGTAGAAGCCCTGGCCCAGCCGGGTCTGATTCCCGGACTCCAGCACGGGCCGCACACTCATGCCCGCGACGTCGGCCACCAACAACTTCACCGAGTTGGTGCCCACATCAATGACCGCGCGGCGCTCTGTTTTCACCCGGCCATTACACCAGCCGTCCCCGCACGGCCCAAGTTAAATTCTGGTGACGGCGCCGGGGGCGGGCCGGCACTGCAACGCGCGCCTTGCCAGGCACCACTGAAACC
>CAZJTM010000270.1:4140-7125 GCA_964548925.1 uncultured Verrucomicrobiota bacterium | reverse complement strand
CCGGAGGTTTTCGAGCTGGAGAGAGCGCTTGCCGAGTACGTGTCCATGCCCCATGCCCTGAGCTGTGCCTCCGGTACGGACGCGCTCCTCATTGCTCTCATGGCCCAGGATGTTCAGCCGGGAGACGCCGTCTTCACCACGCCTTTCACCTTCATGGCGACGGCCGAGGTGATTGCCTTGCTCCGGGCGACTCCGGTCTTCGTGGACATCGACCCGGTGACGTTCAACATGGATCCGGCCAAGCTTGCGCAGGCGATCCATGCCGTTGAATCCGGCGACGCATCCCATCACCCCCTGCCGCGAGGTGCCGTCGGCTGGGGGCTTCGGAGTCGGGGAGTCATTGCCGTGGACCTGTTTGGCCTGCCTGCCGATTACGGTCAAATCATTCCCCTCGCCCAGTCCCATGGGCTGTTCGTGATCGAGGATGCCGCCCAGTCGTTCGGGGCCCAAATGGGAGGCCGAAAGGCCTGTGGGCTTTCGGGGCTCACCTGCACCTCCTTTTTCCCCGCGAAGCCGTTGGGAGGGTACGGCGATGGGGGCATGTGCTTCACGGACGACGAGGAGCTCCTGGAGTTGATGCGATCTATCCGCATCCACGGCCAGGGAGCAGACAAATACGAAAATGTCCGGATCGGCATCAACGGCCGTCTCGACACCCTCCAGGCCGCCGTTCTCCTGGCGAAGTTTTCGATTTTCGAGGAGGAAGTCCAGCTGAGGCAGGAGGCTGCCGCACGCTATACACAGCTTCTCGGTGAGCTGGAAGTGGATCTGCTCCCGCCCTTTGTTCCTCCGGGTTGGTTGTCGGCCTGGGCTCAGTATTCGGTCCTGGCGCGAGACGAGCGCCACCGGGCTGAATGCCTGGATCGGCTGCGTGCGGCCGGGATTCCCAGCGCCATCTATTATCCCAAGCCACTCCACCGTCAACGGGCCTTCAGGGATCTGGACTATCGGGAGGGCGATTTCCCGGTGAGCGAAAACTGCGCCCGAAGGATCTTCAGCCTCCCCATGCACCCTTACCTCAAGGCCGAAGACCAGGAGCGGATCTGCCGGACCCTGAAGGGGTAGTGTACAACGCCAATCGCTCCCTCCCGCAGGAGAGGCGATCTTGGAGCGTCAGCCTTTCTGGCGGCAGGTGCGGCCCGTAGACCAGGAGCGTCCCGCGCCAGGCAGCTTCCGCGAGGATTGCCTCCAGGCGGGTCATGGGCTTGTCGGGGTAAACGAACAGGCAATCCGCCTTCGTGATCTGCTGGCTGGTGAAGTCCCCGCAAATGAAATCCACTCGGCGCTGCAGCCCGAGCGCAACGCTTGCGTCGCGTCCGGCGCGGCAAAGGTCCGCGTCGATCTCGATGCCCACGACATGGGTGAACAGCGAGGCAACGCAGGCGACCACCCCGTCACCGCAGCCCAGGTCGACCAGCAGCTTGAACCTGCTTAGGTCGATGCGCCGAAAAAAATAGTAAAGATGCTCCGGACGGGAGCTCGCCCAGGCGCCCAGGACCGTGTCTCGGTACAGGCGCTGTCCGGACCCTTCCCAGACGGCGTACTGCCTGCGGTAGTAGCGGAGGATGGCAAGGAAGCGGCGTGTGCGCGATCGCTCGGAGTCAGGGTTGCGCACGGAGGATCGTCCATGGGCCGTAATAGCCAGGGGCCACCGAGGTGAGGGGCCAGACGAGGCTTCCAGTCCCGAGAATGGTTCCCGGGTTCGTGACCGTGTTGCAGCCGATCTCGACACTGTCGCCCAGGATCGCGCCGAGCTTCCGCAGCCCGGTATCGAGCGACTCACCGGAAACCCGCACCCGGATGCTGTCCCCGCTGAGCTTCAGATTCGCCAGCTTGGTTCCTGCGCCGAGGTTGCTCGCAGCCCCCAGGATGCTGTCCCCGATGTAAGCGAAATGTCCTGCCTTGGCTCCGTTCAGCATGATGCTGGACTTGATTTCCGTCGTGTGTCCGATCACGCAGCCGGTTCCCGTGAGGCATTTGCCTCTCACGTAAGCCCCCTGTCGGACTTCCGTGCTCCCGCCGATGATGGTCGGCCCCTTGATGAGAGCCCCGGGCTCGATGACTGCTCCAGGCCCCAGCGATACCGTGTCGTCCCAGATCACACTCCCGGCGTAGAGAACCGTGGCATCGCCGACTTCCTGGCCTTCGATGCGCACCTTGAGCGTCCCCTTGGTGGCGTCTCCCCCAAGCACTTGGAACCCGTTCCGCCACACACGACCCTGCCAGAGAACCAGGGTCTCGGGCAACGGTTTTTGAAAACAGTCGATGTCCCCGACATTGGGTGTCAGGTGTGCCGCAAGATAGCTCGGCAGTCGGGAGAGCGCCTCCCAGACGTGCTCGCACGAGTCGAACAGGTCCCGATGTGCAAAGGGGGTCAGGTCGAAAAAATGGTCCGGTTTCAGGATGTCCATGGGCTTCCGCCTGTCATGAATCGTTGGGGTGAGACGGCTCCGTGACACCGCCACACAAGCATGCGCACGCTCTTGTGTGGGGCGGTGCGCTCCATTGAGGCAGGCCGGCTACCCCCGGCTCTTCGCCAGCTTCGTATGCTCAATTTTGGTGCATTTGCTCATCACAACGGAGAGGCCGGCCGCCCTGGCTTTCTCCGCGGACCCGTTGTGGCAGAGGCCGAGCTGCATCCAGACGCACCGTGCCTTGACCTCGATGGCTTCATCCACAACCGATGGGATAACATCGACATTGCGAAAGATGTCCACAATGTCGATGGGCACGGGTACGGATTTGAGGTCGGGGTAGCACGGCTCACCAAGGACTTCCTTGTACTTGGGATTCACCGGGATCATGGTGTAACCGTGCTCTTTGAGGTACTTGGCCACCTTGTGGCTGTCGCGGTCCTCCTTGTGGGAAATACCTACCACCGCGATGGTCTTCGCCGTTTCCAGAATGTCCGAGACTTCTTTGTCGGTCGCATTGGTGACCGGCATTTCACATTCGCTCATGGCTTTCCTCCCTGGGACCCGCCGG
>CAZJTM010000270.1:2286-4040 GCA_964548925.1 uncultured Verrucomicrobiota bacterium | reverse complement strand
GGCATGGCACAGAAACGAGAATCGGGCTCGACCCCGTTCGACAAGATCGTGAAACGCGTCCGGCCTCCCTCAGGTGACAGCGGTGACTCACGGAATTCCGATCCTTCCCAGCGGAGGCTCCATTTTTCCATCTGGATTTTTATCGGTCTGCTGGTCGTGTTCATGCTGGTCCAGAGCCAGATGGCGGAGCCCGAGCGCGACAGGATTCCCTATTCCGAGCTCAAGCAGCTGGTGGCCGAGGGGAAGGTCTTCAACCTCGTGATCGGACCCGAGCGCATTCGAGGGGCTATCAAGGACGAAAAGACACCGGGTAAAACGTTCGTGACGCAGCGGGTGGAGGATCCCGAGCTCGTCCAGCTGCTCGACAAAAAAGGGATCAACTACACCGGCCAGGCCGAGAACAAATGGATCGGCGGCCTGATTTCGTGGCTGCTGCCCATCGCGCTCCTGGTCATCTTCTGGAGCTTCCTGATTCGCCGCATGGGCGGCGGACCCCAGGGAGTGCTCTCCGTCGGCAAGGCGCGCGTTCGGGTTTTCGCGGAAAAAGACATTCAGGTGACCTTCGGGGATGTCGCGGGAATCGACGAAGCGAAACAGGAGCTGGAAGAGATCGTTGCGTTTTTGAAGACACCCGAGAAATTCCAGCGCTTAGGCGGCCGGATCCCCAAAGGGGTTTTGCTGGTGGGTGCCCCGGGGACGGGCAAGACGCTGCTGGCCAAAGCGGTCGCCGGAGAAGCGGGGGTTCCCTTCTTCAGCATGAGCGGCTCCGAGTTCGTCGAGATGTTTGTGGGCGTCGGGGCGGCGCGCGTCCGGGACCTGTTCGGGCAGGCCAAGGAGCAGGCGCCGTGCATCATCTTTGTCGACGAGCTGGATGCCTTGGGCAAGGCGCGCGGGCTCAACCCCATCCACAGCCACGACGAGCGCGAGCAGACCTTGAACCAGCTCCTGGTTGAAATGGACGGCTTCGATCCCAGCGCCGGCGTGATCATCATGGCGGCCACCAACCGTCCCGAGATTCTGGACCCTGCCTTGCTCCGGCCCGGACGCTTCGACCGGCACGTGGCGATTGACAAGCCGGATATCCGCGGCCGGGAGGCCATTCTCAAGATCCACACGAAGAACGTCATCCTGGGGTCGGACGTCGATCTCAATCGCATCGCCACCATGACCCCCGGGTTCGTCGGCGCCGACCTCGCCAACCTCGTGAACGAAGCGGCGCTGTTCGCGGCCCGCCACGATCACGAGCACGTCACCATGGCCGATTTTCAGGAGGCCGCCGACCGGATCATCGGCGGGCTCGAGAAGAAAAACCGCGCCATGAATCCCAAAGAGAAGGAAATCGTCGCCTACCACGAATCGGGGCACGCCATTGTCGCCATGGTGCTTCCCAACACGGACCCGGTCCACAAGGTGTCGATCATTCCGCGCGGGATCGGGGCGCTCGGCTACACGCAGCAGCTTCCGACCGAAGACCGGTACCTCATGACGCGCCAGGAGCTGCTCGATCGCCTCCAGGTGCTGCTTGGCGGCCGGGTCTCCGAGGAGATGATCTTCGGCGACGTCTCGACGGGGGCCCAAAACGATCTGCAGCGGGCCACGGACATCGCGCGGAGCATGGTGACGGAATACGGGATGAGCGAGAAGCTGGGGCCTCAGACCTACACGCGGGATCCGCGCTCCGCCCACCTGGACCTCGGTCTCCGAGCCCGGGAGCGGGAATACAGCGAGCGCACGGCCCAGGAGATCGACGAGGA
>CAZJTM010000270.1:0-2186 GCA_964548925.1 uncultured Verrucomicrobiota bacterium | reverse complement strand
GCCGTGCCGTGAGCCTGATGCTGGTCCACGAGGAAAGACGATGGCGGTTTTGGTGGAAGGAATCTCGGTCGTTATTTTGCGTCAGTCCATCGACAGCAAGTATCCCGGCGGTTGGGGCCATTTCGAGCAGAATACGCGCGAAAAGACATTCTGCGCCGATGACGAGCTGGCTCGAGTGGGCTTCCAGACCCTGCAGGAGGTGGACGATTACATCGATCACCTCCAGAAGCTGGGGCTTGTCTTTATGCAGGACGAGCAATCCGTGGACATGGCTATCGTCCACCAACTACAGGGCATCGCAAGCCCTTGCAGCTGGCTCGAATTCGGTCATGTTCGGCTCAGTGCATCGGGATCGAGAGTGGCGGCGTGTCGACGCAAGGGAAGCGCGGTCACTCGCCTTGTCACACCCGAGGATTGGCATTACGCAGGATCCTTGAGCGAAATGCTGCGGGTGAAGCCGACGGAGACGGAATCCGTCAACTAATGCCTTTCAAGCCACGCCGGCGGAAGGGGTTGAACTGCCCAGCGACTTCACGTATGGTGAACGTAGCTCCGCGCCGGCCAAGATCAACGTTGCACGACGGGGTGCCCGAATCGAGGTGGTTGGCCCTGGGTGCCCGGTTCTGATTGCGTCATGCCGGTGCATGCCGGAAATGAGCATGACTCGCAGCAACAATCTGGACTCCGGCCCAAAGACCGCCGGAATGACGATACTGGAAGTCCTCAACGGGTTTCATTGTTTGGGTGACCTGATGCCATGACGGTTCGCCGGAATGACGCTCCCTGGGGTTACGGCCACCCGGCTTCGTGGTACCGGCTCGATTTCCGGAGGACGTGCAATCGATGCTGCCGAACGATCTCACCGAAAAATTGAGCGCCATGATTGCTCACGGGGCGCACCCTCGTGAGTCCGCCATCGACGTCATGCTCGAGCTTCAGAAGCATTACGGCTATCTGAGCGACGAAGCGGTGCGGGAAGCGTCCGGCCTGCTCGGCCTGACCCCGCTTGAGCTCGATGAGCTGGCGACCTTTTACGATTTTCTCTACCGGGAGCCGGTCGGCAAGCACGTCATTCGCGTCTGCGACAGCACCATCTGCTGGATGGAGGGCGAAGAGCCGCTCGTGGCCCACATACAGCGTCGACTTGGGATCGAAGTCGGCGGGACGACGCCGGACGGGCTTTTTACGCTCCTTCCGGTCTGCTGCATCGGCTACTGCGACCGAGGCCCTGCCATGCTGATCAGTGGGAAGGTCTACGGCCACCTCACTCCGGAGAAAGTGGACCGCATCCTGGACCAGCTTCGCAACGGGACGGACTGACCCATGACCGATTTCCCTCAGATCCTTTTCCAGAACCGCAAGCCGGACCGAATCGCAACAATGGAGGAATACCGGGCGAGTGGGGGATACCAGGGACTTGAGCAGACGCTCCGGCAGGGGTCGCCCGCTGAGGTCTTTCGGGCCGTGGATGCAGCCGGACTGCGAGGGCGCGGGGGCGCGGGGTTTCCGGCCGCGCGCAAGTGGCAGGGTGTGCCCAAGGACGGGGCCTATCCTCGATACCTCGCCGCCAATGCGGACGAAATGGAGCCCGGAACCTTCAAAGACCGAGTGCTGATTCACGCCGATCCGCACTTGCTCATCGAAGGGATGACCCTGGCCGCGTACACCTTCGGAGCGTCAGTGGGCTACATCTTCGTGCGGCCGTCTTACGACAGCGTCGCGGCGATCCTGGAGCGCGAGACCGCGAACGCCCGAAGCGCCGGCTACCTGGGAGAGAACATCCTCGGGAGCGGCTTTTCATTCGACATCGTGGTGCACCGCAGCGGGGGCCGCTACATCTGCGGCGAGGGTACGGCGCTGCTCCAAGCCCTCATGGGGAGACGCCCCAATCCGCAAAAGCCCCCTCCCTACCCCACGGTGAAGGGGCTCTGGGGAAAACCGACCGTCGTGAACAACGTGGAGACGCTCGCCAACGTCCCGCTCATCGTTCGAAACGGGCCGGACTGGTACAAAGGGCTTTCCCGCAGTGCGACCTGCCCGGGTACCAAGCTCTTTTGCGTGAGCGGGCGTGTCAAGCGGCCGGGCTGCTTCGAGGCTCCCATGGGAACGACGGTCCGCGAGATCATTGACAAATGCGCGGGCGGCGTCCGAGACGGCATGGAGATCAAAGCCATCCTCCCCGGGGG
>CAZJTM010000269.1:0-7132 GCA_964548925.1 uncultured Verrucomicrobiota bacterium | reverse complement strand
CATCAACGTCGCACGCCGTTTCCAAAAACAGTCGTTTCCGGCCAGACACTAAGGAGGCTCACTCTGAATTCGGATTTCGGATTTCGGATTTCGGAATTGGATCAGAGCCTCCACACGTCGGCTGCTACGCCGGCAGAACGCGCCTTCGCCTCGCAGCCGTCCGTGTCACTTTCGCGTGTTTGGTGTGTTTCGCGGTTGCCGCCACTGCCTGGGCCGCCACCGAGTTGCGTGTGGGCAACGTCTTCGCAGTTCCCGGCGTGACTGCTCTCGTCTCCGTTCGCTGCACAACTGACACCCCCATTGTCGCCGCCCAGTTCGATCTCGTCTTCGGCAGCACCAACGTCTCCGCGGGGGACGCCACCCTCGGCCCCGCCTTGACCGGCCACGAGATCACCTCCGGTACACCTGCAGCAGACCGCCGCCGCATCGTCCTCCATTCTCCGACGAACGCCATGCTTGGCAGCGGAGTCTGGGCGTACGTGCCTCTCAGTCTGGCTACCAACACGTCCTACGGGACCATTACCCTCACACTCATAAACGTCGTGCTTGCGAACCACGACGGACTTCCGGTCACGGACTGTTCCGTGGTCAGCGGCAGCCTCACCTGCACACCTGGTCCGGTGATTCTGGCCCAGCCACTCAGCCAAGTGGCTTTGGTAGGCAGCAATCTGGTGCTGTTGGTAACCGCAGCAGCCGCGGATGAAGCGACGTACCAATGGCGGCGCAACGGCACCAACATCGCCGGCGCGCAGGGGGCGATTCTGTCTCTGCCCGGCGTCGCTGTTGCCGACTCTGGCCGGTATGATGTGGTCCTCTCCAATGCCTTCGGCGGCGTAACGAGTCAAGTAGCCCGCGTGTCGATTTTCGACCCCACCAAGACGTGGACGGGCAATGGTGATGGCATCTCGTGGACGGAAGGCAACAACTGGAGCGGCGGGACAGTTCCAACCAGCGGCGACAGCGTTTTCATTGGCCTGGGCACAAACGCCATCAATTATCCGGGTGGCACATTGAGTAACATGGTATGTCAGCGGAGACTGAATGTCAGCGGCTCAACAACCATCAATGGAGGAGTGCTACTCGCGTCAGGGAATTACTATTTCACGCCTGGTGATTATACGACTGGAATAGCTCTGACCGCCAACGGAACCAACGCCAATTTTCATGATCAAGGAACCGTGAGCATGACTGCTATCAGTCTTTACGCTCAAAACGGCGGCATGCTGAGTCTTAAAGCGTTAACCAACTATTCCGGCGGCGTTGTGACGCTCGGCACCAGCATGCAGGCCGTCGGAGTCGGGAGTGTGCTGGACTTGCCAGGCCTACAGACCGTTTACGGGCCGAATTACGCTTCCTGCTATCTGACCTTGCAGGCGTCCCAAGGCGGCAGGCTTGATTTGAAGAATGTGGCCGCCATGAGTTGCCAATACAATAACTATGGCGGCAATACTGCAGCCTGCGGGATCGTGGTGAGTGCAGATGGGACCAACAGCGTAGTGGACTTGAGCGGGTTGAGAACGTTCACAGGAAGCAGTGGTGGCGCAATCGGTGATTCTTACATGCAGCCGAGCAACGGCGGGCAGATCTTGGCGACCAATTTGGCCTACGCGGAAGGATTGAGTTTGTATGCGTCGGGAGGGATGACCTTTAGCCTCCCAGCGTTGACAAATTATTTCAGTGGATCCTATCCCGTAAGCTGCATCATTCGGGCGAGCGGGATGGGGAGCGTGGTGGATCTGCCCGCCCTACAAACAGTCTCCGGGCCGTCTTATGCTTCTTCCTACCTGACCTTGCAGGCATCGCAAGGGGGTAAACTTAACCTGATAAACGTGGCGAACATGCGTTGCGAATATCGCAATTATGGAGGAAACACGGCAGCCTGTGGGATCGTGGTGAGTGCAGATGGTACCAACAGCGTGGTGGACCTGAGCGGGTTGAAAACATTCACGGGCAGCGGCAGTGGCGCCGTTGGCGATTCTTGGATGCACTCAAGAAACGGCGGGCAAATCTTGGTAGCGAACATGTACAAATCCATGGGGATTTGCTTGAACACTTTTGGGGGATCATCGTTCTGTCTGCCCTCGTTGACTAATGTCGTCGGAACTCCCAGCGTCTCCACGATATTGCGGGCAACTGGGGTTGGTAGCGTTCTCGTCGTGACGAATCTGATCGCATTCACAGGCCCGGGGAGTCTGCTTCAGCAAGACGGTGGCATAGTCTTGACCAATCCCAGCAGTTTCTATCAAAGCGTCTCCATCCAACTTGCCCCCGCCATCCTCATGCAGCCGCAAGGCGGGGTGGTTTTCGCCGGTTCGAACTTCACGTTCACTGTCACGGCGCTTGGGAACGCGCCGTTGCGGTATCAGTGGTTTTTGAACCGGACCAATGCAGTCACCGGGGCCACCAACGCCACCTGTTTCATACCGCGTTCGTCCAGGCTCGACGAGGGCAGCTACACGGTGGTCATCACCAATGGCCACGGCAGCATCACTTCGGTCCCGGCGGCTCTGGTGGTTGCGCCTCAATTCGAGGTGGCGACCCTCGGGCGCGGCACGGTTATCTATTCGCCTGCCAATTACTCCGTCGGCGGCGCGGTTACCCTCTATGCCACCAATGCTGGGCGTTGGTACCGATTCCTCAAGTGGAATGACGGCGAGACCAACCCTGTCCGCACCGTCTTCATCAGCGCCAGCAATAATCGCTACACGGCCATCTTCACGAATAATGTTCAGCTGGAACGTTGGGTTTTCAAAGAGTGGGAGCGCGTCTATGGCGGCACAAATGACGAGATGGCGTACGTACTGGAACGAACAAGCGATGGTGGGTTTCTCATGGGCGGCGTATCGGCTTCTGGGGCGAATGGCGACAAGAGCAGCCCGAACTTCAGTTCGCCTCCAGACGGCACAAACGACGTCTGGATTCTGAAGCTCGACTCGCGAGGGATCAAACAGTGGGATCGGTCGTTTGGAGGCAATGGAGACGACACCTTGCGCTCCGCCCATCAAACCGCAGATGGAGGTTTCATCTTGGCCGCATTTTCAAACAGCACGAACAATAGCGCTACCGCTCACTACGGTTTGACCGATTACTGGGTGATCAAGACGGACGGTCTTGGAGCGCAGCAATGGGACGTGGTTCTTGGCGGTGGCGCCTCAGATCTCCTGTTTGATGTTCAAGAGACTCGCGACGGAGGATACCTGGCTTGCGGATACTCGGACTCACCGCTGGGCGTCATGAAAACGGCGGCGAACTTTGGGGGGGCGGACATCTGGTTGGTCAAGCTGGGCGGCAGTGGTGAGAAAGTGTGGGACAAGGCACTGGGCGGTGGCGCAAATGACTTCGTGAGGGTGATGCGCCCGAACCCCGTCGGCGGCTTCCTGATTGGCGGCACGTCCGCTTCCTTGCCGGCATCGGGAGCAACTGGAACCAAGACCAGCACGAACCTCGGCAGCGGGGATTTCTGGATCAGTGCCGTGGATGAAGACGGGATGCCGGTGTGGGACAGAGTCTTCGGGGGCCAGGGCACGGATTCGTTCTTCGCGATGGAGGTGACATTCGATGGTGGCTTGATCATGGGTGGTTCCATCAAGACAAATGACCTGGGAGAAGCAACCCTCACGAGTTTTGGATCCGACGATTACTACGGGGTCAAGGCTGACCAGCGGGGCAACGTGATTTGGCAGCAGGCTTTCGGAGGTGACGACTACGACAGCATCCGATGCGTACGGGAGACGAGTGATGGCGGATACCTCATCGGAGGTTGGTCCAAATCACAGGCGGGAATCGGTAAGCGGTCGCCGAATTACGGCGGCAGCGATTACTGGCTGATCAGACTCGACGCCGAGGGAAACTGGCTTTGGGAGATGGCGCTTGGCGGACCAAATGATGATTATCTCACTTGCACTTCGATCATTGAAACCCCGGATCATGGCTTCGCTGTCGGCGGTTATTCATATTCTGGGATTACATCGGCGACCAATGGAAACAAGACCACAGCGTGCATCGGCGGCTCCGACTTCTGGCTGGTGAAAATCGGTGAAGTCGAAATCCCTGCTGGCACGCCGAGGTTGTACGTCAACGGCCAGGCCACCGTTGGCGGCAGCTTCAGCTTGCCGGGCACGAATGGGGCGCAGTTCCAGGTTGAGCTTTCGACCAGCTTCGCCAACGGCTTCATCTTCTACACCCTGGACGGCACTCCGCCGGACTCTGGCAGCCAATTCTACGATGGCACCCCGTTGGTGTTCACGAAGGACACCGTACTGCACGCCGTTGCCTATGACGAGTCGTTCTCGAAAGACCGGGTGGCTGACGCCGTCACGCTCATGTTCACACCGGTTTATTCGTTGACGGTGGGTACGCCGGGCGGCGGCATGACCGGCGCTTTGCCAGCCCCTTTGGCCACCAACGGTCTTTACCTCAGCAACGCCGTGGTCACACTCACCGCCACGCCGTCGAACGGCTGGACATTCCTCTACTGGGCCGGCGACGTGTCTTCGCCGCACAACCCTCAACCGGTCACCCTTACCCGCCCGTTGGCTGTCCAAGCCATCTTCGGCACGGCACTGACCAATACGATCACGCCGGCGGGTTACGGCAGCGTCCTGCGCGAACCGGACTTCGCCCTGTATCCGTTTGGCTCGGACGTGCGGTTCTCTGCCTTGCCGGCCGCGGGAAAGTACTTCAACCGCTGGACCGGGGCTGGAACCGGGTTCAGCAACAGTCCGCTCAACTTCACCGTCACCGTTCCGAACACCAACTGCAGCGCCCTCTTCTCCAGCCTGAGCGGGAACAACCGTTCACTGACCGTGCTGGTCACCGGCCAGGGCAATGTGATGAACACTCCGCAGTTGGCCTATTACACGAACGGACAGAGTGTGCGCTTGCAGGCCACACCGGAATCGGGTTGGCGGTTCGATGGTTGGACCGGTGACGCGAGCGGGTCCGTCAGCCAGCTTGACGTAGCGATGAACCGCAACAAGGTCATCACGGCGAACTTTGTGCCGGACGGTGGAGAACCTTTCGTGGTGGTCACGATGACCAACCCGCCGCCCGACAGTGTGTTCATCGAGGGAGCGCCGGTGCCTTTGGGGGTTCAGGTGACTGATCCGATCGGATGTGTGACGAATGTGGCGTACTACTCGCAAGCGGGCGTGGTCGCAACCAGCTCGTTTCCGCCCTATGCCGCCATCTGGGCGAACGCACCGCCGGGCAGCAATACGCTCGTCGCCTATGCTGTAGGGACGTTGGGCAATCTCGCTACCTCGGCGCCGCCCGTTGCCGTGTACATCAATGCCCGGCCCGTTCCGGCGCTGACGCAGCCCACTCCGGGCGCGGTCTTTGTTGCGCCAACCAACCTCACGCTTCAATGCATCGCCACGGATGCCAACGGAATCAGCCGCGTCGAGTTCCTGGCCAACTCCACGAATCTCATCGGCGTCGTCACCAACCCGCCGACGGGTTTTCCCATCACCCTGGTCTGGTCCGATGTACCGCCGGGGACTTACGAATTGAGTGTCCGGGCGACGGATAGCCTGGGCGCGAGTGGCGTTTCCCCTGTGAAGGTGAAGATCACGGTCAACCCGCCGTACGTTCAGCCCACACTGCGATTCGGTTCCAGTTCCTATGAAGTGGAGGAGGACGAGGGCTATGTCACACTGGTCGTCGTCAAGGACGGCACCGGCCCGGCCTCGGTGAGTTTTCTAACGGAAAACGGCACCGCGCTGTACACCGGCGATGGCCTGGGCGATTACTCGCGGACGAGCGGTTCTCTATTTTTCGGCTCCACCGACACGGTTCAGACGATCACCGTATTGATCGGAGACGACTGCTTTGCCGAGCCGGCGGAGTACTTTTTCGTGCGCTTGACCGATCCAGGACCGGGTGTGGAACTCAGCGTTCCATCGAATGCGCTCGTGACGATTCGAGCCAGTGACCCGGGAGCGGACACGAATTCGTTGCTGCAAGTCAGACTTGTTCCTGCGATCGAGACGAACAGGCTGGGCAGCTTGCAGGTCTATTTGACCGGCGCGGGGGGCCTGGGACAATGGCGTTTCGACTGGGATTCCTTCTGGCGGAACAGCGGGACCACGGCGGCGGGGTTGGAGTTGGGGAATTGGGACGTGGCTTATCGTGCGCTGCCCAACTGGGAGCCGCCGGACGCGCAGACTATCCCCGTGCCCACGAGCACTCCGCGCGTGATCACCAACGGATACACCGGTGGGGCAACGGGAAGCGGGACGTTGCGCGTCTATCTCGAACCCGCGACCTTTGCGGCTTCCTTTGGCTGGCGCGTCGCCGGCGAATCCGTCTGGCGTGCCTCCGGCGCGACAGGGACTGTGCCGCCGGGCCTGCACGTGGTGGAGTACAAACCCGCTTCGGGTTGGAGCGCCCCCGCGCCACGGTTGGCGCTGGTGTTCGAGAACGGCGAAACCGTGTTGGCCTCCTCGTATCGGGTGGCGCCCAACCCTCCGCCACTGGGGGTCGTGTTGCCCGTCCCCGTGGCCAGCGTCAACGAGATGGAGTCGGGCATGAACTTGGATCAGCCGATCCGCCGCCCGTTCGTTTTCAATGGGCAGTTGCGTTCCGCGGCGGGGTTTGGCAGCGGCTGTCTCGTGCGCGAGCGGGTGGTGCTCACCGCCGCGCATAATGTGTTCGACGATTCCACGCTGGCGATGGTCCCTCGCGTGGATTTTTTGCCGCGCCGGCTGGCCGGCGAGTTTGAGCCGCTGCCGCGGCAGGCGCGCGGCTGGGTGGTGATGCCCGGTTACATCGAGCGGCGCCAACTCGAACGCACTACGAATGCGCCCGGCGTCGCCAGCCGCGAGTCGGAGGCCCTCGACGTGGCGGCGGTTTGGTTTGATGAGGACGTGCTTGACGGCGGATTTGGCGGCTATCTGGTTTCCGGCGCAAACGGCACGAACTATGTCGAGATTGCCAGGCAGGCAATGCTCACAGGCTATCCGGTGGAACGGTCAGACGGGCTGACGAACTACCCGGGTCGGCTGTACTGGCTGGAGAAGATCAGCCCGGTTGGTTTCTCGCCGGTGCAGCCGGGTGATCTGCGGCTGTACGAGACCGCTGACTTCTTGAGTTTTCCGGGCAACTCCGGCGGGCCGCTGCTCGTGCCGGCCCG
>CAZJTM010000268.1:0-7323 GCA_964548925.1 uncultured Verrucomicrobiota bacterium | reverse complement strand
TTTCCGGGTCAGCCGGGACCGCCTCTGGCCATATCCGTTTCCGAACGACCGCAAGCCGACTTTCCATTGGATCATGAACCTGGCGAACGGCCGCGAGAAAGCCATTTGGGTGGCCAGCGTTAACGGCATTTTCCGGATCAAAGACGGGGAGTTTCAGCAATGGACTCAAGCAGACGGCTTGGCTGATTTCAATACGCGGTGGGTGTATGAAGGAACGGACGGCACCGTTTGGATCGGCTTGGCCACCGGCATGGCCCGCATGAAGGACGGTCGCATTCACAATTTCCGCCAAGCGGACGGTTTGCATGACGGAAATCTCTATTCAATCACCCCGGATGAACGGGGCTGGCTGTGGGTGGACTCGTTGAGCGGCCTCTTTCGGCTGAAGAAGCGCAACGTGGAAGACTTCATCAGCGGCAAGGTATCCCGTCTGGAATGCTTCGCCTACGATTCACCGGAGGCGGTTCGGCCGGGCGACAAATACAGCCAGGAAGCCACCACTTGCCGGACGTCGGATGGCCGCATCTGGTTTCCGGGGCCGAAAGGGGTCGTCGTTGTGGACCCGGCTCAAGTACCGCTCAACCAGATCGCCCCACCGCTCCGCATCCGCCATGTGCGTGCCAAGGGAGTCGAGTTGGACCGCTCCAAACCAATCCTCCTGCCCCCCGGCCAAAGGGATTTGGAGTTTTCCTACACGGCGTTTAGTTTCACCTCTCCGCGGGGAGTCCGTTTCCGCTACCGGCTTGAGGGCCTCGACGCCGACTGGATCGAGGCGGGAGAGCGTCGCCTGGCCTACTACGCGAACTTGCGGCCCGGCAGCTACACCTTCCGCGTCACCGCCTGTAACGCCGATGGCATTTGGAACAAGACCGGAGACTCCGTTGCCTTCAGACTCCGGCCCCACTTCTATCAAACCGGCTGGTTCACAGCGCTCGGGGTGCTGGCCGTCCTCGGCGGGTTGTCGGGTTTGTACCTCTGGCGGTTCCGCCATTTGCGGCGCAAGCAACAACAACTGCAGGAAGCCCGTGACATCTTGGAGAACAGCGTCGCCGAGCGCACCGCCGAACTCGCCCGCAGCAACGCGTTCCTCGTGAGCGAAATCGAGGAACGCAAACGAATGCAGCAGGAGGTGGAACGCGTCCATGAAGCGCTGGTGGCGGCGTCGCGCCACGCCGGCCAGGCGGAGGTCGCTTCCAGCGTGCTGCACAACGTGGGCAACGTCTTGAACAGCGTGAACGTCTCCGCCGGACTCCTCTCGGAGCGCGTGCGCAAACTGCGCGTCAAGAATCTGGCCCGCGCGGTGGAACTGATCGAAGAACACAGCCAGGATCTCGGCCAGTTCTTGGCCACCGATCCCAAGGGACGGCAGTTGCCCCAATACCTCCGCGAGCTGTCCCGGTACCTGGCGATCGAACAGGAGCAGTTGTTGACCGAACTGCGGGGGCTGTCTGAAAACGTGGATCACATCAAGGAAATTGTGGCCATGCAGCAAGCCTACGCCAAAGTCGCGGGTTTGCTGGAGCGCGTGACCTTGGCGGACTTGGTCGAGAGCGCCCTCAAAATGCAGGCGGACTCCTTGAGCCGGCGTTCGGTCCAGGTGGTGCGGGAGTTCGAGGACGTCCCCCCCGTGACGACGGATCGGCACAAGGTCTTGCAAATTCTGGTGAATCTCCTGTCAAACGCCCGCCACGCCTGCGAGCAAGGAAGCGCGCCGCAAAAACAAATTACCTTGCGCATCCGACGGGGACCGGGGGATGTGGCACTGATCGAGGTCGCGGATAACGGCGTGGGTATCGCGTCGGACAGTTTGACGCGGATTTTTTCGCATGGCTTCACAACCCGCAAGGGCGGGCATGGGTTTGGTCTGCATAGTGCCGCTCTGGCCGCCAGCGAATTGGGAGGCTCGCTCCAGGCCGCAAGTGAGGGCCTGGGCAAAGGCGCCACCTTCACGCTCACGCTCCCCTGCATCCCTCCGGCAGGAAAAACGTAGCCAGTCTCACGGCTTGATCTTTGCGCTGATCAGGGCGTTCCAGTTTGAGGTGGGGCGGCTTGGGCAAGGCGTTGTCGGAGCGCGGCCAGTTCCTGGCGCAACGCGGCGGGCAGGCGGTCACCGAACTTCTTGTAGTTCTCCTCGACATCCGCAGCCTCGTTCTTCCAGCCCGCCACGTCCACCGCAAGCAGTTCCTCCAAGTCCGCCGGGCAGAAGCCCAAACCGCTCACGTCGAGCGCGTCCGGCGTGGGCAGAAAGCCAATCGGCGTTTCAATCGCCTTGCCGGTGCCGTCCACGCGTTCGCAAATCCACTTGAGGACGCGGCTGTTCTCACCGAAGCCGGGCCACAACCAGCGGCCATCGGCGCTCTTCCGAAACCAGTTCACGAAAAACATCTTCGGCAACTTGCCGCGGTCGGCGCGCCCCGCCAGCGCCAGCCAGTGCGCAAAGTAATCGCCCATGTGATAGCCGCAGAACGGCAGCATGGCGAACGGATCACGCCGCAACACCCCGGCCACATGCAACGCCGCGGCGGTGGTTTCCGAGCCGCAGGCGGAGCCCATGAACACCCCGTGCTCCCAGTTGAACGCCTCGTTCACCAGCGGGATCGTCGAGGGACGGCGTCCGCCGAACAGGATCGCGGACAGCGGCACGCCCTCGGGCTTTTCCCAATCCGGATCAATCACGGGACACTGCGCGGCGGGCGCGGTGAAGCGCGCGTTCGGATGCGCCCCCTTGCGGCCACACGCGGGCGTCCATTCTTGCCCCGTCCAGTCAATGCCCTGCACCGGCGCGGGGACGCCCATGTCTTCCCACCATACGTCGCGGTTGGGCGTCAGGAGAACATTGGTGAAAATCGTGTTCCGGGAGGCCGCTTCCAAGGCATTCGGGTTGGATTTCTTCGAGGTGCCGGGGGCGACGCCGAAGAAGCCCGTCTCCGGATTCACGGCGTACAACCGTCCATCCGCACCGAGGCGAATCCAAGCGATGTCGTCGCCGAGACAGCGCACGGTCCAGCCCGGCAGCGATGGCCGCATCATGGCCAGATTCGTCTTGCCGCACGCGCTGGGGAAGGCCGCGGCAACGTAGTGCTTTTTCCCCTCCGGCGAAGTAAGGGCGAGGATCAGCATGTGTTCCGCCAGCCACCCCTCCTTGCGCGCCACGATGGAAGCGATGCGGAGTGCCAGACATTTCTTGCCGAGCAGCGCGTTGCCGCCGTAGCCCGACCCGTAAGACCAGATCGAGAAATCCTGCGGGAAGTGGACAATGTATTTTTTCTGCGGGTCGGGCTCGCAGGGCCACGGCACGTCAGCCTGGCCGGGCTTGAGGGGTGCGCCGACCGAGTGCAGGCAGGGAATAAACGCGCCGTCCGCGTCCAGCTTGTCGAGCACCCCCTGCCCCATCCGCGTCATGATGCGCATGTTGGCGACGACGTAGGGCGAATCGGTGATCTCGATGCCAACTTTGCAGAGGGGCGAATTCAGCGGCCCCATGGCGAAGGGGATGACATACAACGTGCGACCGGCCATGCAACCTTTGAACAACCCGAGCAAAGTCTGGCGCATTTCAGCGGGATCCGCCCAGTGATTTGTCGGACCGACCTCCTCCTTCGAGTCCGCGCAAATAAACGTGCGGTCTTCGACGCGGGCCACGTCGCTGGGATGCGAGCGGGCAAGGTAACTATTCGGGCGAAGGTTGGGATCGAGCTTTGTGAACGTGCCGCTGGCGACCATGAGATCGCAGAGCGTCTGGTTCTCTTGCTCCGAACCGTCGCACCAATGCACGCGGGCCGGCTGGCAAAGCTGCGTCATGGCTTCGACCCAGGCCAGAAGTTTGACGTGGCGAGTGGGAGGGGCAGTTCTGTTCGCGTTCATTGTCGTTTAATCACTCTGGTTTTGCGAGTACTGAGCGCACACTGCCTCCCGCTCGGGGCGGCATGAGCGGCCTAGATGAAACCGAATTGGCCCGCGTTTGGCCACAACAAAGTGCGGTCAAGCCGGGGATGGGAGCAACGGTTTGGACACACTTCGGACGAGCTCGAAGTTACACAAGCGAAACTCGGGATCTCCGGATGTGCAGGTGACCAGGCGGTTGTCTGGCGTGAAGGAGAGCAACACATGGTCGGGCTTGAGGTTCAGGTCCTCATAGCCGGCCGCCAACAACCGCTCACGCACCCGCGTCATCAGATTGCGAACCAGTTCTTCTGGCACAAGTCCCCGGGACTGCGCCTGGGCCGCGTCCACGCCCTGGTAGAACAAACCATCCTGCGCCGCCAGCACCTCATCCGTGCCGTTCCAAAAGCCCCAGATGGTGATGTAGTCGTGGTCCTTCGACATCGCGGGCGCGCCGTCGGGCGTGCGCAAGTGCGCCAACTGGTGATAGCGCCGGTGATCGGCGATCACGCGGGCGGCGCTGGCCTTGTGACCTGTCATGTAAATGGCGCGCGGATAGATCGTGCCAATGCCCGCCCGGGTTAGCTCCAGCGCGCGGGCGAATTCCTCGAATGGACTGTTGAACCCGTGATCGAGGATGTCGCGGGCACGCCGCGCGGTTTCGCTCAGCCACGGGGTGTCGCCCACGCGCGAAACCCGCCAGACGAGATTGATGTTGTCTTTGGTCCGGGTCTTGAAGACTTGATTGCTGCTGGAGAGCAGTTCCTTGGGCGTCCGCCGCCAACGCTCGGGCAGGAAGTAATTGAACAAGTCGGGGTCGCGCCCCACGACCCACAGCAAGCCGCCGGTGCTCTCCGCGTGGCCGAAGATGTAGTCCACGCCCAGCACCTTGGTGGGGTGCAGGTGAGCGGGCAGCGGCTTGTCGCCCGCGGCGTCGAAGCGCCGCGCCATGTGCGTCAGATAATGCCGCCGGTGCATGCTGCGCACCGCTTGCTCGTGCTCCGGCGTGCGCTCCAAAAGCTCATAATCCACCAACGCATACACCAGTTCGCCGCCGGGCTGCAGCAGCAGACTCCCATCCTCCCGCTGGCGCACAATGATGTGGGCCGGCTTCATGTCCGCCACCCGGTAGCCCTTTTGCGCCAGCTCCCGGGTGGCGCGATCCGTGGCGCGCTGGTACAACTCCTCTCGCATCTGCGGCGGCAATCCCCGCACTGTGGCCAGTTCAGTCACGTCGAAACCCTTAATCCAGCCGTACAGCACGACGTATTGCCGCAGGATGTCCAGTTCCACGCCCGGATGCCGCGCGAGCTTGGCCGCGATGCGGCTCTCCGACCGGCCCGTCTGCCAGAGCTGCAAACGCTGGGACGGAACGAATATCGCCAGCGGTTTCTGGGTCTTGATGTGCAGATGGGGCGCGCCCCCACCGCCCGCCCGAAGCTCCATCACTAGTGAGAACTCCTCAAACGGGCTGTTGAACTCGGCGTCAATGAACTTGGCAATCGTCATCGTGTCGAGCGGCACTTCTTCCCCCACGCGCGACCACTTGACGACCAGGTCCAACTCCATGCCGCGAATCCTCCGGGTCGGCACCCGATACACCATACTCGTCCCCACCAGCCGTTCGCGGTTCGCCTCGAACCACTCCTTCGTGTACCAGTTTTCCGGCAGCAGATGTTCCCAAAACGGCTGGCCATAACGCGTCAGGTACAACTCGCTCCCATCGCTGGTGTGCAAATGCATGTAACTCACGCCGAGCAGATCCACGAAGGTGGCGTCCGGTGGCGGCCGCGGCGTGCGTGCGGGGCGGGCCGGCAGGCGCGGGTGCGACACCGACGAGGCATAGCCTGACGGGGCCAGCGCGGCAGACGAGTTGGTTGCGACTTGCGCCATGCGCCGATTGTAGGGGGTCGCGGTGGTGGCGCAAGCAACCACCACTCGTCAGGTGACACCTTTGACCCCGTCCACCAAGGGCGAGGTGGCGTGGACCGGAGCACCCGACCGACGGCGCAACTCCGCGCCCCAGCCCGTATGGTTCACTCCCAAACCGTCGGGTGTGGGCACCCGGCCTGCAGGACCGGGGTTTTCGTGTTGTAGGCCGGGTGACCTCACCCGGCGAAGTGTTGGCGATTCAATCGAGGCGTGAAAAACCCGGGCTAAGGACTTGCCGGCAACCGCCGCCAGTAACCGAGCCGGCCGGGATTCCACGTACAGACCACTATGTCGCCGTTCGCGAGCCAGATGGCGTCGTGTGGGTGCTTGAAGTCCTGTCCGCCGAGCAGTTTGCCAACTTCGATCACGGACACGACCTTGTTGTCCTTGTCGAGGATTGCCAGCGGGCCGTCGAGGTTCGGCACGAGAACATGGTCGCCCCACACATCCGCGTTGCACGGCGCGGTGATTTCCTTCGCCTCCACGGTGCTGTGGTAAAGGCCGTTGAGCGTGAAATACTCCAGGCGCTTGTTGCCGCGATCGGCGACGAGCAGAAGGTTGCGGCGCGGATCAACAGTGATGCCGTGCGGGCAATTGAGCTCGCCGTGCGCCGTGCCCAAGCCGCCCCACGACTTGCCCGCGTACACGCCGTCGGCCTGCTTTAGTGCGTGGATCATGCTGCTGCCGTAACCGTCGGCGACGAGCAGGTTATCGCTTCCGGGCAAGGCGATCGCGTCGGTGGGTTTGTAGTTGCCCATGAACGCCGGCCACTGGCGCGTCCACTCCACCGCGCCATCCAGAGTTGTCTTGTGAACGGTCGCGTTGTTGTTGGCATGGTAGAGATGCGCCTTGCCGTCCTTGTCCACGTGGAGGCTCAAGCCATGAGGCGCTCCGTGGGCAAGGGCATTGTCGCTGCCCAGCAACGCCGGCGAAGAACCATCCGGCTCGAACCGCACCAGCACGCGCGTGGTGGCCTCCACGGTTTCGGGTTCGTAGGTGAAGTAAATGTGCCCGTCGCTGCTCCGACACAGGCCATGGCCGTGGCGCATCTTGACCTCGGGCGGCAGCTTGAGTTTGTCCGGCACAAACTCGTATCGGAACGCGCCCGAGCCGCTGATGATCTTCTCTGAGAGGTCGAGAGCGGACGCGGCGGAGGCGACTTCGGCGGGTGCAAGTTCCGCGTGATGCGGATGACCAACCGCGTGGAATGCCAGCAGCGCCGCCCCGCAGGTTACGGCAACGAAGGGATGCGATTGAGGCGCAGGGAAGCAGGTCATTGCGTGTTTCATGGTGTGGTACCGGCGGCAGGTGTGCCCGATGAGGAATTCAGTTTGGCCAGATAGGGTTTCGGATCGCCCTCGAACGTCGCCTTGCACTTCGCGCAGCAGAAGGCGATCAGGCGACCTTCGTGAACGATCGTTTGCGACGCGTCCACCGCCTCGCCGGACACGGGGCACTTCTCGTTGACGGGTTTGACGCCCAGGCCGCCGGGCGGCTCCTTGGCCAGTT
>CAZJTM010000267.1:0-7423 GCA_964548925.1 uncultured Verrucomicrobiota bacterium | reverse complement strand
CTTGCACGCGCAATCGCCGCTACGTGAAAGCTCACTGTGCCGCCCGCCGAGCCACATTGGTTCGTCGGCTGCGTGGTGATCAATGGCGTCTGCCGCCCCGTGCGAACCGCTAGACCGTGGTTCTCACCCGCGCCGATGGCAACGACCCCGTCCAATCCCCACGGCACGTCGTCGAACTCACCCCACGCCAAGACGGTGCCGTCATTGCGCAGCGCAGCACTCGAATAACCTCCCGCCGCAATCGCCACAACGTTCGAGAGGCCTGCCGGCACGATGGACTGCCCTCGCTCGGAGCCGCAGAAGTCACCCGACAGATTCGTGCCATTACCCGCGCCCCAAGCGACGACCGTGCCGTCGGCTCGCAGCGCGAGGGTGTGCCATCCGCCGGCAGCGATCGCGACCACATTGCTCAGGCCAGCCGGCGGATTCGTGAGATTCCAGCCATACGTGGCGTAGTTGTAGCCCCACGCCGCAATCGTGCCATTCGTTAGCAGCGCGACGGAATGATCCCAACCGGCGGCCACAGCTTTCGCTGGTGGCAAAGTGCTCGGCACTCGAACGTACGGCGCGTTGGTGTCGTAGCCCCATGCGACGACCGAACCGTTACTGCGTAACGCCAGGTCGTGGTCCGCTCCGGTGGCGATGCCGATGATGTTGGTCAGCCCGCTGGGCACGCTCGCGGCAGAATGATAGGGATAACTGTCCGGCGACCACGCGCCCCAGGTCGAGAGCGTGCCGTCGCTGCGCAACGCCAGGGCGTGGTCCACGCTGGCGGCGATCTTCACTGCATTCGTCAGGCTGGTGGGTACGTTGGTCTGTCCATAGCCGTTGCTCCCCCACGACACGACGGTACCGTTGCCACGCAGCCCGGCCGAGTGGCTCAGCCCGCCATCTACCGCCACCAACCACCCCGTGCTGGCAGGCACGTTGAGCTGTCCTGAGCTGTTGAGTCCCCACCCAACAACCCAACAGTCAAGCGGGTCGGTGGAATTCGTGCCGCCATTGTACTCCTGCGCGTTGGTCACGTCGTCGCCGTCCGGATCGTCGCTGCCGTCGGCCGAAGCGAGTGGATTAAAGCCGTGGAGCACTTCCCAACCGTCCGACATCGAGTCGCCGTCGGTGTCGGCATTCGTAGGGCACGTGTGGCTCACCAGAAACTCATACGCGTCGGTCAGCCAGTCGTGGTCAGAATCGTTGGTCGTGCCCAGCCGGAAATACGCCTCTGGCGCCGGGCCGTTGGTCACCGGGAAGTTCGTTTGTCCCGGCAAGCCACGATACAGCCACGCCCAGTTCGTGAGGTTCAGTCCGGCCACGTTCGTGGTGAGGTTGGTCGTCATGAACAGGTCGTAGGGCGCACCCGCCACGCCGTTGGTCAGCGTCAGGGTCAGTCTCAGCGCCTGCAGGTTGGAACTCGTGAACACCGGCGGATACAAACACAGCCCCGTGCTGGACAGAAACATCGGCGGCCCGCAATACGTGGAGGTGTTGGTCCCGCCGCCATCATCGCCTCCCGGAGGCGCCGGCGGTTCACTGTCCAAATTCATCAGGCTGAACCCATCGCTTGCCAAGCTCTGCGCTGTCGCCTGCCACAACAGCCGCAAGGCCTCCCGCTCTTGTTGCATCGCCACGTAATCCACGTCCCGATCATCGAAGACGAATGTGTTCGTGCCCAGTGCGTACAGCGGGAGTTCCGGAAACGGATTGAACGGCAACGGGGGATCGTTCGTTTTCTGAAGCGAGAAGAACGTGCCGAATTCCGGCGACGCCTCCAGCACCTGCACCTCCGCCATCTGCGCCATCACCACACCTGCCACCAGCGCCGCCCCGATTCCAACGGCTCCCACCCATAGCTTCCGATTCGATTTCATGGTCCTTCCGATGTTGTTTTGTTGTCCGGGCTTTTGCCCGGACTCGGACCTCCTCACCAACCTCAGAAAAGAGAATGCACGCCCAGCGCATTCTCTTCTGCAGCCACGACCAAGCGGCCCATGTGGAAAGCACACCGGGACGCGCGGCTTGCGCGCGTCGAGGTGGACTCCACATTGCTACGAGTGACGATGCACCCGCATGTTGGTCGTTTTGCAGAAGAAGTCCGAGCCCTCGCAAACGCTAAGACTCTCACCGTAGGCGATTCACTGCGGAGTGCCTCCGGATCTGATGAAGAACGTCACCGTCTTAACAAAGGGGCTCGCGAACGCAAGCCTTGTTTCTGACTCGCCAACACCGGCGCGAGTTATTTCGTGCCGCCAGCGGCTTTCGTCGCAGGGCGGCTCGGGCGTTTGTACTCTGATTTCTTCTTCAAGCCTACCGCTTGCACTTCATCGGAGTCCTCACCGTATTGCGCGCTCACCTGCTTCTTCACGCCCAACAAGGCGTTGTGAAACGCCCGCTCGGCGGTGGTGGCCGTGTCGCGCGCGGTCTTCACAGAGGCGTCTGCTTGCAGCCATTCTGATTATGGACCAGAGAGGGCCGCCGGGTGAGGTCACCCGGCCTCGACGGCCTGCAGGTCCGCAGGTCACAGTCGTCCGCTTTCGTCTGCCATGCTCTGTCCGTTCTCCTCAGCCCGGGTCTGTGATTGCCGCTTTCGGATGGTGGCTCGACTCTGAAGGGGCATGCCGATTCGTGCGAGGGTATTCTTGCGTCGCGCTCGGCATGTGCCAACAGAGCGAAACCGAGCATCCCTTGCGCAAGTGGTTGGGTGCAAGATTTGTGGGAGAACGCAGGCGGGGCATGCAGCGTCAGTGCGTCGAGGCGCGCCAAGGCCGCGCCTGCGTACAGGGGCGCTGTGTGGCGGCGCTGGAAAGCTGCAAGGCTGGTACAGTCGCGTGGCATGGTATGTTCGCCAGTGCCGCGCCGACATATAATCAAGCCGCTCTCCTTCGCAATGAGAGAGCGCCACGTTGCGCTCAACCTGCATCCGCATGTAAAATCCATGCAACCCGGGCGCGCCGTTCCTGCACCTGCCTGCGGACTTGTTGCTCAGGCGGGCAGGTCTGTTGCGCACGAGTAATACCATGCCGCAGGTCCCCCGGCATTTCCGCAAACAAGAAGCCCCGCCATTGCGGCAGGGGCGCGGGGTTGCTCTGGGCGCTCACTTCATCTTGTCGAAGGTCCGCTGGAGGATTTCCCACTCGGGCACGCCCTTCAACTTCTCGCGCATGGCGCGGCTGACTTCGGCTTCCTTGGCGTTCTTGGTCGGCCGCTTGACTTTGTAGAGGATGCCGAAATAGCCAGGAAACGCGGCGTCGGCGAGTTTGTAGGCGGCCATTTCGTCGGTCACGTCGTGACTGGGGGGAACGGGGTTGAAGGCGCCGCCCTTGCGGGGGTTCGCCGCGTCAAACGCCCCTTCGTAGAACTCGACGCATTCGCTCAGGCATTCGATGTAGCTGAAGCCCTCGTGCTGAAGCGCGGCTTCCATCATCTGCAGGACATGGTTCGGGTTCGTGTGCGTGGTGCGTGCAACGAACGTGGCCCCGGCGGCGATGGCTTGCTTGAGCGGGTTGATCGGATGATCGAACGAGCCCCACGTGTCGGTCTTGCTTTTGAAGCCGAGCGGGGAGGTGGGCGAGGTTTGCTTTTTGGTGAGGCCGTAAACCTGGTTGTCCATGACGACCAGGGTCATGTTGACGTTCCGCCGCGCGGTGTGGGTGAAGTGATTGCCGCCAATGGAGAACGCATCGCCGTCGCCGCTGAAGGCGAACACATGCAAGTCCGGCCGCGAGAGCGAGACGCCGGTGGCAAACGGCAGGGCGCGTCCGTGGATGAAGTGCGCGCCGTGCGCCTGCACGAAATACGGAAAGCGGCTCGAACAGCCGATGCCGGAGATGCTGACGATGTTCTCGTGATGAATCTTCGCCTTCTCCATGAGCTTGAAATAGAGGGCGAGCACGGAGAAATCGCCGCAGCCGGGACACCATGTTGGATGATCGGCGGCGAGTTCCTTTTTGGTCAACGGGGGGCGGACATCCCCGGCAGGAACGTTCACACGGGCAGGCGCATCAACAGTGGCGGGAGTCATAAAGTCTCTGGGCAAGGGGTGTGGGTTGAGTCTCGGCGCCTCAATGGCCGGCTTGCTTCAGCGCGGCGAGTTTCTCGTTCACGCGTTCGAGGATTTCCTTAACCTTGAAAGTCAAGCCGTCGGTCTTGGTCAGGCCGCGGATGCGTGGATCGCAGTAGCGGGCGCGCAGGATGGCGGCGAGCTGGCCGTAGCCGTAAAGACCCTCGTCGTTCAGTTCGACGACGAAGACGTGGTGGAAACCGGAGAATATCTTTTCCAGACCGTTGGGGAGCGGGTTGAGGTGGCGAAGGTGCAACCCCGAAACGCTGTCACCAGCGGCGCGGGCGCGGTCCACCGCCTCGCGAATCGGGCCTTGCGTCGAACCCCAGCCGACCAGGAGAACATTGCCCTCGTTGGGCCCGTAGGTCTTGGGGGTGGGCAGCGATCTCGCAAGCGCCTGGAGTTTCTTGCGGCGCTTTGCGGTCATGGCCATGTGGAGCTTGGGCGACCCGCTGGGGTGGCCCATCTCGTCGTGTTCCAACCCCGGGAGCACCGGATACTTGCCGCTCAGAATTCGTGTTCCGGGCGCGACATGATGCGTGATGCCATCCGGAGCGCTCAGGCTGTAAGGTGTGTGATCAGCCACCGGGCGCAGGTCCGGCGTCAAGTCCTGCCAGAGCTTCTTCAAGTCGGGCTCGGTGAAGGCCTCGATGCGGGTGGCGATGGCCTGGTCACTGAGAATGAACACTGGAACGCTGTACTGGCGGGCGATGTTCACCGCCTCGATGGCCGTGTAGAAGCAATCCTCGACATCCGTTGGCGCCAAGACCACGCGAGGCGCGTCGCCGTGGCTGCCGAAGCAGGCGATATTGAGATCGGATTGCTCGACGTTCGTGGGCAACCCGGTGGACGGCCCGCCGCGCTGAATGTCCACGATGACCAGCGGCACCTCCGCGTTCACCCCCCACCCCAAAGCCTCACTCTTGAGTGAAATCCCAGGACCGCTGGAGCCGGTGACCGCCACGCGTCCACCAAAGCTAGCCCCAAGCGCCATCGAGATGGAGGCGATCTCGTCTTCGCATTGAACAAACATGCCGCCGTATTTCGGCAGTTCGCGGCGGAGGATTTCCATCACGTCCGACCAGGGGGTGATCGGATAGGCCGCACCAAAGCGCACGCCGGCGGTGATCAGGCCATAGGCGATGGCCTCGTTGCCATTCATCACCACCTGCGCCCGCGCCTTTTTCTTGCTCTCGGCCAGCGCGAACGTCTCCATCACGTGATCGAGCGAGTAACCGTAGCCCGCGTGGAAGGCGCTGAGCGCGTTTTTGAGAATGCTCGTGTCCTTTCCGGCAAACCGCTCGCCAATCAGCTTCTCGAGCTTGGGCACGTTGAGGTCAAACATGCGCGCCACCAAGCCCAGCGCATAGAGGTTCTTGCCCTTGTCCTTGGCCGTGCCGCCAATCGCCTCGATGGTGTGCGTGGAGATGGGCACTCCGACGTGGCGGTAGTCCTTCTGCCACTCGGGCTTGGGCTGGACGTGATCAGAATCGAGCAGCACGATGCCGCCCTTGCGCAACGAGCCAATGTGGTCTTCGTAGGAATGCTGGTAGAACGCCAGCAGAACGTCGGCTTCGTCCCCGGAACTTAACACCTCCCCGGACCCGATGCGCACTTGAAAGATCGAGGCCCCTCCCGAGATGGTGGCCGGGATGGTCATGAAGGTCATGACTTCTTGCTCGCTTCGGCCGGCGAGCCGGGCGAGAAAGCCACCAATGGCTTGAATGCCGTCTTGGGAGTTGCCGGCAATGCGGATAACCGCCTCCGAAATCTTGTGGACCTTGGGCTGACCACTGGGGGCCTGGGCGGTGGCTACCGAGTCGCTCATGCGAATGCCTGAAAGCTTGTGTTGATTGTTGCCAACTGGGATCGGGCTCAACCGCGAGACCCGGCCAAAAGTGCTAACCTAGCCTAGCACTTACGCAGTACGTGTCAAATTCTAATCATGGATTCCATGCCCCTGCCAGGCAAAGGGTTGGACGCGATGCCGCGGCGCTGAGGAATCTCACCGCGGCTGCGATCAGCAAACGCGCCCTGGACGGGCGGATTGGACCGCGCTTGCTCCGTCACGGCTTGCGGTCCAGATGAAACGCCAGGCCCTCGGCCACGCCATGCCCTTGCGGTAGCTTGCTGATGAACCCGCCTTGGACGCGCAAGGCTTCCTTGACGGGTTCGATCGCGTTGGCTGGCGACGCGAGGGAGCCGGCAAACCGCCGGTCCAGCATTGGCAAGTCATTCAGATGATCACCGGCGGCAAAGACCTCCTCCGTCCGCAGGCCCAGCCGCCGCGTGATCTCGGCGAGTGCGGTGCCCTTGTTGTAGTCGGCGTGGCAGAACCGGGCGTACACGTCGTTGCGGACGAACGCCAGATTCGGGATCGCGCGGCGGAAGGCGTCAATGTGCGTTTGAATGGCGTCCGCCTCCCCGTTGTCGCCGGCGATCATGCAGAACGGCGAATAACTGTCCGCGTAAACCGTCGTGGCCGGGTAATGGGTGTTGACCCAGTCCAGCAACAGCGGCACACGTGACGCAAACGAGGCGAAGAGTTCGGCGTGCGCCCGGTGGCAGGCGTCGTTCCATTCCGTGAGGCCGACATAGGTCGAGTGTTCGCGGACGTGAATCTCGCGTTCGACGAGCACCAAATAATCCGGATGCACGGCGGCGTGCGCGCGGCCCAGCGCCTCCATGAGACTTGACATGTCGCGCCCGGTGTTGATGACCCACTTGGCGCCCCGCGCCTGAAGCCGGGCAATCAATTCTTGAAAGGCGGGCGCGATGGGAGGATTTTCGAACTCGGCGAAAATGGTGCCGTCGAAGTCGGTAGAAATCAGTTTGATCGGTGTCGTCATGCTGTGGCGGAAGCGGAACGGCGACGTGAGCCGGCGCTTGCGCCGGACCAGAGTGGTGCGCTAGCGTCCCATGTCAAAACGATTATGAACCGACGACCCATTGTCCGCGCATGAAGACCGCGTTTGAACTTGCCATGGAGCGGCTCAGCCAGAACTCGCCGAGCGTGAAGCTGACCGATGAGCAGAAGCGCCAGATTGCGGAACTCGAGTCCCGCTGCAAGGCCAAGATCGCTGAACGCGAGATCGCGCTGAAGGGCGAAATCGCCCAGGCCGTCGCGGCCGGCGAAGCGGAAAAGGCCGCGGCCTTGGAGCAACAGTTCTTCAACGAGCGAAAGAAATTGACGGCCGATCTGGAGGACAAGAAAGAGGCCGTGCGTCGCGGCCAGACTTGAACCGCGCGGCTCAGCCGACCGGTTCGCTCACGAGCCCGCGCCGCCACAACTCGAAGTAGTGGAGCGCTGCCACGACGATGCAGTGGCGAATCTTGCCGGCGGCGATAAGTCCCGGAATGGTATCC
>CAZJTM010000266.1:0-7438 GCA_964548925.1 uncultured Verrucomicrobiota bacterium | reverse complement strand
GCTCTGCCGAGACGCCGCTACGCCAGGATTCGCGGGAAGGGCAAGCGGAGAGTTTGTTTGAGTCAAGACGCCTTGCGTCCGACGAAATCAGGGTCGCCTCGTGAACTCCCCGGTTTGGACGCCGCCGGCCTGACATGCCACAACTCACGAGGGTTTTGAGCGCCACCCCGTCAGATCATCCGCCTTCGCGAACTCCCGCGCTGCTTTTCTGCCACGAGGCCACCGCCGGAATCCGCGTCGCGGCCTTGACCCTGCTCGACCGGCTGGTGGTCGCAGCCCATCGCGGCGGCGCCGGCCCGATCACCATCGTCGTCGCCAACGGGCCGCCGGTCTTGAAGCGCACAACCGCGCTCGGAATTCCAGCGCGCATCGTCACCGCCCCACCACCGCGCGACGCCGCGATGTTGGTTGCTTCCTCAGACCTGCTGGTCCAAGCGGCGGACGTGCGGGCGTTGCTCGATCATGGGGGTCGCTTGGCGGGCGCGGACGGCACACCGCTTCCCATCGGCGTGCTGCCGGGAGGAGACGCGCCCTGGCAAACCGCGTTGGCCGGCTTGCCGGCGCTCCGGGCGCGCGGCGTGGCCTGCCGGATCACGGACGCGGTTTCGGCACGCCGGGCGGAGCAAGCGCTGTGGGCGTCACTCACGAGTGCGTCGGACGGATTCGTTGACCGGGTTTTCAACCGCCCTTGCGGCCGGGTTTTGTCGAAGGTCCTGGTTCACACCCCGGTCAGCCCGAATGCCGTGTCGTTGATTTCAATCGGGATCGGTTTGGTGGCCGCGGGCCTCTTCGCGGTGGGCAATCATCCGACGGCAGTGTGTGCGGCGGTGCTCTTCCAACTGTCGGCAATCGTGGATTGCGTGGATGGCGACCTGGCGCGCGTTTTGTTCAAGGAGTCCGCGTTGGGCAAGTGGCTGGACCTCGCCGGCGATCAGGTGGTGCATGTCGCGGTGTTTGCCGCCATCGCGGCGGGTTGCGCGCGGCGCGGCCAATTGCCGTCGGCGCTCTGGTTGGGCCTCAGCGCGGTGGCCGGCGCGTTGCTCTCGTTCGCGGTCATCGTGCGGGGCATGAAGCGCCCGGCCCGCGACCGCAGCCGCCTGCTGCAAAAGCTGATTGACTCCGCCACAAACCGCGATTTCTCGGTGCTCGTGTTGCTCCTGGCGTGTGTGAACCGGCTCGACTGGTTTCTCTGGATGGCGGCCATCGGCAGCCATCTGTTCTGGATGGTCGCGCTGGCGCTGCAAGCCGGCTCACGCGGAAAGGACCGCTCCGTCGCATGAAAGTGTTCTGGCGAGTCTTGGTCCTGCTGGCGGGCTTGGCGCTCTTTGGCTGGTACTTGGTCCGCGCCGATGTGCGGGCGGTGGTTGAGGCGTTGAGCCGGTTGGGTTGGCTGGCGCCTGTGGCGCTTGTGCCCTACTTCTGCGTCTATGGGGTGGATTGTCTGGGCTGGCGCTTCTGCCTGCCCGCGGGGTTGCACGTGTCCTTCGCGAGCCTCTTCCGCATTCGGTGGGCCGGGGAATCGGTGAATAACGTGCTGCCCTCGGCTTACGTGGGTGGCGAGGCGGTGAAAGTCTATCTGCTCCGGCAACACGGCGTCAGCGCCGGCGTGGGCACGACGAGCGCGGTGGTCTCGAAGACCGCGCAGTCTGTGGCACAGTTGATTTGCATCTTGCTCGCCGCGCTGGCCTTTCTGCGTCTGGCCGGCGATCAACCCGGCCTCCGCGCGGGCATGTTGGTGGTCTTGGGCGGCGGCGCGACGGTGCTCGCCGGCTTGTTTTGGATGCAACGCCGCGGACTGTTCGGCTCGCTGCTGACGCTCGCCCGGGCGCTGCGCCTCCAGTTTGGTTTTCTCGAAAAGCGCCGCGCGAAGATCGTCGAAGTGGACCAGACCATCTCCGGCTTCTACCGCAATCATCGTCCGCGCTTTTACGCCTCGGTCGCGTTCTATCTGGGCGGCTGGCTGTTGGACACGATGGAAATCTACCTCGTCGCGCACCTGCTGGGGATGCCCATCCTCTGGACGCAGGCGCTTGCGGTGGAGGCGTTCACCGGCGTGGCCAAAGCACTCGGGATGTGGGTGCCGGGCTCGCTGGGCATCCAGGAATCCGGCATCGTGATGTTGAGCCGGCTGGCCGGGTTGCCGGATACGCTGGGCGTTGCCTACGCGCTGCTGCGTCGCGCCCGGGAAATCCTGTTTGCCGCTGTAGGCTGGCTGCTGCTTTCGCTGGAGCACGCCAGCCTGCGGACAATCCAGACCGAAACCCTTCCGCTGACCCCTGACTGACTCCACGAAAGCCAACACGCCATGAATGCCATACTCTACGTTGCGGGACGTGCCGCCCGTTTGGGCGCGCACACCCAGGGCCGCCACAAAGTCCTGCTCGAATTCGGCGGCGAGAGCCTGCTCGAACGCCACGTCCGTTTCCTCGCCCGGCTGCGCGTGCCGAAGCTCTTTGTTGTCACCGGCCATCGGCGCGAACAGATCGCCACCATCCTGCCCGGCTTGCAGGCGCGGCATGGCGTGGAACTCGTCGAGCTGTTCAACCCCGACTTCACCGAAGGCAGCGCGCTCAGCATGCACACCTCGCTGCCTGCGCTCGAAGCCGCACGGGACGGCGTGCTGCTGATGGACGGCGACGTGCTTTACGACCTGCGCATGTTGCGGCGGTTGGTCGCGTCCCCGCATCGCACCGTGTTGCTGGTGGACCGCGGTTTCTCCACGGCCGATGACGATCCGGTGCTCGTGCCGATGCGGAACGGCAAACCGTTCGACTTCGTCAAACGCTGGCAGGGCGAGGCGGACAGCGTGGGCGAGTCCATCGGCTTCTTCAAGCTGGACGCCGCACAGCTCCCGCTGCTGATCCGGGAAACACGGGCGCGTTCCACCGGGCCGGGCCGCGCCGACTCCTACGATGACATCCTGCGGGCGTTGGTACGCGCCGGCTGCTTCGCGGCGGAAGACGTCACGGGCCTGCCGTGGACCGAGATAGATTTCCCGGCGGATGTTGACTACGCCAACCGGGTTGTCCTGCCTGCCTTGGAAGCCTGAACTGAGAATCGCGCGGGCCAGCAGCGCGGTTTACATCCTCAGCGAACCGCTCCACGAATGCCAGCCTACCACGCTGGACACTGCGTGGATCGCTTCCGGCAGGAATTTCCCCGAGAGGTTGATCAACTGACGTATAAAAGCCGACTCCTAAGCCGCGGGAACATTGTCGTCAAATCGGTCAATGGTGCCACACTATTGGACCGTCTTTGGGTGCTTCCGGTGCGGTGATTCGCCAGTTCTGTCCGCCACTCACACGGTTGGCGGTCGTTGGCGTCATGGCCTTCCAAGTGCTTCCCCGTGGTCAACGAACATTCGCGAGGACTCCTCGAGATGCAACCAACCAGGCAGACTCGTGTCCGCACCGCCGTGCTCGGTTTGATGCTGGCGGTGGCGGTGATTGTCTTTGGACGGACGACTTTTGGGACGTTTTGCATTGTGGACGGCGACAGCATGAGCCCCACCCTGAATCCGGGGGACGTCGTCCAAGCCAAGGTCTTGTACGTGATCACGCGTGGCGATGTCGTGACGTTGACCGATGACAGCGGCCTCGACGCGATCAAGCGCGTCATTGGTTTGCCCGACGAAGTCGTGACGATTTACGGGGGCGAGGTCTATGTGAATGGCCGGCGGTTGTTGGAGCCCTACCTGGAGCGGGACACGCGCACGTTGAGGAACAACCAGAAGAACGAGCCCGCGGTGGTGTGGCATCTGGCGGCGGGCGAGTATTTCGTGATGGGAGACAACCGCTACGGAAGCTGGGACAGCCGGCATTACGGCCCGATTCGGCGGAGTGAGATCCATGGAGTCGTGGCCGTCGCGGAGAATGCGCCCGGTCCCGTCATGCTTGAGACCAAGCTTCCCGAATTGGGAGAGCGGGCCCAGCACTACCCCGAGCGCCCGATCCCGAATCGAGACCGAAGCCTCTTGGCCCGTCGTCCCTCGCGAAGCAGCCTTTGACGCTCCGGCGAATCTCCTGTTCGTCCGGAGGCATCTGCTCAGAGAGTGGCCCACTTGCAGCGGCGCCGGCTGTTCCTCGCAGAGAACGTGACCCCCCGGTTTTTCGGTTGAGTCCTCTCTCTCCCGGTGCAGGCTTCCCCGAGTGCGGGAGGCAGGTGGACACCAGCCTTCACCGCGACCGGGCAGCAATTCTCATTACGACGGTTTCAATCTCCGCCGGGTGAGGGCGCACGCCCTGCCTCGCGCAAAACCGCCCGGTTGTAGGCCGGGGGCCCTCACCCGGCGTCCCTGTCTGGTCCATAATGAGAATTGCCGTCGCCCGGCCTGCCGGCCTTGCCATCGTCCGGCACAAGCGCCTAAGCTTCTTTCATGCGCTTGCTCTTCGTTTTCTCGTTGCTCCTGGCCACGGCAGCCCGGTCGGCTTGCGGCACCGCCCCGCTCGCGTTGCATCCCGACAACCCGCATTACTTTCTCTGGCGCGGGAAGCCCACCCTCCTCATCACTTCCGGCGAGCACTACGGCGCCGTGCTCAACTTGGACTTCGACTTTCGCCGGTATCTGGATGCGCTGGCCCAGGATGGACTGAACCTCACGCGCACGTTCAGCGGCGCATATTGCGAACCGCCGGGCGCGTTCAGCATCGCCCGCAATACCCTCGCCCCCGCCGCTGGCCGCTTGATTTGCCCCTGGGCGCGCGGCGACCAGCCGGGCTACCGGAATGGCGGCAACAGATTCGACTTGAACCGCTGGGACGGCGACTATTTCGACCGGTTGAAGGCGTTCATGCGTCACGCTTCGACCCGGGGCGTCGTGGTGGAGTTGAATTTGTTCTGTCCGTTCTACGAGGAGTCCATGTGGCTGCTCAGCCCGATGAACGCGATCAACAACGTCAACCGCGTCGGCGAGGTCGCCCGCACCAATGTGTACACCCTGGATCGCCACGGCGGACTGCTGGCCGTGCAGGAGACCCTGGTCCGCAAGCTCGTCACCGAGTTGAAGGACTGCGACAACCTCTACTACGAAATCTGCAACGAGCCCTACTTTGGCGGTGTGACGATGGCCTGGCAGCACCGGATCGCGGACGTGATTGTGGAAACCGAGAAGGCTCTGGGCGTGAGCCACCTGATCTCGGAGAACGTGGCGAACGACAAGGCGAAGGTCGAGCGCCCGCACCCGGCGATCTCCATTTTCAACTTCCACTACGCTTATCCGCCGGACACGGTGGCCATGAATTACGGGCTCAACAAGGTAATTGGCGACAATGAAACCGGCTTCCGCGGCACGAACGACCTGCCCTATCGGGTCGAAGCCTGGAGCTTCTTGCTGGCGGGCGGCGGGCTGTTCAACCATCTCGACTACTCGTTTGTGGCGGGGCACGAGGACGGCACCTTCGTGTATCCGGACAAACAGCCCGGCGGCGGAAACCCGGCGTTCCGCCAGCAGATGAAGACGCTGGCTGAGTTCATGAGCAGCTTCGATTTCATCCGCATGAAGCCGGACGGGAACGTCATTGCCGGAGGGGTGCCCCAAGGCCATCGCGCCTATGCGTTGAGCGAGCCAGGCGTCGCTTGGGCGCTCTATCTCGCCCGTGATACCAAAGACAAGAATGCCCCGACGGACGTGCGGACGGCCACCCTCGAACTCCGCCTGCCCGCCGGTGACTACGCAGCCGAATGGTTGAACCCACGAACCGGTGACGTGGAACAGCGCACCCGAGTTCACGCCGCGGGCGGTTCAACTCCCGTCACCAGCCCGAGGTTTGACGAGGACCTTGCCTTGCGGCTCCGCCGCCTTTGACCCAGCCGATCGCTTCACCGTTCTCCCGCATTGACACCACGCCCTCAACCTGCCGACGATGCAGCCCATGACAAACCACTCACCGCTTTCCACTTCACGCCGTGATTTTCTGAAGACCACGGGACGGCTTGCTGCGGCATCGGCGCTGGCCGGTGTGGCACTACCACATGTCCACGCGGCGGAGAACAACACCATTCAACTGGCGCTCATCGGCTGCGGAGGGCGCGGCACCGGCGCGGTGGCCAATGCCATGTCCGCCGGTGGCCTCGTGCTCGGCGACAATTCCGGGCGACAACTCGAATCCGGCAAGGAGGCAGGTGGCCCGGTGAAACTCGTGGCCATGGCCGACCTGCGCCAGGACCGCCTCGACAACTCGCACAAGGTCCTCACTGAAAACCTCGGCGACCGCGTGGACGTGCCGCTGGAACGGCGATTCCGCGGCTTCGACGGCTACCGCCACGCGATGGATTGCCTGAAGCCGGGTGACGTGGCGTTGCTGACCACGCATGCCGCTTTCCGCGCCGTGCATTTGGAGTATGCGGTGCAAAAAGGCATTCACGTGTTCATGGAGAAGGACTTCGCTGCGGACCCCGGCGGCATCAAGCGTCTGCTCAAAGCCGGCGAGGAAGCACAGAAGAAGAACCTCAAAATAGGCTGTGGCTTGATGTGCCGGCATTCGTCCGCGCGGCAGGCGATGATCCAGAAGATTCGCGAGGGCGCGCTGGGCGACGTGATGCTGATTCGCGCCTATCGGATGGACCCCGGCTACTTCATGGGGCCGTTCCCGAAAAACCAGAACGAGTTGCTTTGGCAACTCAGCCCCGGGCATCCGTTCCAATTCCTCTGGGCCTCGGGCGGCATCTGGATCGAACTGATGATTCACCAGATGGACGAGTGCTTCTGGATCAAGGACAGCTATCCGGTTGCGGCGCATGGCGTGGGCGGGCGCTTCGCCGGCAGCACGGACGCCAGCCAGAATCTCGACAGTTACTCGGTGGAATTCACCTTCGCCGACGGTACCAAGGCGCTGGTCACGGGTCGCTACATCCCGAAATGCCACACCGATTTCGCCACGTTTGTCCACGGCACGAAATGCGCCGCGAAATTCTCGGGCGACGTGCATGCGCCGGATTGCTGGATCTACAAGGACCAACACACCGAGCGCAGCAATGTGGCGTGGCGTCCGCCCAAGGAGGAAGTCAATCCCTGGCAGGCCGAGTGGGATGTGCTGCTCGACGCCATCCGCAACGACAAGCCGCACAATGAAGTCCGCCGTGCCGCGCTTTCAAATCTCGGCGCCATCATGGGCCGGGCGGCCGTCCACATGGGGCGCGTCATCACGTGGGACGAGATGCTGGCGTCGGATTTCCAGTTCTGCCCGAATGTTGGCCAACTCACGGAATCAAGCCCCGCCCCGGTGCAGGCCGACGCGCAGGGTTGTTATCCCGCCCCCGTGCCTGGCAAATGGGTGGAGGTGTGAATGATGGAGACCGTTCCAGAACTGCAAGCTCGCCTGCCAGACGATCGCAAACTTGAGCCGCCGGCGCGACCGGCCTATGCTCGCCGCATGAATTGCAAATTATCTGCATATCCCCGTCCCTCTAGTTCGTTTTTGCGGTTTTCACTATCTCGCGG
>CAZJTM010000265.1:0-7442 GCA_964548925.1 uncultured Verrucomicrobiota bacterium | reverse complement strand
CTGCCCCGCCACCTGCCGAAAAGACCGCCGACAAGGCAGGTGCCGAGAAGCCGGCTGCGCCGCTGACCGACGCTGCCCGGCAGCAGCAGAAAAAGGCGCTGCTGGCTGCCCGCGCCCCGGCGCTTCCCTACTGGACCGACTTGCCGGCACGCTATCCGAACAGCCGGCACGTGCCCCAGGCCCTCTATCACAAAGGTGTGCTCTCTACGGAGGCAGAAAAACCAGACGAGGCGTTGGCGGCGTTCGAGGAACTGGCCAAGAAGCACCCGGACAGCCCTTGGACGGGCGACGCCCACGTGTGGCTGATCGACGTGAAGCTGGAGCACCAGTTCGATCTGCCCGGTGCGAGGAGCCACGCCGAGGGGGCAGTTGCCTGGTACGAGCGCCTCGACCAGTCGAAGGCCGCCCAGGCGCGGAAGGGAATCGGCGAAGAGCAGTTCGACGCCCTGCGTTCCCTCAAGCAAGTCGGCTACGACATCTACGTCCGCGCCGGGCTGGTGGAGTACCTCTTGGAACACCCCGAGCGCGCGGTCGGTTTCTTCGAGAGGGCTAAGCCGCTCCAGCCGGAGCGGAACTTCGTGGTCGTCCACGGCACGATTCCCACGGGCATCGAACGTCTGATCGAGGCGGCCAAATCTGGCAACTCCCTGACGCCGGAGATCGTCCGCAAGGGCGACGAGAAGGCCAAAGTGATCCTGATGCTGGCCGACGTGTATCTTGAGGCGGCCGAGTATCAGAAATCGCGCGAACTGGCGACGCTCGTCATTGAAGCTACAAGAGGCTCCTCCACCGCTGCACAACGCTCGTGGGCACATAAACAGCGGGCGGTGGCCTTGAGCAATCTCAGGCTGAAACCGGATGCCAAACTCGACTACTTGAGCGCACAACGAGCTTCTCCATCCGCACCTTGGGCGTCGGAGTGCCTCTTCATGGCCGGCACGATCATCCACAACGATGAAAGACAGTCGCAGGATGCGATTCGCGTTTTTCAGGAAGTGGCAAGCCGTTACCCAACCAGCGAGTTCGCCGCCAAGGCGGTTTACTTCGTCGGTGTGATTCACGAATGGAACCGCCAATGGTTGCCTGCCAAGGCCGCATACCAAAAGGTCATTCGGGAGTACCCTGAATCCCGCTGGGCATCGGCCGCAATGAATCACCACCTGAAGATCGTGGACGCGGCGATTGAGGCGGCGAAAGATCGATCAGATCGAACGAAACCTCGGGAGGAATAAACGATGACGCTTTCCGACTGTCGTGCTGGGCGACTCCGCGGCATTGTGGGCTTCGGCTTGTGTCTTGCGGCGTATGCCGTGCATTGGTGCGCGGCGCCGGCTGGCGCCGCCGAAAAACCACCGTTGGTGGTTAACGTGACGCCAGGGCACACGAAGGCGGCCAACGTCGGCTGCGGGTTCGGCGACCTAAGCGACGACGTGTACGAATTGAACATCACTTTGACGCCGGACAACATCGTGAATGCCGGGATCGACGATCAGACCGGGGCTCTCTGGGACTGGTATCGGGATGAAATGGGCGAGGTGACGGACATCAAGAAGTTTCGTGCGGCAGGCGTAGACCCCAACAAGCGGTTTTGGGTCGTCATCTGGGCCAAGCTGAGAACCGAAGGCGAACCCGGCGGCGATCCGACGTATTGGATGTCGATTTCCGACCTCGACGCCGACGCAGACACCGACAACGACTCGATCGCCAATCCGCGAACACCATCGGAAAGTGATGACGAGGATTTCGCCGAGTATCCCGGTTATCAAGCCCCGCCGGTGATTCGAGGCATTGTCCTCGGGGTCAACGACGATCACGACGAATTCCTGCCGGCCGTCCATCCTTGGGGACGCGATGCGGCCAACACCACCGCCGACCTGACGAAGGAAGGCGCGAACTACAACAACCAGAGCGTGGGCCTGGCGCAGATCAAGGTGAAGGTGGGCGTGAAGCGAGCGCCCGGCGACCTGAAATTCTCCGTTCCATCGACCATCAGGCTCTTCGAGGGTGAACTACCCGAAGCCGGCAACAAGGGCGCGGCGTTCCTCGGCAACCGCCGTATCGACTCGGTGGGCGAAAAGACATATCTGTTCTATATGGAAGGCGTTTCGCCGGACAACGATTACGGCTTCGTCAGATTCGCGTATGACCCGGACGGCGCCGGCACAGGCGAAGCCGTCGATACGCTGGCCTTTTTGCCCGTCCGCATGGACATCGACGTGGACAGCGACAATTCGGGCACGGTAGACGGCAGCGATGCCGAGGACCTGCGGGAGGCCGCACCAGGCGAACTTGGGATGATCGTGCCGGCGGTCGACAATCCCGGCGGTTTCGGCTTCGGCAAGCCTGGGGTGCTTCGGGGGCTGTATTCCCAAGCCGTCGCCTATATGCTCAACGACCCGCAGCGCCCCGCCGTGATCACGCTGAAGAAGGTTTCGGGCGCGGGCGACGTCCGCATTTGGAAAGTCCGGCAGGGGCAGGAACCCGTGCTGATGCTCGACACGTCTGCCGGCGGCGGTTCGACAACCACGGACGGTGACGGCCATTCCCTGTTCGAGTTGCTCGGCGACGCCTCCGACCACAATATCTTGATTACGGGCAAGACACCCGGCGAAGTGCTCCTCGGCCTGCAACTCACCGTCAACGGGGCCAAGGTGGCGATGGACGTGGTGCGGGTGGTGAGCGGTATTGATCTCGACGTAAATGTAGACGACCACCCACAGGACGCCCACGGCATCCCCCTGGCATCGCGTCCGCAGGATGTCACTGATGGAGACGATGCACTTGAGGCCAGTCGAGGCGGCTATCTTTGGGTCAACGACGACAATGATCGCCAAGAGATCCCCGACAGCACACTGGACATGGATGACGACAATTTGCCGAGCGACGTGGACGATGATCTGGAGCCGATGCGGGTTCGAGTGCCGTACTGGAAGGACGGCACCAAGATCGTTTTCCACGTCGGTTCGTTGCTTCATGCAAACGTGCGTATTTGGCACGAGCGAACGAAGAATACGTTGTTGGCACTGGATGCTTCCGGGAACGCGACAATCGAGGCGCCGGACCCCTATGACGCTGATGGGGACGGTTTCTATTGGATCGAGGGCCTTAATGGGTGTTCGTCGGATACTGTCACCGCCACATTCTTTGCGGATGCCACGCATTCAGTATCGGATACGGTGCGCGTGACAGTCTTTCAGATCCTTTCTGTTGAAATGTTCCAAAATGATGGGCAGTGTCATGCGGGCCATAGCGGTGGTCCAATCGCCGACTTTGCGACAGACCCGACCGGCCAAACGAGGTCAGGGTGCCGAGTCTTCCCTGACGCCATCTATCCCGGCGATACAGTGGCACACAATTTTTTCACCGTGAAAGCGATACTCTTCCCCGGCATTCCGACAGATTCCGGCTGGCATCTCCCAGTTTACGTCAAAGCATTCGATGTTGACCACTACTCGACAGACACGACGTTCGATGACGCAACGAGCAGTCGAGATACAGAAGGACACCACGCCGGTCGGGAACCGAACGACAACCGGACTGGCTATGGTGCAGCGGCAGATGATAGCGACGACCCTCCGCGATTCGGCGTTGCCGGAGACACCTACGACATCGGCATTCGTATCCATGAGGCATCCTCGGATACCGTCCAGCATATCCTCGCCAGCAGTGCCACCGAGGTACGCTGGGCGGATCGGGTCGGAATCGAGAACGCGGCCTTTGGTAGCTTGGCAACCAAGTCATTCATCGAGATCACCCAGCCTACGCCGTGCAATAACTGGCGTTTTGCGGCAGGCTGCGGAAATTCACTCCACAATGCGGTACGGATCAACGATGATCCAGATGACGGCGAAACGCTGGAGGCCATTGACGATCAAGCATTGGGGTTGCCAGGGGGCGCGCCAGCAGACGGCTTAGCCAAGAGTACGGATACGCTAACCGTTTGGCGACGGCTCTGGATCGAACGGGACTACATGGCTCCGGTTGATCTCTTAGAGGGAGACCAGTACAAACGTTCCGCGCAGGATAACGATGTCAATGGTGGACAGGGCACCACAACCATCGAGACCGATCTGAACTTCGATTACGCTAATCAATTCGCGGGCGGTCTGGGTATGTTCTGGGACATGGGCTTTTTTTGGGATGACCTGCTTGGGTACGGGACTATCGTTAGCCATCCGGCCGGTGTCGATCAGCCCATTACGTTTGCGGCTACAACCCCGGCGGCTACCGATTATGTCTACATCGCTGATGATGATGTCATTAACGTGAACTTGCGAGATGGGGCCTCGCCGAAGATCACGCCGACGACAGCAGATTTGACGCTCTTCAACGATCGAGATGGGTTTCCCGCCGCGTGTATTGAGGCGATGACACGGACCAGCAACGACAACATCGGGACATTTCAACTCTACGTGAACACTGAGAGCAGTGCCGCATACTCCGGTGTTGCCGCAGCCACTCGCGGGCTGTCAGGTGGTGCCGACCGATGGGCAGCCCAGATTGTCGAGTGCTTCCAAGGCCACCATACAAGTTCCCATGATCCGAACACTGACGGGGTTATAAGGGGGATATCCTGTCCGTATTGGATAACCGGCCTCACAGCCGGGTCGTATGGAGGCACTCTAGTCTTCGTCGAGGGACTGCGGGATTGGGCTGTGAATAGCGGGGGCGGCACTGATTCGCCGGAACTGCGACGACGGCGGACTACGCTCCATGAGGTTGGGCATGTCATGGGGGGGCGACACACGGATGGCGGGCTAATGCAAGGTGGCACGGGAACGGACCCGGGAAGTGGGATGTTCAGCGGAGAGTCCTTACGCCGCTTCATGTTATTGCGTGACGCAGGACCGTGACGTGTTGAAAGCGGACATGTGCTTAAACACCTCACACGCCGCAAGCCACAAACCCCGCTTTGCGCACTTCTCAGCCACAATCACAATACTTGAATCCGAGACGTTTTTCCGCGCCAATGTGTGAAAATCACCTGTTTTTCCATGCGAGCAGCGTTTCGACAGCAGCGATGCTAGCTCACCCACTGGGTGAGCTAGCACTCATGCCCGAAAAGATGCGATTCACACGGGAAAACACGGAAAAGTCGCCGTCGTCGGCGAACAAAACGTCACGGATTCAGGACAATATCTAGAAGCTAGCATGATAAGCAGTAACTACATATTCCAGCCAGCGATGCTACCATAGGTGTCTTCGCGCTATAGCTAATTCGGGCGACCTTTTGGCCGGTTTCAAGATGCTGTGTCAGTGATTCCTCGCCACTATCACATATTGTGGGACAAATCGACACAGAAGTGCGGAGAGCCTTAAAAACGCTTATGAACTTACTTCATTTTGGAGGTCATCATGCACTCTAACACGATGATGATGGAATGCGTGCTTGTCGCAATTGTTGGGTCGGCATCGCCTGGATTGTCTCAAGAAGCGGTCTTATCAACTGATCGGACCTCGTATCTGCAACACGAACCCGTCGAGTTGAGGATCGATTATATCAACCGCTCAACTACGCCTCTGACCACGCAGTTAGATCCGGTATGGCTTTCTGTTTCACAACCCGGCGGAGTTCCTCGCCGGGTAGGACTGTGGCAGGACCGACTTAGCGAGGTGGATGATCGGTCACCAGCCCGTGCCACCATCCAACCTGGTGATACCTACCGTCGAATCATATGGGTTGCGCTCGACCGAACGCAAGCTTGGGTATTCCCCAGCATTGGCCGTTGGCAAGTGGGCGTCGAATCCTTGCGCGCAGTCCCCATTGAGATCGAGATTGTCGAGCCGGATGGCGGCGAGGTCGCGAAGGCTGCCCTCCTCTTTGGCCCAAAGGCGTGTGCTTCCTTTCTTTCCAACGGCAACGACGTAGAAGGCTCGGCGTCAACTCTGCAAGATATCGTTGACAAGTATCCACGAACCACTTTCGCATCATTTGCCGCATGGTCACTTGTTCAGAACCAGTGGGCGCATCACGCTCCGGCAGATATCGACTGGACCAAGGAGCGGGCTTGGGTCTCTGTCATTCTCCAAGGGCCACAGGATCACCCATTGCGTCCGGCAGCAATGTACGCCGTCGTGCGATATCACCAGTTTCAGAAGAGTCATAAAGATCAGGCAAGGAAGGCGGCTGACGATTTGGCAAGGGCATATCCGTGGAGCACCTGGGCACATGCGGTAAGACGCGACTTCGGGCAGGATGTTTCTGCGAAGCTCGTGCCCTATTCTGAAGATCCTGCGGTAAAGCGCCGCCGCGAGGCGAGTGAGAAACGGTCAGACACGTCACCTGCCGAAAAGCCTCCGGCTGGATCGCACAGCAGCAAGGCGTCGCCCATGCCCGCCAGGACGGCGGCTGACTCCTTGGACAGCATCGTCCCGCCGCAATGGAAACCTAAGAAGGCCGGCACCGTCGTGATTCACGCCCTTCCGACCGAAGCCGATCAGAGCATTTCCACTTTTGCGCGCCAATACTTCGAGACGGTTGCGACGGGCGACTTACGCGCAGCCGCCGCCATGCTCGCCGATGATTACGTCAGTGACCGTGGCAACGCACAAGCGACCTTAGCTCGGTGGCGATGGTTCGCCGATCGCCGTGAGTTGCCTAAGACGATCGTTACCTTCAAGTCGATTACTCCCGTTGAGAAATATAGTCGGCCTGCTACGCCGCGTACCGCAGCCAAGGAATGGAAAGAACCTCTTTGGCTCATAGCCGCAAATGTGACGCAGGAACCAACTGCAACAAGCAATGGGAACCAGGCGCAGGTGACCTTGGCAGTGCGAAAACGTGGCGACCGTCTGGAAGTGCTGAGCGAGACGTATCATACATCCACAATCGACTTGGAGAAAGCTGTTCTCTCGTTGTTCCAGTCGCTGCGCGAACGTCCTTCCACAACGGAGCTACAGCGGGACGGACATCGGCTGACACTGCCACAATTGCTTGCAAAGTCGCTGGGGCCAGACGTTAAGGACAATCAAGTGATAATCACCATTGAGGGGTGGCGATGGGAAGCGATGAATGGGCGCAAGTGTGCCGTAATTCATGGCCGCGCAGGAAGGGCAGGTGAAGCGATTCCTCATGATGTTGAGTTCGGCCTGGTGTTTCACCTACAACAGCAAGAGATGGTGTTGGAGGAAGTGCAAGTACCTGCGAAGGATGGAGGCAGGGTGCGTGCTCAGTAGGCCGAAAGCCACGACCCCCGGAGACAGTGCTGTAATAAGCACATTTCATTACCACAGGGCCTATAGACTCGGGTGCAGTCTGTCGGTTGGACATTGACTGGAGGAAGACGCGCCGATGCACAAACAAAGTATTTCGTCGGAATCGTCGGCCGGCCTCTTACTGTCGCTGATAGCCTTTGTCGTCAACGCCCAGGCCCAAACCTTGAAACTTGACGGCACGCCGACTTGTTTTCGCGCCTTGCTTCAGATTTCGGAGGAATACGCGA
>CAZJTM010000264.1:0-7572 GCA_964548925.1 uncultured Verrucomicrobiota bacterium | reverse complement strand
AACTGCCGGATGCTCCTGTTCGGATGCGTCAGCGTAAAGCCGCTGGCCGATTTCGGATGCGAGAAGCAAGTCGGATTGAAATCCAGCCCGATGCCGAGTTCCTTGGCCCAAGCGATCCAGTTCCGGAAGTGCTTCGGCTCGATTTCGTTTCGGTCCACTTTTCTCCCGCCGAACTCGCCGTAGAAGGCGTGAAGATTGAAGCGGTGTGTGCCCGGGATGAGTGAGAGGGCCTTCGTGGCGTCGGCGCGGAGTTCGTCTGGCGTGCGTGCCTTGCCGGGGTAATTGCCCGTGGCAACAATGCCGCCCGTGAGCGCACCGCCGAAGTTCTCAAAGCCGCCCACGTCGTCGCCCTGCCAGCAGTGCAGCGAGACGGGGACTTTGGTGAGTTGGCGAAGGACTTGGTCGGTGTTCACGCCAAGCGCGGCGTAGCGTTCTTTGGCGAGGCGGTAGGCTTGTTCGATGTGTTTCATATTGGTTTCCCCGGCGAGACAGGGCCTCAACCGCAGACACGAATCTCGCGAATTGACACGAAGAGAATACGGTTCGTGTCAATTCGAGGAAATCGTGTCTCGACCGACGGCCGCAGGAATCTGACTTGTTTACTGCGCGTATTGAGATTCAAGGACTCTAGGGCGGTGATCGTCCGCGGGCGACCGCCCGGTCAATCGTGCCGTACAGATGTCTGCATCCTCCGCCGCCGGCAAGCAAGCGCAAAGTCTGGTGCGCAAGTCGCAATGTGTCGCACGTTGTGGGGACAAGCGGACCGTGACCGGCGGCGGCGGGCGACAAGATTCGGCCAGTGCCAGCCAAAAAATGTGTTGGCAACACGGGCGGGTCTTTGCACCCTCCCGGCACCATTTCTATGAGAAAACACAACTCTACTCGCATCTGGGCCACAATTCTGTTGACCCTGGTTTTTGGCTCGCTGGCGGCCTACGCCAGCGAGGCGGATATCAAGATTCCACCGTTGGACACGGTAAAGTTTGGCGGCTTGGGGGGCATCAGCGGCACGGCCCTGATGTACCTGGGCATCCTGCTGTGTTTCCTTGGCGCGGCTTTCGGTGTCGTTCAGTACGTGCAGACCAAAGCCCTGCCAGTGCATGACAGCATGAGCAAAGTCTCCCACACAATCTGGGAAACCTGCAAAACCTACTTGTTCACCCAGGGCAAGTTTCTCGCCATTCTCTGGGTGCTGATCGGCGCGTGCATGATCTACTACTTTGGCGTGTTGTCCCACATGTCAGCGGGTCATGTGGTGGTCATCCTGCTCGCGTCCATCCTCGGCATCCTTGGCTCTTACGGCGTGGCCTGGTTTGGCATCCGGATCAACACGATTTCCAATTCCCGCGCCGCGTTCTCCGCGCTCAAGGGCAATCCGCTCGCCACGCTGGGTATCCCACTCCGCTCCGGTATGAGCGTCGGCCTGCTGCTGGTTTGCGTCGAACTCTTCTTCATGATTTGCATCCTCACGTTCCTTCCGCGTGAACTCGTCGGCCCGTGCTTCATCGGCTTCGCCATCGGCGAATCCCTGGGCGCATCGGTGCTGCGTATTTGCGGCGGGATCTTCACCAAGATCGCCGACATCGGCTCCGACCTGATGAAGATCGTCTTCAAACTGCCCGAAGACGACCCGAAGAACCCCGGCGTGATTGCGGATTGCACCGGGGACAATGCCGGTGACTCGGTCGGCCCGACGGCGGACGGCTTTGAAACCTACGGCGTGACCGGCGTGGCGCTGATCGCGTTCCTCGCGCTCGCCCTTGCGGCCAGTCCAGCCATCTGCGCGACGCTCATCGTTTGGCTGTTCGTCATGCGCGCCCTGATGATCGTCACCTCGCTGGTGTCTTACTTTGGCAACGAGGCGCTCAGCAAGGCGATGTTCGGCGGCAAGAAGGACTTCGACTTTGAAGCCCCGCTGACCCACTTGGTCTGGATTACCTCGGCAGTTTCGATCGCGATCACTTTCATCGCCAGCAGGCTGCTTCTCGGCGACTTCAAGGACACCGCCGGCGTGGCGCAACCCGCGCTGTGGTGGGTGCTCTCGATCATCATCAGTTGCGGCACCGTGGCGGGTGCGCTGATTCCGGAGTTCACGAAGATCTTCGTCAGCACCACCTCGCGGCACGTCAAGGAAGTGACCAATTGCTCCAAGCACGGCGGCGCCTCGCTGAACATCCTCTCCGGATTTGTGGCCGGCAATTTCTCCGCCTTCTGGATGGGCTTGGTGATCATGCTCCTCATGTTCACTTCTTACTACTTTTCACAGAATGCCGCGCTCATGTCCATCATGCCGGCCAAGTACGCCTTTGCCGCGCCGATCTTCGCGTTCGGCCTTGTGGCCTTCGGCTTCCTCGGTATGGGACCGGTCACCATCGCGGTGGACAGCTACGGCCCGGTAACCGACAACGCTCAGTCAGTCTATGAGTTGAGCCAGATCGAAGGCCGCAAGGGCGTCAAGGAAGACATCGAAAAGAACTTCGGATTCAAGCCCGATTTCGAGAACGCCAAGTACCAACTCGAGAAAGGGGATGGCGCGGGCAACACGTTCAAGGCCACGGCCAAGCCCGTGCTCATCGGCACCGCCGTCGTGGGCGCCACGACCATGGTGTTCGGCATCATCATGTTGCTCCAAGGGATGTATGAGGCGCAGGCGGCCTCGGGCATTGCCGGGGTCTTCAAGCCGGTCGTGGACGCACTCTCCATCGTGCAACCCGAGATCATCCTCGGCCTCATCATGGGTGGCGCAGTCATTTACTGGTTCACCGGCGCTTCCTGCCAGGCCGTCGTCACCGGCGCCTATCGCGCGGTGGTTTACATCAAGGAACACATGAAGCTCGACGCCACTACGGCTTCCGAGAAGGACAGCAAGGAAGTCGTCCGCATCTGCACCGTCTATGCGCAGAAGGGCATGTGGAACATCTTCATCGTGATCTTCTGCTTCGCGCTCGCGCTGCCGTTCTTCAATCCCTACTTCTTCATCGGCTACCTGATCGCCATCGCGTTCTTCGGCCTGTTCCAAGCCATCTTCATGGCCAACGCCGGTGGCGCTTGGGACAACGCCAAGAAAATCGTCGAAGTGGACCTCCGTCAGAAGGGCACGGACCTGCACGCCGCCACCGTCGTCGGCGACACCGTGGGCGATCCCTTCAAAGATACGTCTTCCGTGGCGCTCAACCCGGTGATCAAGTTCACCACGTTGTTCGGCCTCCTCGCGGTGGAGATCGCCGTGACCATGAAGAACCAGGGCACGAAGACCGCCATCGGCGCGTTCTTCTTCTTGGTGGCGCTGATCTTCGTTTATCGCTCGTTCTACGGAATGCGCATTCCCGAGGAGAAGTGAAGCGGGCGAACTCCTGAACCTTCAGCGGGCCGGGTCGGGCGGAAGCTTGATCCGGCCCGCGTGTTTTCAGAAATGGCGGCGAAACCGCTTGCGCTGCGCGGGTCGGCTTCGGATGCTTGGCCCATGCAAGATTTCAATTCACACACAACGAACGCCACCCCACGCGCACTGTCCCGCCGCCAAGCTGTTTGCTTGGGCGCGGCGGCCGCCGCCAGCTTGCTGCTCGCGCCACAACTCCTCGCCGTTGCTGGCAAGCGGCGCGTCGTCGTCTGGTCGGAAGGCACCGCGCCGAAGAACATTTATCCCAAGGACGTCAACACTGCCATCGCCGAAGGCCTGCAGCCGCTCGCCGATTGGGAGATCATCACGGCGAATCTGAACGATCCGGATCAGGGTCTGAATGACGAACGGTTGAACCAGACGGATGTCCTGATCTGGTGGGGTCATCAGAAGCACGGCGAAGTGAAGGACGAATTGGTGAACCGCATCGAACGCCGCGTGAAGGAACAAGGCATGGGCTTCCTCTCGCTGCACTCGTCGCACTTTGCCAAACCGTACAAGAAGCTGATGGGCACACGGTGCAGTTGGCGCGACTACAAGGCCGACGGCACCTCCGCGAAGATCACTGTCAAGCTGCCGGACCATCCCATCTGCAAAGCCGTGAAGGATTTCGAGTTGCCGGCGATCGAGTTTTACGGCGAGCCGTTTCAAGTGCCGACGCCGGAAGCCGTGCCACTCGACGGCGTTTACACGCGCCCCGACAAAACGACCGAACCCTGCCGCATGGGACTGTGCTGGACGGTCGGCAAGGGTAAAGTCTTCTATTTTGTTCCCGGCCACGAAACCTACGACGATTTCTTCCGGCCCGAAGTGCGGCAGATTCTTCGCAATGCGGTCGAGTGGGCCGCGTCGAAAACGTAACGCCCTCGTAACCGACGACCGGACAGCATCGGTCTCACAGCAATTCGTGTGGGCTGCCCGACCAAGGACGACCCTGCGCACCCACTGCCACATTGCGGTGGGGACAGATCGAGGTGGGGGGGGACGTTGCAGCGGCAGGGCGCTAAATCGCAGCTCACGGTGGACAGGACGACACGCCGGCCCTGTTCCGCGCGTGGGATCTGGGATTGCAGGGGAAAGGCAGCGTCATTGTCTGGGAGCATGTGCCGCAGACGTTGCAGATGGATTTCGCCAAGCCACTGGTGGGCCCGCGTCAGTGCAGCAAGATGAGCTTTTCCCGGACGTTGGCCGGAGTTTTCGCAGCAACTCTCCGGCTTTATGCAGCCCCTGTCTCGCGCCCCGCGACAGAATCCATCTGTGGGCGACTCTCAGCAGCCGGCGAACAATCATGGCCCAGTCAGCCAGGAATAGACTCCAAAACCTCGCTTGCATTCCGAGCTTCCCCGGCGACATGCTTGCGTATGAGCCAGAAACGCGGACTACTGATCATTCTGCCAGCGATTTGTTTCTCGCACTTCACGCTCCTCGCGGCAGAAACCAACCAGTTCCGTCCGTGGCCGAATTACCGCACCGTGATGTGGGTGGGTGACACGGTCTGGAAAGAACCGGCGAAGGTCCCGCTCTTCTTCCAGCGGCTCCGCGAGATGGGCATCAACACCGCGATGGTCCACGGCGATGCCAGCCCCCAGCCGCTGCTGGACAACCAATTCCCGTATTACGTCGAGAACATCGTCAATCGGGGACTCTGCCTGAAATGGAACTCCAAGGTTCGCGATTGGGACCAATTCGTCACCGCTTGGGCCAAGGGCGGTCGCCCCGAAAGCGCCTTCATTCGCGAGTATTGCCTGGAGGATCCGGAGTGGCGCTCCTGGGCCCGCGCGCAAATGCAGCAAGTGGTTCGCAAGAACATGGCGCACCAACCGATCGCCTATGACATCCGCGACGAACTCTCCACGACGATTTCCGCGAACCCGTTCGATTTCGATTTCAGCCCGCTCTCGCTGGCGAGATTCCGCGAGTGGCTCAAGACGCAATATCCCGACCTGGGTGCGCTCAACGCCGAGTGGGAAACCCAGTTTGCCTCCTGGGATGCAGTGATGCCGTTCACGACAGACCAGATCAAGAACCGCATGGCCAGTGGCGAAGCGATGCCGCGCGGTCAACCCGACTGGCAGGCGCTCCAACGCCTCAAGTTCGACCCTGCGGAAGCTCGCCAGCGGCCCACGCGCTGGAACTTATCCCCGTGGTGCGATTTCCGCTCCTTCATGGATCTTTCGCTGGCCCGCACCCTGGATGATCTGCGCCGGGCCGCGCACGAGTTGGACCCGCAAACTCCCGTCGGCATCGAAGGCACGCAGATGCCGCATGCCTTCGGGGGCTACGATTTGTCGCGGCTGGCCAAGGTGCTCGACTGGGTCGAGCCCTACGACATCGGCAACGCCCGGGAAATCTTCGGTTCATTCATGCCGGGCAAGCCCATCGTGACGACGGTCTTCGAGACAGAAACGAACGCGGCCCGGCGGCGACTCTGGCATCTGCTGCTCGAAGGCGACCGTGGCTGTATTGTCTGGTGGAGCGAGGATTGCCTTGACTGGAATCGCGCTGACTACGCCCTCACGCCGAAGGCCAGGGCGCTCGCACCCGTGCTCAAAGAGATGACCTCGCCGCTGGCGGAACTGTTTCTTCGCGCCGTGAAGGACTACGATCCCATCTTCATCCTTTACTCCCAGCCCAGCATTCAGGTGGACTGGCTGATCGAGTCCACCGTGGATGGCTCGACCTGGCATCGGCGGTTCTCCAGCTACGAGGCGGACCACAACCGCATGGCGAAGGTGCGAAACAGTTGGCTCAAGGCGTTTCAAGACCTGGGCTTTTCGCCGCGCTTCGTGTCGAGCTTCAAACCGGGCGAAGGTTCATCGAAACTGACAGACGGGTCGCCCGGCGTATTGGTGCTGCCGACAGCCCGGGCGCTCTCCGACTCCGACCGCAACGAGGTGATGGGCTTCGCTGCCCGCGGCTATCGCATCTTTGCCGACGGCACGCCCGGCCTGTTCGACGAGCACGGTCGCTTGGTCACCAAGAACCAGTCGGAACCCATGTTTCCTCTCGCCCGCTCCGAGGAGCGCAGCTTCGCGGTTCGCGGCGGCAAGACCATTTCCACCACAGCCAAGGATGGTGACATTGCGGCTTACGCCAAGGACCGCTTGGCTCTTGAACCAAACCTGGCTTGGGCAGAATGGATCGCGACGGAACTTCCGGGGCTTTCGCCGGAGGTGGTTTTACCAGTGCCAGCGCGCGTCCGCATTCACCGCTACCGGCTCGGCGAGGCACGCCTCCTCGCCTTTGAGCGGAACATTGACTACCAGATGAGCGAAGATTTGAAGCAGGCGGGAGGCAATGAGCCCTTGGAAAAGCCCATCCTGCTGGACGCCAAACTGGCGAAGCCGGGCCACGTATATGATCTGCGCGCCCACAAATACCTTGGCCTGACAAACCAAATCACCTCTCGACTGGATCCATGGCAGCCCTCGCTATTCGCGCTGCTGCCGGCGAAAGTCGGGGAAAGCCGCCTGCTGGAACATCTCCAAGCCCAGGCGCCGAAGCAATGACCGCAGGCATGCGCACTTGTCGCGCCGCATGCCGACCGCCACTTCAGACAGTGCGGGTTGAATTCACGGCCGGGGCCCGATCAACTCGATGAAGTTCCCGTCCGGATCCTTCACCGCCAGCAACCAGGTGCCGGTTCCGACTTCGACCGGGGTATCCCCCAGCGTCGCCACGCCGGCTTTCCTCACTCGTTCCAGCGCGCGATTGAGGTCCTTGACGTAGAGGGTCAGATAGCGAATGCCGAGCGTCGAGTGAATGTAGGCTTGATCTGCCGACTTGCCCGGTGCGTCGGGGAAAGAGAGCACTTTCAAACGCGTCGCCTGCTCGACTTCATCCAGCACGAAGACGCGCACTTGCGTGGCCTGACCATTGAGCAGGCCAATCTTCTTTCCCAAATCGCTGCTGACGGGGAACCCGCGCACCTCCTTGAAGCCGATGACATTCGTCAGAAACTGAGCTGTGCGATCTGCGTCCTTGACCACGACACCAATGTCAATGATTGGCTTGGAGGACACGGATTCCGCTGCGCCAGCTTTGGGCGAGACCATCACGAATTGGGCAGCCGCAAGCAAGACAACAAAACGGAGGGACGAATGGAGCATAAATAATTTGCATCTGCATATCCCCTTCCCTCTAGTCTCTGATAGCGTTACTCTGTCGGCATG